>DBVL01000127.1:5006-15256 GCA_002308475.1 Spirochaetales bacterium UBA1265 | reverse complement strand
TGGGTGGTCTATGATGGTGACAGGGTTCTGTGTGGAGGAATAATAGAATCAAAGGAGAGGCTGGCCCTATAAACTCAGACTTTCATGACCACGAACTTGTTGATTGGAAACTGAATCAGGGCTGAGGAGGTCTGACAAAGAATCTTAACCACAACAGCGCCCAGGTCAGCACCCAGTGCTCCATAGAAGAAAGGACCTATGACGGACGGAAGCCACATGACAAAAACGTAGGTTCCCAAGACCATGAGGGTGTAGAGAAAGGCACTGAGGAGGGCATTGTTCTTAGCCTTGAAAGTGTATTTTCTTTGGATGATGAAATTCGTTACCTGAGCCGCTGCGTATGAGATGGCCATGGACAGGAAGGCGCAAAGGCCTCCGTTTGCAGAGGTGTAGTTGAAGATGAACCAGACTACCGGGGCGTCTCCGACATTTTTGAAAATAACATAGTTACACAGGGCAAAGACCGCAAACTCAACAACCGAGGCTATCAGGCTCAAGACCAGGAATTTAATCAGCTGATAGAAATCAGCGTGCGTTTCAGTGAAAGTTCTAAAACTCATATCTGCCTTTCTCTTCTCCTATGGTCGTGGGTCCGTCATGGCCGCACAGAACCGTTGTTTCCGGATCCAGAGCCAACAACTCCATCAGGGAGGATTTCATGTCATCCATGTCTCCTCCAAGGTCGGTTCTTCCATGGCTTCCGCAGAACATGGTGTCTCCGGAAAAAAGAACTTTATCTTCTTCATCAAGAAAGCAGAGGGAGCCCTTTGTGTGTCCGGGGGTGTGGATGACTTTCATTCCAAAGATCTCCTGTCCGTCCTTCATAAGCATATCTGCAGGCGGAACTGAGAAAGACGGGTCTGAGAGGGGTGTTGAGTAAAAGGTGGGGCCAAGGGCGTTCTTTGCTATTGAGACTATTGTTTCCACGCTGTAGGGTTCTTCTTCTCCTATGCAGACAAGAGCCTGCGGAAAAGAGGCTTTCAGTGCACTCAGAGCCAGAAGATGGTCAAAGTGGGCGTGGGTGAGAAGTATGTAATCAAGATTGCCTTCCAATTTTGAGAGGGAAGATAGAATGACCCGGATATCATCACCCGGGTCAATAACTGCTTTGTGCATAGAGCCGTCCGGACCTGTTCTGAAAAGGCAGTAGCAGTTTGTTTGCAACATGCCGGTCTGCAGACAGTCTATCTTCAGTTTGTTATTCTGCATTCTTTTCCTTGCTGGGGCTCATCTTGACCTTGCGGCCCTTGAATTCCTTACCGTTGACATCTGAGACAACTTTTTCTGCAACTGCAGTGTCAACAATTACAAAGGAAAAATTCTGTTTGAATACAATTGAGAGTATCTGTGAACTCTCAATTCCCGACTCCTTGCATACAAAAGCTGCAAGATCCTTGGCTGTAGCTCTGCTCTGGCGGCCAACGTTAATATAAAGTGATGAACCGTCGTTGTTTTTTGCTCCGTGCTCAGCAGGACGTCCCTGGTTTCTCGGGCGTGGGCGTCTGGAGTTCAGAGAACCCTCTGCCTTAAGGTAGAGATAAGCTGAAAAGTATCCGCGCATGGTGAAAGGAACATTCTTTCTGATAAGTTTCTTGAGATCTTCAAGTTCCTGCGGATTGTTATAAAGCTTCATCTCAGCCACGAGATTTCTAATTGCCTTAGCTTTTTCTTCGGCTGATATATCAGACATTTGTCACTCCTGAATAGTTTGAATGCATTATAACGGATTTATTTTGTTAAGAAAAGTATGGTAGACTACTAGGCATGAGTGTGTCTAACGCTGAGATAGAAAAGTTGAGAAAGGATGTGGAAAAGTCCGAAAAAGCCCTCTGTGATCTGTATGCGGATCTAGGTGCTGTGGCATGCACTTACCACAGGGCCATCAACTGTACTGACAGCAACGGAACATATGCAGACATCTGTGAGGTCACAGAGGAGAGGGATGCAATAGCCGAGAGGATAAATCAGATAAGAAGAGCTGTAGATGCCATAAATAAGAAGGACTTGCATCTGCAGCAGACCTCAAGAACCATAAACAGGATGGAAGAGAGGCTTTCCACCCTCATCTCATCTCTTGGAGCGGTTGCGACCGAGATGTACAGCGCCGGAGTTCTTCCACACGAGTTTGAAAGATACATGAAGCCGTACATTGAGTACGAGAAGCGCCTCAAGGATCTGGAAGAGAGAATAAATGAAAACAAGAACTCAAAAGTTGGGGAACTGTTCTCCTCTCTAAGAAAAAAGAAGGTTCAGAAATACAGGGCCTCTCTTGATTCTGTTTTTACCGAGTGTGGCAAGAGGCTTTACAACAGCAGTGCTCTGGGGAACATGCCAGGAGACAGGGCTAAAGGAATCTGCAAAGAGATTCTTGAGATAAAAGAGCAGAAGAAAAACTACAGGAAAACAATTGGAGATACGAGAACAGATATATCCAGGACTCAGGAATCCCTGAAGACCATGGGCGTTCTGGGAGAGGAGAAGATAACTCTCAGGGATCTGGAAGGACGGCTTGAAAGTGTTGAAAAAGACCTGTCAAAGCTGTATGAGGATTATGGAAGAATCATAACTCCTACCATGGATGAGTGGCTTGATAATATGGCACCGGAGGACCTGAAAAAGGCCTGTAACCATGTGTTGAACGAGATGAGACACATTAGGCAGCAGAATCTGAACATACAGTTTCTGGAATTTGAGCAACAGGTGGAGCTTCACACTTCCAGAAAAGAGGATTTTGAGGCTCAGGTTCTCCAACTGGAAAGTCAGAAAGCTCTGATGGACAAGCAGATAGCGGAACTGCAGTCCAAGGTGGGGATAGAGAGCAGGGCTGTTTCGGATCTGAAGCAGCGCCAGCTGGAAATAAGTATTGAGTACAGGACTCTGTAAAAGGAGAGGACGGGAAGAGATATGCAGGAAATGTTAGAACAGTTGAAAGAGTTTTTCACAAAGTCAGGGTTTAATGCCCTGATAATGGTTTTTATACTGATTGCGGGTCTACTTGCGCTGAGGAAGCTGCTTCTGCTTCTGAAATATTCGCTTATAACAAGCCGTCTTGACAACTCGCTTGTGAACTTTGTGCTTACAGCAGTGAAGATTGTTGTTTATACGCTGTTCCTGTTGCATTGTATGAATATGATGGGGATAGCTATTACGGGCTTTGTAAGCGCCATCTCAGCTGTCACCCTTGCCATAGGCCTTTCCATCCAGAATGTGATTGCCTCCGTTGCAAACGGGCTGATGATTGTCTCTACCAGACCTTTCAAGGTCAATGACTACGTGGATATTGATGGAATATGCGGTACCGTTCAGGAGGTGACCCTTATGCACACCATTCTGAACACTCCGGACAACAAGCATGTCTTTGTTCCGAACAGTAAGGTGTTTGGGTCTCAGATTACAAACTATTCAGCCAACGAGTTCAGACGTCTGGATGTTCTCTATGAAGTCGATTATGCCAGTAAGGTAGAGAAGGTCAGGAAGATTCTTCTAGACTACGCACTCTCTCATCCACTTGTACTGAAGAATCCAGCCCCTGCAGTTCACTACGCTGCTGCCAAGGATTCCTCCATAACATTCACTCTCAGGGTTTGGGTGAAGACTTCAGATTACTGGCCGGTGAACTGGGATCTTCAGGAAGAGAATTTCAAGAATCTTGTGAAGGGTGGGGTGAATATACCGTTCCCGCAGATTACATTGAGCTACAGAGATTCAAAAAAGGGGGCAGCTAAATGAGCCAGATTTTTTTCAATCTTATTCCAGAGGCCGTCTTCTGGCTTGTTTGTCTGGTTGTTTCCGCAGTGGTGGTTAAGAGTACGGGTCTTTATAAAAAGCCTTTGAATACAGCAAAAAGCAGCATAATGAACATGAGTAAGAAGGTTGCTGAATACGCTTCCGCAAAAAAAGATAAAAAAAATCTGTTATCTGAGGCAAAGAGTATGTCTTCCATTCTCAAAGACGCCAAGAAAGCTCATGATGCCTTGTCTGTGCACTGCTACGACAACAGGATGGACAAGGATAGTGCGGATACTCTGAAGACCATAGATCTGGCTACAGAACTGTTGCACAAGCTCTCCAAGGGTGTCTTCAACAGTGACAAGGAGTATGAGAGGACTCTGAAGTCTCTTGTCAAGGAAACAGACAAAGCTGTGAAACAGATAAAGGCTATTACCGGGTAGTATTGCCCAAATTCAAAAGTTCTTTTATTATTTAAAGGACTTGCCGAAGTGGCGGAATTGGTAGACGNNNNGACTCAAAATCTTGTGTCCGCGAGGATGTACGGGTTCAAGCCCCGTCTTCGGTAAACAGGTCTTAATAGGAGCCGTCTGTGAAGAAGCTAGCTCTTTCTATTCTGTTTGCAATCATAATTATTTCAAGTCTCTCTGCTTTGGATGATTCATTGTTCTCAAGTGGTATTCCTATTGTTTACGGAGAAGAGTCTTTTATCAGCAGAGTTGAGGAGAAAGCCGGAGACAGAGAGCCTGTTGGTCTGGTTCTCACCGGCGGCAGCGCAAGAGCTCTTGCCCATATAGGCGTTCTCAGATACCTGGAAGAGAATTCAATAGTTCCGGATTTCATAATAGGTAATTCCATGGGCTCCATAGTGGGCCTTCTGTATGCCTACGGTCTGTCTCCTGATCAGATTCTCTATCTCTTAGATAGCGTGGACATTGGTTCCCTGTTTGATCTGAACCTCCCCATTGGGCAGGGTCTGGTCTCAACAGACAGGTTTGTGAGTTTTCTCAAGTCTTGTCTTGGAGAGAGTCTAAGACTTGAAGAACTGAGGATTCCGGTCATAGTCATGTGTGAGGATCTGGTCACAAAGCGCTCTGTACTTCTCTGTGAAGGGGATTTCTATGATGCTCTTCTTGGCTCCTTTGCTCTTCCTGTCTATTTTTCAAGCATAGAAATCAAGGACCATCTGCTTATTGATGGAGGAATAGCCAATATTGCTCCTGTTAACTTTGCATATAGGTATACGGATAACGTGATTGTTTCCACAACTTTCTATTCAAACCCGGATCTTGATCTTAAGAATGCCATAACTGCCCTGAATGTCTCCATAGATATAGGTAAGAGAAGAACAGCCATGGCTGAGATAATGGAGCACCCTGAGATAACCTGGATAAGATGTAATGTGGAAAGTTTTTCGTTCATGCAGTTCTCAGCTGGTAGGGAACTTGCCGAGCGTGGGTATGAATCCTGTTTTGAGGTCTCTGATGAGCTTTCAAAGTATGCCGGTTCCTCAATTCCTGGTTTTCTGGTTTTCTTCAGAGAGGGCAAGCAGGCAGAGCTGGAAGAAGCCACAAAGAGCTTTAATGTTTATGGTTTTGCTCCCTCTGCTGAGTTTGTTTTCAGAGCTCCTGTAATAGATGGGAAAACATTCGGAAGAGGGGCAGAGAAGTCTTACTACAGAGAAGACACAGCTCTTGGAACAGGTCTTAGAGTTTCTAAAGGTGGATTTACTGCTTTGCTGACTGCAGGAGGTGTTTTCAGTCTGGATAGCGAGAACTTCTATATTAAACCTGTTCTTTCTCTTGATCTGACTCAGTACTTTGCTTCCAGGTTTGAACTGGACGGCAACTTCTCATGGTACTTTGATAAGACTTTCAATGCGGTTCAGACTCTCAAATACGTTTTTGATATGCCGGAAGGTTTCTTGTTCTCTGTAGGAGAAAAGTTTGAGGCAGCTTCCTCAAAGAGCATTCTTCTTTCTCTTTTTGTGGATTTGGGCTATCAGACTAAGCTTTTTAGTGCGTCTCTGAATCTTCAGGGTGGCCTTGAGGGTAAGAATCTCTTCTGCTCTGTAAACGGTGAGCTTGGTTTCAAGATTCCTGGAACAAGGATAAATGCGGAAACTGAAGCTGTTGTGAGATTTAAGGAAAACTCATCCTATGTGGAAGGTTCACTGTATCTTTCTTACAATCTGGAAGGTGACTTCACCTTTGGAGAAATGTTTATCTTCTCAGATACAAGAGCTGGAGTTTATGCGGTTGCTTCTTCAGAGGGAGCACTCATAGATGAGGTTGGTTTGTCTTTTTCAACTGATATGGGACTTATAGGACTGAGAAATATTCCCGTAAACGTTCTTTTGGGTTATAAATTCAACACAAATACTGTACACTTTGCTTTAAAAACAGAGCTTTAATATATAAGACAGGTAATGGAGGATATGAATGGCTGAAAACAGAGAAAGCTTCAAGTCCAGACTAGGATTCTTGATGGTAAGCGCAGGATGTGCAATTGGAGTCGGAAACATATGGAAGTTTCCATGGCTTTGCGGTCAGAACGGTGGTGGAATATTTGTACTTTTCTACCTGATTTTTCTTGTGATTATGGGTATTCCAATCATGTCTATGGAGTTTGCTGTAGGTAGAGCTTCAAAGCGTTCCAGTGTTGATGGCTTCAGGGCTCTTGAACCTAAAGAAAGCGGCTGGCATGTTTATGGATACTTTGGTCTTGCCGGAAATATTCTTCTCATGATGTTCTATACTTCAGTAGCTGGCTGGCTTATCAATTACTGTTTCAAGTTCGTCACAGGAGCTTTCTCTGCAGGTATGCCTCAGCCTGAAGTTTCATCTGCCTTCATGGATATGCTCACTTCCACACCTCAGTCTCTGATTTTCATGGCCATAACAGTCATAGCCGGTGCTCTGGTCTGCTACCTTGGAGTCAGAAAGGGAGTTGAGAATATAACCAAGGTAATGATGAGCGGACTTCTTGTTCTCATAGTTGTTCTTGCTGTTCACAGCCTTACTCTCAAGGGTGCTCTGAATGGTATAAAGTTCTACCTTGTCCCAGATTTCAAGAAGGCTTCAGAGATAGGTTATAGCAACATAATAGTCTCAGCCATGAATCAGGCTTTCTTCACTCTCAGCCTTGGAATTGGTGCCATGGAAATTTTTGGAACATACATGAATGATAAGAAGACAATCACAGGAGAGGCTGTAAGAATTACGGTTCTGGATACCATGGTTGCTCTTCTGGCTGGTCTTATTATCTTCCCTGCTTGCTTCAGCTTCGGTATTAATCCCGGTGCAGGTCCTGAGCTTATCTTCATAACACTTCCGAACGTCTTTGTTAACATGCCTCTTGGAAGGCTCTGGGGTATTCTGTTCTTCCTCTTCATGGTCTTTGCTGCCATGAGTACGGTAATAGCAGTATTTGAGAATATTATTGCTTCTTTCATGGATCTCAAGCACTGGTCAAGAAAGAAGAGCACCATCATAACCTGTGTTGGTATTCTTATTCTCTCTCTGCCTGTGGCTCTTGAGTATAATCTTCTTGAAGGCTTCCAGATTCTCAGAGGAAGAGGACGTGGTCCGCTGGATTCCTGGGACTTCCTGGTGAGTAATCTTCTTCTGCCAATTGGCTCTCTTATCTACCTTATGTTCTGTTGTTCAAAGGCAGGCTGGGGTTTTGATAACTTTGTTGAAGAGTGTAACAAGGGCGAGGGACTTAGATTCCCCAAAGGCAAGATCATCAGATTCTACTGTCGTTTTGTTATCCCTGTTCTTATTCTCTTCATTCTTGTCATGGGTCTTTGACCTGAAGAGAGAATATGAACGAGATTTTTCCTTCTTCAAAAGCCCGTGCTCTTTGTCCGGAGCTTTACAGAGAGATCAAGGAAAGTTCATACATGTCCACCTGCGCCAAGCGTATGGTGGGCATTTTAATTTGCACGGACGGCACAGTTCTGAAAGCTGTCTCAGGTAAGTTTGAAAGCGTTCTTCAAAAAGAAGGTTTTGTAGATCCCGCCTACAATGTAGAGTCCTATACAAGGATTCTGGATAAGTATGACGCACTTATAAAGGCAGACAAGAGAAAGCTTCATAATGCTGATTTTTCAAGGGAATGCTGGGAAAAGCTTAAGGACCTATACTCTTTTCACTGTGCGGATGGCAGGACAAGAACCCTCAGTGAGATCTTTCCTTCAGCTCCTTCGGGAACAGGTGACTGTTGTGCACCAAAACTCCTGAACCGGTGCTTCCTGGAAAACAAAAAGCCTCTTTCCATGGCTGAGTTCTTCTTTGATCCCTCGTCTGGGGAAGATCTTTTATTCTATGGTCCTTGCGACAGCAGATGCAAACCTCTCTTACGTGCCATGACTGGTCTGGAGATAGTTTACTGTGATGAAGATATAGTTGTAGTCAACAAACCTTCCGGTCTGCTTGCAATAGAAGGCAAGGGTCTGGATAAACAGGACTGTGTGGCCTCCAGAGTCAGAAACCTTTATGAAAAATGCATACAGCAACCCTGTGTGCACCGTCTTGATCAGGCAACCAGTGGCCTGATGGTTCTTGGATTGACGGATAAGGCACATAATACTTTGAGCAAGGATTTTGAGGAGCGTAGGGTAAGAAAAAGCTACGAGGCCGTGGTTGTGGGGAAGATAACTGAGAGAGAAGGTGTCATAGACATGCCTATAAGGGCAGATGTGGAGCACAGGCCGCTGCAGATTCCGGATAGTGTGAATGGAAAGAAGGCCGTAACCTATTGGGAGCGCATAAAGACAGACAATCGACATGGTCTGGAGTGCACCCGTCTGAAGCTTACGCCTCTGACTGGAAGAACCCATCAGCTGAGAGTCCATTGTGCTGAGGCTCTTAAGTGCCCTATAGCTGGAGATAATCTTTATGGAGGGGAGGAAAAGAATCTCTTTCCCCGTCTTTTGCTTCAAGCCAGAGAGCTTGAGTTCTCACATCCTGTCACAGGCTGTAAAATGTCATTTACTCTGGAGCGGGATTTCTGATTCCGTTATATCTTCTTCCTTAGGGAATATGTTTCCTTTGAGGTAGTAGATTATGAACAGTACACTGGTTACTATCCAAGAGAAAGGATAGACCGAGATGACTCCAAAAAGTCCTTCAACACGGGGTGTGACTGTCTGGAGCCAGAGTATTCTCAATCCACAGATTCCTAAAACACTTATCACTGTTGGAATCAGGGCTTTCCCGGTTCCTCTTATGGCTCCTGAGAGTACCTCTATGCAGATGAATGTAAAGAAGAACGGGCATATGATTCTCATGATCTGCACTCCTGTTTCTATGACGTTTTCATCAGAGGTGAAGAGGGCGTAGCACTGTCTTCCGAAGGTGAGGAAGACAAACTCAATCACGGCTGTGAACACCAGAGACAGGAGGAGGGTGTCCACAACGCCTTTTTTACATCTCTTCATGTGCCCGGCTCCGTAGTTCTGTCCTACAAAGGTAGTTATGGCTACACCGAAGGCATTTATGATCATCCAGTACACTGAATCCAGTTTTCCATATGCGGCCCATGCTGCAGCTGAGTCTGTTCCAAAGCTGTTTATGGAGCTTTGAAGCAGAAGGTTGCTTATGCTGTACATGGTGCTCTGAACGCCTGCAGGAAAGCCTATGTACAGAGTTCTCTTGAGCATTTCTTTCTCAAATCTGATCTTTCTGAAGTACAGGCGGCAGCAGTCTGTTTTTCTGATGAGAGAAACAAGAACCATGGTAAGTGAGACAACCTGGCTGAGGACTGTGGCATAGGCTGCACCCCTTATTCCCCACTTGAGCAGACCTACAAACAGTAAATCCAAGACTATATTTGTCAGACAGCCTACTATCAGGAAGTATAGTGGATGTCTGCTATCCCCAAAGGCTCTGAAGATGGCTGTTCCTATATTATACAGGACAGTGATCAGGGCTCCAGCAAAGTATATGTGCATATACTCAAGGGCCAGTGGCATAATATCCGCCGGTGTGTTTATGGCTATCAGCAGTGGCTCAGCAAAGAAGAAACCTACAACAGAGACAAGTAGTCCGCTGGCTATGGCAAGGGCCATGGCGTTGTGAACCGCGGATGAGACCTTCTCCTCATTCTTGGCTCCGTAGTACTGGCTTATGATGACTGTGGCACCGGAGGAGAGTCCCACAAAGAAACCTATGAGAAGGTTGCACACTGTGGAAGTTCCACCGCCTACGGCTGCCAATGCCTCTTTGCCGAGGAACTGGCCTACAATGATTGCATCTGCCGTGTTGTAGAGCTGCTGAAAGAGAGTTCCGAACATGATTGGGAAGAAGAACTTGAGAAGTTGTTTCCAGATGACTCCTTCCGTTATACCATTAATTGAAATACTTGTTCTGTTCTGCATTTGTCGCCTTCGGAATATTGACATTTGTCTTATTAAATATCAATAGTCATCACTCATTCCATTTTTCAAAAGGATTGACTAATTATCCTGTCATTTATTATACTCTCACCTGTACGCACGGCTAACTCAGCGGGAGAGT
>DBVL01000127.1:0-4985 GCA_002308475.1 Spirochaetales bacterium UBA1265 | reverse complement strand
TTCAAACCCCCCGCCGTGTATAAAGGGCAGCTTCTAACGAGGTTGCTCTTTTTCTTTAAAATGGTTTTCAGTTCATACTTATGCGGGTTTTTTTGGGCTGTTTGTATGAAAACGTCATGCAAGCCGAGCCTTTTTACCCCGATTGTAGTGGAATTCTGTAAGACTTCAGGTGTTTATTTCCTGTAAAGGGCCGGGTAGGCCTTTCTGTCAAGAACAATCAGAACCATGCAAAGGACAAGAGAGGTTCCTAATATACAGATGACTATGGTCCATGATACGTATGGACCTTTGTTGTCATAGAAGAAACCTAGAACAAGCATGAGAAATCCGGAGAGAATGCTCTGGGCTATGGACATGATCCCATTGATCCTTCCCCTGTGGCTTGCCGGAATTCTTGTAGTCAGGTATGGACCCTCAGTAAAGGTCATAAGAATCTCACCTAGGGTGAAAAGGAACATGGCCAGGTAGTAAAAACTGACAGTGCCTCTGAAAGTCAGGAATGTAATAAAACCAAGAAGAAGAAATGTGTGTCCCAACAGAGCTTTCTTTGTGGGAACAACCCTACGAAAAACTCTAGTGAGAATGGGAGTGAAGAGAACNNCTGTTAAGACTGGAGATTGAGCCGAAGATCATGGCTCCTTTCTCACCGTGCAGGTTTCCCATATCAAGGGGCAAGAGATAGCCGTACTGCCCATAGGCTCCCCAGTAGAGCATCATTATGAAAGCATACAGGATAATCAGCTTGTTTTTCTTCAGTACCTCAAGCAGAGAGGCTTTGTCCTGTCTTTTCTGATACCCACCACCTTCATCCGTTTCTTCAATTGGTGTTATGTCCTTAATTAAAATGAAGATTAGAAGAGTTGAAACTGCTATGGAGATGCCGCTTGAGAGAAATGCAACCCAAAGATAGTTTTCAAAGAGAAGGCCGGCAATAGTGGGTGCAAAGACCAGGCCCATGTTCATTCCAAGATACCCTAAGGAGTAAGCGCGTTCCCTGTCCTTTGAAAGGGACAGATCTGCAATCATGGAGTTGTAGGCCGGATATTCAAGTTGCTGGCAAGCTCCTGCAATGGAAACTATTATGATTGTCAGGATGGAAACCGGAAGGAAGGCACATGTCACATAGAAAAGAATGGAGACCAGATCACACCAGATTATCACCATCTTCTTGTTGAATCTGTCGGCCAGTTTGCCTCCAATGGCACTCGCTGGAAGATAGATTACTCCGGTAGCTACGGAGAATATGGCAACTTGTGTGGCGTTCATACCCAGTTTTCTGCTGAGAATAAGTGTCAGCAGCGGCCAGACCATGGAACCGAGGCTTGTAACAATTCTACCAAAGAAAAGTACATATATCTCTTTTCTAAGACCTTTGTACTGTGAAATCAGTGTCATAATTAAACATGATAGTCGTTTTGAAGAAGTATTATCAAGTTGGGTCATGTGTGCGACAAAAGTAGCTTGATGATACTAAAATAGCGTGTTACCATTTTCAGCGGAGGAGAAATGCCGGGAAATCAGAAAGCAAATGATTATCTGAAAGAGTGCATGGCAGATGCACTGATTGATCTTATGAGAACAAAGCCTTTTGACAAGATAACAATTGATGAGATAGCGGAAAAGGCGCAGATACACAGAACCACATGGTTCAGAAACTTTTCATCAAAGGCCCAGATGCTCACATTCAAGCTTGTGAAGCTTTGGGAAAGGTGGGGAGAGGAACATGGAACTGTAGTCAAAAAGGGCTTTGCCATAGAAAATGCACAGGCCTTCTATGAGTTCAATTATGAAATAAGGGATCTGCTTAATCTGATAATGGCGGCAAATTTGTCCAGTGCCCTTTATGAGGCATTCTACCAGACCATCATGCCGAAGAAGGAATCCAGCTCCGCTGAAAACTACAAGGCAAGGTTTTATTCCTACGGGCTATTGGGAATACTGATGGAATGGATAAACAGGGGATTTGAGGAGAGTCCCGCTGCTATGATGGAGAAGCTTTCAAAGGTGCAAGAAGCATGGCTGAATGACAAAGACTGAACAGGTCTTGGATATAAGGAGTGTCAGATGACAAAGAAAGTTGTTATTGTAGGTGGTGGTGTCCTTGGAACACAGATTGGTCTTATGTGTGCATACTATGGTTATGACACAACATACTGGCTCAGGTCTGAAGGTTCAATTGAAAGGACCATGCCGAAAATCAAGCGTTATACAGAAATGATGATGGAAGACCTTCTCAAGGCAAAGGCTCTTGTTGGAAATCCTATGGGAAAATTCCTTTATCCGAAGGGAATGATCAGAGACTTCTCAACAGCAACTGCAGAAAGTCTTGAGGCTCTTGCAGTTCAGGGAAAGAAGAATCTTGAGGAAAACATTCATATTGAGCTGGATATGGCAAAGGCTCTCAAGGGTGCATACGTTGTGATTGAATCCATGTCTGAGGATCCAAAGGCAAAGATAGATGTTTACACTCAGATGAAGGACCTTCTTGATAAGGACACAATCCTTTGTACTAACTCCTCAACACTTCTTCCAAGCATGTTCGCTTCCTATACAGGTTGCCCAGAGAGATACCTCTCACTGCACTTTGCAAACACAATCTGGAAGAACAATACCGCAGAGGTCATGGGACATCCGGGAACTGAGCAGAAGTACTATGATGAGATAGTCAGATTTGCTGCAAGCATAGGTATGGTTCCTCTCCAGCTTCATAAGGAGCAGCCGGGTTATATTCTTAATTCCATGCTTGTTCCTTTCCTCGGCTCCGCTCAGAAGCTCTGGGCTAATGAGGTAGCGGACCCACAGACAATTGACCTCACATGGAAGCTTGCTACAGGTGCCCCGAAGGGACCTTTTGAGATTCTTGATATAGTCGGACTTGAAACCTCTTACAATATTCACATGATGAACCCTCAGGCAAAGGTTGAAGGTTCTCTTGAAAACAAAATCTGCAAATTGATGAAAGAGAAGATTGATAAGGGAGAAACAGGAATCAATGCAGGTAAAGGTTTCTACGACTACACTAAATAAGCCCGCCAGGTGAGTCCGTCTTTGACGGATTTGCTATTACCTTGGCTTCCGGAAATCAGACCCTTCCGGAAGCCTTTTCATTTATCAGGGGCTTCTTGCTCGCCAGGCAGATTGGGATTATAGTTAACACATGAGCGAGAAAATACTGGTTCACTGTTGCTGTGGTCCCTGTTCCACAAGCAGTGTCAAAAGACTTCTGGAAGATGGATGGGATGTGGTTCTCCACTATGAGAACAGTAACATCTATCCGGAGGAAGAAAATGCCAAGCGTTATGAAGAACTGGAAAAGGTGGCAAAGAAATATGGTGTTCCGGTTATCAGAACAGGGTACGACCACGAGGCGTGGAGAGAATTCATAAAAGGCTATGAAGATGAGCCGGAACTTGGAAAGCGCTGTCAGCTTTGTTATGAGTACAACCTCCGTGCTGCCAAGAAGATGGCTGACAAGCTTGGAATAGAGAAGTTTACAACAACACTTACGGTAAGCAGATTCAAGAAATCTTCCCTCATTTTTGAACAGGGGGAGAAGTTTGAAGGCTATGTGCCGTATGATTTCAAGAAGAAGGCCGGTTTTGAGGAAAGCATAAGGCTTTCAAAGGAAATGGATCTTTACAGACAGGGCTACTGCGGCTGTGAGTTCTCAATTTCAACTGCTGTAGATGAGAAGTGAGGAAAGAATGGATAATCTTGATGAATTGATAGAGATTTTCAGCAGGACCACGGACAAGAAGGACATGAGAGCTCTTTTCGGGGAGCTGTTCACAAGCGCAGAACTGACGGATATTTCCAAAAGATGGTATCTGATGAAGGAAATCTACAGAGGCACTCCGCAGAGAACCATTGCCAAAGATATGGAGATAAGCCTGTGCAAGATAACCAGAGGTTCTAAGGTTCTGAAGAAAGATGACTCACGCTTCAGAGCCATTCTTTCTGATATGTTTGATGAGACACATCTGTGATGAGGAGAGAAAATGGAAGAAACAATTTTCACGAAAATTAGAGATGGTAAGATTCCTTCAGTGAAACTTTATGAGGATGAGGAATGCTTTGTGATTATGGATATTAATCCTATTGTCAAAGGTCATAGCCTTGTGATTGCTGCAAAGCCTTATAGAAATATAGGCGAGTGTCCACAGGAAACTCTTGATCATATGATGGCAATTGCAAAGAAGCTGGACTCAAAGCTTAGGGAAGAGCTGAACTGTGACGGGACGAATATCCTGATAAACAATGACCCTGCTTCCGGACAGGAAGTTCCTCATCTACATATACACGTCATTCCCAGATTCCTCAATGACGGAAGGAGCTTCGGGTTTGCCCATGACAGGTATGAGGATGGTGAGATGGCCAGACTCGGGGAGAGGTTGAGACTTGGCTAAGTGTCCTTACTGCGGCTCTCAGATCAGTGCCGTCTACTATTCAACAACATGTCCTTCCTGCTCAAAATCTCTACATTCATGCAGATGCTGCAGGTATTACAGCCCCTCTTCCCACTACGGCTGCCNNCTGCCGTGAAAACGTGGATGAACTTGTTCAGGACAAGGAGCGGTCCAACTTCTGTGATTACTTCAGATTGAGGGAAGACTCCATTTCCCTTACGTCTGAGGAACAGAAGAAGAAAGCCAGGGAGCTGTTTGACAGTCTGTTCAGCGACGTTCAGTAGCAGAAATCAAACCAATCAATCATTTGATTGCACTTCCCGGTGGCCGGTTTTATTGGATCCGGCTCTTTTTATTATTTTAATCTCTTTCAAGAGTTTTAAGTCCCTTGCAACTGTCGGTTCAGATAATTCAAGGTTTTCTGAAATCTCTTTTCTGGTTATTGAAGGATATCGTCTGATTAATTCAACTATCCTGTTTTGACGGATTTTTGTTGTATCATTTATTGTATCATATGTTGTATCAGGTTTTCTTCTGACCTACTCACACGATTAAATCGTGTGGTTCTGCCCAAACCCA
>DBVL01000060.1:30079-30302 GCA_002308475.1 Spirochaetales bacterium UBA1265 | reverse complement strand
ATCTGTTACCGGAAATCTCCTCAACGAGGATGGGCTGTACTATTCCAACACTGCTGATTGATTGGGAGAGATCCTTCAAAGAATCCGGATCAAAAGATTTTCTAGGCTGATTAGGATTTGCCTGAAGTCTTGAAATATCTATCTCTGTTACAGATGCTCCTGTTTCTTTGAGTTTTTCTGTTTCAAAATCGGATGAGTCATAGTCCCCTATAAGAGAACTTAT
>DBVL01000060.1:0-30072 GCA_002308475.1 Spirochaetales bacterium UBA1265 | reverse complement strand
CCTTTTCCAAGTCCATGTTTACCTAAAGACACGTTCCAAAACCTCCTTTGCCAGTTGATTATATGCCTTAGAACCGCTACAGCTGTTATCATAAGCGTTTATAGGAAGTCCATGAGACGGAGCTTCACTTAATCTTACGTTTCTTGGAATCTTGGTTTCAAAAACAAGATCCTTAAAATAAGAAGAAATATCCTCTACAACTTCATTGTTTAGATTGGCTCTTTTAGAATACATAGTAAAAACTATGCCTAAAACACTAAGAGAAGGGTTAAGCTTCTTTTTAACGCTAGATATAGTTCTTATAAGTAAATTTAAGCCTTCCATGGCAAAATACTCGCACTGCATGGGAATAATTACATATTCTGTAAAGCAAAGAGCATTCATTGTAACCAGATCCAAGGCAGGAGGACAGTCAATAAAGATAAAATCAAACTTGTCTTCAGCGCCTTTCAGAGCCTTCTTAAGAAAAAACTCTCTTTCAGGAACATCTACAAGCTCAATTGCCAGACCTGCCATGTTAATACCGCCTGAAAGACAGTAAAGATTGTTTACAGGAGTGGACTGAACAACATCAGGATCAAATGTTTCACGTGAAACAATCTCATATATCCCGTCTTTTGAAGTGTCAGCTGATACAGCTCCTGATAAATTACCTTGAGAATCAAAGTCAACAAGAAGAACCTTGTAACCTTCTTTTGCAAGTGCAGAACCAAGATTAACTGCTGTAGTGGTTTTTCCCACACCGCCTTTCTGGTTTAAAAAAATAATTTTTTTTGCCTTCATGACTAATATAATAAGATAAGAGTTTAAAAATGTCATCCAATGTTGATAAACAACAGAGTTATTATTATATTTAACCCAGGAGAATAAAATGGATTTGGAAAAAGAAGTAAAAGAAGCTCTTGAAGTAGTAAGACCTTCCCTCCAGAACGATGGTGGAGATGTCGTCTTCAACAAGATTGAAGGCAACACAGTATATGTTACCCTTACAGGAGCCTGTGCTGGCTGCGCATATTCAGCAATGACACTTAAAGGTGGAATAGAAAGAATGCTTAAGGTTAGAGTTGATCCAAACCTTGAAGTAGTCAATCTTGCACAGTTTGATAACTGATTGTTTCACGTGAAACATTAAGACCGTTGCATTTAGCAGCGGTCTTTTTTTGTCCTTTTTCCGGCTGAGTTTTTGGTTTTTGATTTTACCTATTCAAATTTTTGAAAATTCTGAAAAAGCAAAAAACCTGCATTCTAGGGGTCTAAAATGCAGGTTTTGGGGTATGTTTCTGTCTATAGAAACAGTTTGTTGTGGGCTTTTAGGGCTCTTTTTTTCAGCTTTCAGAGGTCTCCACTACAGATGTGTCTATTTCTTCAGAAACTTCACTATCCTCAGTGTTTTCCTCGTCATTCTGATATTCAGTTGCACACAAGGAGACTATTCTGTCATCCTCATTCTTCATCTTGAAGATGTTTACGCCGGAGGCAGTTCTACCCTGTACTGATATGTCTCTGACATGAGTTCTTATGGTAATTCCCTGCTTGGTTATACACACAAGATCGTTGTTGTCATCTACAGAAAGTGCAGCAACAATATTTAACGTATTTTCTGACAGCTTATAGATTTGCTGTCCACCTGTTGCTCTATGATGAGCGTTGAATTTATCAAATTCAACCTGTTTGCCCTTACCAAGTTCCGTAAGCATGAGAATTCTCTTGCTTTCCTCAACCTTCATCAGGCCTACAACCTCATCATCATCAGAAAGCTTTATTCCTTTGACACCGTGAGTTGCTCTTCCCATGATTCTTACTTCATCAACAGAGAACCTCAGACCCTTGCCAAGCTTTGTTACAAGCATGACCTCATCCTTTGCGTGTACAAAGACACTGTGGAGCATGACGTCTCCCTCATCAAGGATTATGGCCTTAATTCCGTTCTTACGTCCGTTTATGAACTGGTTCAAAGCAACCTGCTTTACAACACCTTTTCTTGTGCACATAAGGAGATACAGATCATCCGAGAAGTCTGTAAAGTTAATCACAGATGTAACAGTCTCATCTGGCTCCATCTTTGGAAGAACAGATTTTATGCTGGCACCCTTTCCGGTCTTGCTTCCTTCCGGAAGCTCCCAGGTCTCAAGAACAAAGGCTCTTCCAGCGGATGTGACATACATGATCTTGTCATGTGTGTTTGCGGTGAACATATGCTCAATAAAGTCTTCATCCCTAAGAGTGGCACCCTTAACGCCCTTTCCTCCGCGGTTCTGTGTTTTGTACTCCTCTGCGGAAACACGTTTTACAAAGCCTCTGTGAGTGGCTACAACTACGCACTCTTCCTTCTTGATGAAGTCTTTATCCAGAATTCCTGAAAGCTCTCTGGCCTGAATCTCTGTTCTTCTCTGATCTCCAAAATCAGCCTTGAGCTGAATAATCTCCTTCTTGACCTCTGCAAGCATCTTAACAGGATCTGCAAGAAGTTCTCTGTAGAAAGCAATTCTCACTTCCAGCTCTGCCAGTTCATCCATAATCTCCTGAGTCTCAAGATGGCTGAGCCTACCAAGTCTCATCTGAATGATTGCGTTTGCCTGAATATCTGAAAGAGCAAAACGGCCCTGAAGAGTAAGACTTGCTTCCTCATTGTCTTTTGCGTTCTTGATGATCTCTATCACTTCATCAATATTCTCCAGACCAATTTTCAAACCGAGCAGAACGTGCTCTCTCTGAAGAGCCTTGTCCAGATCAAACTTAGTTCTTCTTGTTACAACCTCTTTCCTGTGCTCAAGATAGTAGTAGAGCATGTCTTTAAGTGTAAGAAGCTTTGGTCTGCCGGAAACAAGGGCCAGATTGTTTACGTTGAAGTTTGACTCCAGAGCGGTGTTCCTGAACAGGTGGTTTACCACAATCTCAGGCACTGCGCCACTCTTCAGCTCTATCACCAGACGGATACCGTCACGGTCAGACTCGTCACGGACAACAGAGACATCTCTGAGAATATCGTCCTTCTTCAGCTGCTCAATATGGTCTTTAAGAGCTCTCTTGTTTACCTGGTAGGGGAGTTCGGTAAAGACTATGGCATCATGAGTCTTCTGCTCCTCAATATGGTATCTTCCTCTGAGAACAACCTTTCCACGACCTGTCTCGTAGGCATCTTTTATTCCCTTTTTACCACAGATCATTCCTTTTGTTGGAAAATCAGGGCCTTGGATATAAGCCATAAGCTCAGCAACTGTAATATCCGGATTGTCTATAAGGGCACATAGACCGTCACAGACCTCTGAGAGATTGTGAGGAGCCATGTTGGTTGCCATACCGACAGCAATTCCGCTTGTTCCGTTTACAATCATGAAAGGAAAGCCGGAAGGCAGGACAGACGGTTCCTGAAGAGAGTCATCAAAGTTGTTTACAAAATCTACTGTGTTCTTCTCAATATCCGAAAGCATCAGCTCGCCCATGCGGCTCATCTTTGCTTCCGTGTATCTGTATGCTGCTGGTGGGTCACCATCAATTGAACCGAAGTTTCCCTGCGGTTTTACTACCGGATAGCGGAGAGAGAAGTCCTGGGCAAGACGAACCATGGCATCATAAACAGATGCGTCTCCATGTGGATGGTATTTACCAAGAACATCTCCGACTATTCTCGCACTCTTCTTTGTTCCACCTGAAGCCTTGATCCCAAGTTCGTACATATCGTACAGAATTCTTCTGTGAACAGGCTTAAGGCCGTCTCTTACATCCGGAAGGGCACGGCTTACTATAACTGACATAGCGTAGTCCAGATAGGACTTCTTCATCTCCTGGGATAGGTCAGAAACCAGGATTCTGTCTTCTGTATTGTTTTCCATATTCCTTCTCCTCAGGCATCAATATTCGCGTATGTAGCGTTTTCTTCTATGTAGATTCTTCTGGGCTCAACGTCTTCCCCCATCAGCATGCTGAAAACATTGTCAGCTTCAATGGCGTCTGAAAGATGAACTCTGGTTATGAACCTCCGCTCCGGATCCATTGTAGTCTCCCAAAGCTGCTCTGGGTTCATCTCACCAAGACCCTTGTAGCGCTGGATCTTATAGTTTTTCTCATCATCAACGCTGAGGTTGTGCTCAGAAAGGATTTTCACGCGCTCTTCCTCGTCATATGCATAGAATTCCTTGTTTTTGATGGAAATCTTGTACAATGGCGGCATGGCAAAATAGACATATCCTGCTTCAATGAGAGGCCTCATGTACCTGAAGAAGAAAGTCAGAAGAAGGGTTCTGATATGGGATCCGTCAACATCAGCATCTGCCATGATGATTATCTTGTGATATCTGGCCTTGGTTATGTCAAAGGTTGCTCCCAATCCTGCGCCTATGGAGGCAATAACCGGCTGCAGCTTATCATTTCCCGCAACCTTATCCTCTCTTGTCTTCTCAACATTCAGCATCTTTCCCCAGAGAGAAAGGATAGCCTGGGTTCTTCTGTCACGGCCCTGGTTTGCAGAGCCTCCTGCAGAATCTCCCTCAACAATGAAAATCTCTCGGTTTGCCGGATCTTTCTCACTGCAGTCGGCAAGCTTGCTCGGAAGACTTCCGCCATCATTCTTCTTTCTTTCCTTCTCACGTGCCTTCTTTGCAGCAACTCTAGCTCTTGCCGAGTTCACAGTCTTATCAAGAAGGGCTTCTATAAAGGCCGGATTCTCATCAAAGAAGTCATTCATCTTCTCGTAGACAAAAGAGTAGGTAAGTCCCTGAACGTAGGAACTGCCGAGCTTCATCTTTGTCTGACCTTCGAACTGAGGCTCTGAAAGCTTTACGGAGATAACAGCAGAAAGACCTTCTCTTACGTCTGAGTTGAAGCCTTCCTTAAAGTCATCTGTCTGGATGAACTCAAGAGTCTTCTTGTCCTTTTTGAATTTATCACTCTTTTCAAGCTGACTTCTTACGGCAGCAACAAGACCTGTTGTGAATCCGACAAGATGCTTACCACCCTCTCGGGTGTTTATGTTATTTGCAAAGGAGAAAACCCTCTCGTCGTAACGGTCAGAGTACTGGAGACTGAACTCAATCTCTGCCACTCCTCCTGCGTTCTGTCTGGTTCCCTCAGCATAACAGGGCTCTGAACCTTCCGGAATAATCCGGCTGTTCTTGTTCATATAGGAAACAAAGTCCTTTATTCCGCCTTCAAAGTGGAAGACTTTCTCAACGGGTTCCTCACCTCTGTCATCCACTGCGTTTATGGTAACGCCCTTGTTGAGGAAGGCCAGTTCCCTGAACCTCTCGCAGAGAATGTTGAAATCAAACTTGTCTGATTCCATTACATGCTCTGTATCTCCTTCGCTTTTCTTTGCATCCGGATGGAACTTGATTGTTGTTCCGACCCTATCAGATGTACCAACAACAGCCACAGGAGCCTCAGGAATACCTATGTGATAGGTCTGCCTGAAAATTTTACCTTCCCTGTAAACAGTTGCTTCAAGATAGTCCGATAGGGCGTTAACAACGCTGACACCTACACCGTGCAGGCCTCCAGAGACCTTGTAGCCTCCGTCTCCGAACTTACCTCCAGCATGGAGGTTACACAGAGCAACCTGAAGGGCACTTACGCCTTCTGTCGGATGCATATCCGTAGGAATACCTCGGCCGTTGTCCTCAACGGTCACAATATTTCCCTTTTCAATTCTGATATTTATTGTATCACAATACCCTGCAACAGCCTCATCTATGCTGTTGTCCACTACTTCATAGACCAGATGATGCAACCCTTCGGATCCAGTGGAACCAATATACATACCTGGTCTTTTTCTGACAGCTTCTAGTCCGTGCAGAACATGAATCTTATCACCTTTGTACTCTTCAGTGACTTTGGTGATACTTATGTCCTGTAGGAAATTCTGTTCATTATCCATAAACAAAAAACCTCCGGGATTCTTACCCTGATTTTCAAAGCCCTTATATTAACTAAAGTATTATATATAAGATAACGTTATATTATCATTTTTATATACACTTATTCAACAACACCCTGAATCTGGTTGGCTTCTCTTCATAAAATCCCGTTCTTCTTGAAAATGGAAGAAATACAATTTATCATTCAAAATACTATGACGTCAGAAAACAAAGAATTGAGAGAAGATCTCTGGAATAGAGCAAATGAAATAATCAGGAAGAGTCTTTCTGACTCGGAATACAAAACCTGGTTTACCAGAATAACCCTCGGACCCGAGGAAAACGGGAAAATCACGCTCTACGCTAATTCTGCCTTCTTCAGGGATAATTTCATCAAAGTTTACAAAAAAACCGTTGAAGACGCATTAAACAGCCTTGGAGAGGGTGTTTTTACAATTGACGTACAGATAAAGAACCAAAAAGAAGAAAAAGAAGAGTCACAGAAAAAAGAAACACCGGAAGATAAACCAATAAAAGAAAAAACTCCAGAGAAAAAGACTGTAAAAAAAGATGTTGTTTTAAACAGTGCCTATACCTTTGATTCCTTCATTCCCGGAGAAAACAGCAACTTTGCCTATAGCGCCTGTCTGGCCATAGCAAAAGACCCGGGCTCTGTATACAACCCCTGTCTCATATACGGAGGAGTAGGTCTTGGAAAAACCCACCTGCTGCAGAGTATAGGAAACTACGTTCATCAAACCACAAATCTCAAGGTCATGTATGTGACGGCTGAAAATTTCACAAATGAATTCATCCAGGCCATAAATGACAGGACTACAAGACAGTTTCAGAACAAATACAGAAAGGTTTCGGTACTTCTAATAGATGATATTCAGTTCCTGCAGAAAAAGGCGGAGACCCAAAACGAGCTGTTCAACACATTCAATGATCTCTATGACACCGGCAGACAGATTGTTTTCACCTGTGACCGTCCGGTAGAGGAACTCAGAGATGTAACAGACAGGCTCAGAAGCCGCTTCTCACGTGGTTTGAATATAGACATCCAACCACCAAGCTTTGAGACCAGAATGGCCATTTTAAGAGCTAAATGCAGGGAAAAGAAATTCCCCATAAATGATGATGTTCTTGAATACATTGCAAACAATATTTCAAGTAATGTCAGAGCTCTTGAATCCTGCATAACAAAGCTTATGGCTTACAGTACTTTACTTAAAAAGGATATTTCTCTTGAAACAGCAAAAGAGCAGCTTGGACAGATCATAAACTCAAACAAGGACACTTCAGGAATATCTATTGACCAGATAATAAAAACTGTTGCCTCTTACTATAACGTATCTCCTTTTGACATAAAAGGTAAGAGCAAAAGTCAGAGTATAGTTCTTCCAAGAAAGATTGCCATGTATCTGTGTAGAACCATGACAGATTTCTCAACAACAGAGATTGCAGCTGAGTTCGGAGGAAAAAACCATACAACAGTCATTTACAGCATAGAGAAGGTTGAGGCTTTGCTTCATTCATCTGATACAGATACTGCCGCTTTGATTGAAAAACTGAAAAAACAGATAAAAGCAGACAGCAAAAAATAGTTGTGCATTTTCTGTGTAATTCATGTTGAATATTTTTTGCCTGTCAAATTCGCAGAATGTTATTCAAAGAAAACACTGAATTTATTCTCAGCAAGGATAAAGACTTGCTAGGTTATGCACAATTTTTATGATACTATTATTACTACTGAAAAATAAAAATGTTTATAAATAAATGGGAGATAGAAAAATGAAATTTGTATGTGATCAGGAAAAACTTCTTAAAGAAATATCAAACGCAAATGATTTTACAGCTCAGAGAAACAGTCTCACAGTCCTTGGGAGTATTTATCTTTCTCTTGAAGGAAACAGACTTACCATAAAATCAACAGACCAGAAGATGGGATATGTCTCATGCATAGAGGTTTCTGGAGAAGAGGATGGAAGCCTGACAGTAATGGGAACAAAGTTTCTTGATATTATAAAAAACCTTCCTTCAGGAATAATCATTTTTTCTGAAGAGGAAAGACTTCTTAAGATAAGAACAGAAGATTATAGGGTTAATTTCAGGATTGTTACAGCAGATTCTTCAGCTTTTCCTGTTATTGATATTCCTTCTTCAGATATGTTCTTCACAGTAGCTCAGAAAGATATGACAGACATGATCAATCAGGTGAGCTTTGCTGTTTCTGATGATGAGAGCAAATATGCTATGAACGGAGCTCTTTTTGAGAGAAATGAGGGTTCTGTGAACATGGTTGCAACAGACGGCAGAAGACTTTCCTTCATTGAAAGAAGAATTGAATCCTATATTCCTGAATTCAATCCTATAACCATTCCAACAAAGTTTCTTTCAATAATAAGGAAAAGCTCCATAAATGAAGGAAGCTTTGATGTCTGTATAACAGATTCTTCCATCTACATAAAAAATGGAGAAGCAGTACTGTTCTCAACTCTTATAAAGAATGAGTTCCCTTCTTATAGACGTGTTATTCCTCAGTCTCTTTCAAAAAGCTGCATAGTCAACAGAAAAGAACTTGAAGAAGCTATAAAGAGAGTCTCAATCCTTGTTGAGAATAAGTTCAAGAAGGTTGTCTTGGATTTCAAGGATAACACACTCACGGTCCACACACAGAACAATGATCTTGGAGAAGGTGTGCAGGTTCTTGAATGCAGCTACAATGGAGAGCCTGTTACCTGTGCCATGAACTACATGTATCTTCTTGATCCTATCAGAGTCATGGAATCAGAGAGTGTAAATATCCTGTTTAATGAGTCTTCAAAGCCTTTTGTAGTGAAACCGGAACCGGAAAGGGATTATCTGCATGTTATCATGCCTATGAATCTCAACTGACAAATGCTTATTAGGACTCTGGTTTACTCAGGATTCAGAAATCTCAGAGACGGCAGTATTGATGTCTCTTCCAAGCAGATCATTCTCAAAGGTGAAAACGGACAAGGGAAGACCAATCTGCTTGAGGCTATCTATATTCTGTGCTACGGCACATCTTTCAGGACACAGAATATAAGGGAGGCCTTAAAGACAGACAGCAGCTACTTTTCCCTGCGTGCCTTTTTTAATGACGCAAACCAGATACCCCGGTCTGCAGAGGTAGATCTGTACGGTAATGAGAAGACCATCATTGTTGACGGAAAGCAGATACACGACAGGAAGGAACTTATATACAACATTCCGTGCATTGTGTTTACACATGATGATATGGAGATTGTAAGGGGAGAGCCTGAAAACAGGAGAAAGTTCTTTAATCAGACCATGTCCATGTATGATCCGGTTTTCTTTGAAGATCTCAGAAAGTACAACAGGATTCTCAGACAGAGAAATACCGTAATCAAGGAAAGAAGACTGAATCTTATAGATGTGTATGATACTTCCCTTGCAAACGCTGCCATTCCGATCATAAAGAAGAGAAAAAAGGTCTGTAGCGAGTTTGTTGAGATCTTTCCTTCCTTTTACAGCAAAGTAAGCGGAAGAGAAAGCAACATAAAAATTGAATACAGACCATCCTGGGATGAAAGTATGACGGCCTCGGATATAGAGGAAAGACTGATAAACCAGCGTGAGACAGACATAAAGATGAACACCACAACCGGTGGACCGCATAGAGATAAATTCATAATCACAGATGAAAACGGTGTTTTTGCAAATACCGCCTCAACCGGACAGATGAGACTTGCCTCCCTGATCCTGCGCTCAGCTCAGGCAGAGTTCTACAGAAAAAAGACAGGACAGAATCCTGTTTTCCTGATAGATGATGTACTTCTTGAACTAGATGCCAAAAAGAGGGCAAGATATCTTGAGGCTTTAGGAAACTACAGCCAGGCTTTTTTTACGTTCCTTCCTGATGAAAAGTATTTTGAAGATATGATAAATCTTTCTGATACAAAAATTTATAGAGTAGAAAACGGAGGTTTTGAGCTTGAAAGTCAAAGATAATTACAGCCGAATATCTCCAGAAGATCCCATCACAAGCAAAGTGTTTTTTGATGAGGTTCTTAAAAGGCATAGGATAGAACTTGAGTCCTCTGACAATCAGATTAAACTTACATGGAAACTTATAGCAGGAGAGGCTTTTGGCTCTATAAGTGAGTGCGAGAGGGTTTCAAAAGGTGTTCTATATCTCAAAACACATCATCCAGCTCATGCCACAAATTTGAGAATGAACTCTTCAGAACTTATAAAAAAGGTCTCTTCAGTATACCCTGATTTGAAGATAACCAAAATAAAGGTCAGAATTTGCTGATATTGACCAAAGTTCGCTTGAACTATATACTCATTTTTTACCGCGCTTTAAAAAAGCATCAACAAGAAAATCCCGCATTAATTGCGTTAAAAATGGAGATAACCCGTTATGAGTTACAAAGGCAAAAGAACCTATCAGCCAAGTAAAGTAAAGAGAAACAGAAAGTTCGGTTTCAGAGCCCGCATGGCAACAAAGGGCGGCCGTCTTGTCCTTGCAAGAAGAAGAGCAAAGGGTAGACACAGTCTCACAGTTTCTGATGAGAAAAAGCCTTACTAAGAAACAGATAATCAGATCAAAGACAGATATAGATAACCTATTTAAAGCAGGAAAGAAATACTCTTCTTCCTGCTTTAAGTTGTTGGTAAGGGAAAATTCTTTGCCTTACAGCAGGATGATTGTCATACCTGTCAGACACTTTGGAAATTCAGTCAGAAGAAACAGGATAAGACGGCAGATAAAGGAAATCTGGCGTCTTAATCAGGATAGAATTCTTATTGGTCTGGATTGTGCATTCATTGTGTATACGGATTCAGATTTGTCCTACAGCAAGAAAGAAGAGATATTAATAGATTTACTCAGTAGAAGCGGGTCCCTCAGGGGATGACGCTTTTTTTATTTTTCAGGACAGCTTTCCGTTCACACATACAAAACCTGCGGAGAAACCGACTATGGAAAAGAAAACCATATGGATCTTTGTAATAACAGTTGTAGTTGTTTTTGCATTCGTATTTATACAGCAGCTTATCACGTCTTCCAATGAACAGAATGCCAAAAGCACAGAAGTTCAGGAAGCTGTAGTGGAAGAGGTTGAAGAAACCAAGGTTCTGACACCAACATATGAACCGGCATCTTATTCAGAAACCAGAGAGACGTTTACAATAGAAACAGATTACCTTTCTGTGGATTTTGACACAAAGGGAGCATCTATCTCTTCAATCAAGATGAAGAATTATAATGATGCAAACGGAGATCTGGCAGACGTGGTCTTCAATGGGGAAAACGATCATAATGCCTTCCTTCTCTACTGGGGTAGTGATATTGAGAATCCTGTTCTGGATAACTTTGACTACAAAGTGGAAGAGGGCTCAGACGGAATAAGCGTTCAGTTCTCAAAGAGCTACAAAAAGGAAAACGGAGAAGTCTTTACACTCATAAAGACCTTCCTTTTCAAGAACGGCGAGTATCTTTTCAAGGTGAGTGTGGACGCAACAGGAGCGGAGCTTACAGGATCTGACTATTCCTATACGCTGGGCTATGAGCCTCAGGTAGGACCTGGTTTCCACATTCTTAAAAACAACAACTATGACTACAGGCGCTTCTATGCCGGACTGATCAAGTCAAACGGAAAGGTTGCCAGAAGCACAGTAAGACTTTCAAACAATTCTTTCTACTCAACAAAGGATTTCAAGTGGTTCAGCCTTACAAGTAAGTACTTCACGGTCATAGGATCCCCTGTGGATCAGGATGCCGCCTATCTCTATCAGGCCAAACAGGGAACAGGAGACATCTCACAGACAAACGGCTTCTTCATCTCAGTTCCTGCTGAAAAAACAGAGGTCATGGATTTCTATTACTACTGTGGTCCACAGCTTAAGTCATTCCTTGGAAGCTATTACAGCGGAACAGACAACGCATGGGGAATCAGAGGTCTTAACCTTGATGACGCTATGGAAAGCGGCTCAATGCTCTCCTGGCTTGAAAATATCCTCAAGGCCCTGCTTCAGCTTCTTTATAAGATCATTCCGAACTATGGTGTAGGAATTGTTCTTGTCACACTCATCCTTAAGCTTCTTCTGTGGCCGCTTACAAAGAAGGGTATGGCATCAACATCAAAGATGCAGGCTCTTTCTCCGCAGATTGATGAGATAAAGAGAAAGTATCCGGATAATCCGCAGAAGCAGAACATGGAGCTTCAGAAGCTTTACAAGGAAAACGGAGTAAGCACACTCGGAGGCTGTCTTCCAATGCTTCTCCAGTTCCCCATCCTCATTGCTTTCTATGGACTTCTGAACAAGCACTTTGAGCTTAGGGGAGCCATGTTCATTCCGGGATGGATAACAGACCTTTCTGTACCGGAGACAGTAGCAACACTCAGCTTCAATATTCCTCTTCTCGGAAATGAAATCCATCTGCTGCCTATCATCTACACAGTCAGTATGATCTTCTCCATGAAGTACACACAGGCTTCAAACACCAGCACAGCTGGATCAAATAAAACTACCATGTGGTTCATGACCTGGGGTATGCCAATCATGTTCTTCTTCATTCTTTACTCCGCTCCTTCCGGACTTCTTCTCTACTGGACAGTACAGAACGCTCTTTCAATGCTTCAGCAGCTTTACACAAACAGCAAGGTCTTCAAGAGCGGACTTCAGAAAGAAGCTGAAAAACCGAAGAAGACGTCAAAATTTGTCCTGAGGTATCAGGAGAAACTCAAGGCTCTTGAAGAAGCAAATAACAACAACAAGAAGGGTAAAAAATGACCAGAGAATTTGAAGGAAAAACCGAACAGGATGCCATCAGAATGGCAATAGAAGAGCTTCATATTGAAAGAGAAGACTTTGATGTGGAAGTCATAGACAACGGAAAGCGCGGCCTCTTCAAGAGAGGCAACGTGAAGATCCGTGTCCATGTAGATACAGCAGAACCGGAAGAATACAGTTTTTCAGATGCTTCTGAAGACATCTTTGAAGAGGATGAAGAGGAAGAGACACTTGAGGCTGATGAGGCTTTTGAGAAAGATGTATGTTCCTTCATTGAAGGGATTGTAAGTCACATGGGTTACACCTGCACTGCAAAGGTCTCTTCCAGGAAGGGCAGGAAGGTAAACGTTGATATTGAGAGTGAATCCTCAAATATCATCATAGGCAGAAAGGGAAAGAACCTGGACGCTCTTCAGGTTCTTGCAAATGTCTATGCCGGTAAGACAGATAACGGCAGAAAGATAATAGTTGATTCAGAAGGCTACAGAATCCGCCATGAGGAACAGGTTGTTCGTTCTGCTTGCAGGATAGCCCAGCAGGTAAAAAAGACCGGCCGCAGCCGCCTTCTTGAGCCCATGAACCCGTATGAGAGACGTCTTGTCCACACAGCTCTGAATGATGTGACTGGAATTGAGACAAAGAGCGAAGGAACCGGCCTCTACAAGCAGGTCAGAATTCTTTCAACAAGAGATTACAGATAATCAACATTATTACAAAAACAAACCGGCTTCAGTTGAAGCCGGTTTTTGTATCTGCAGTACTTTCAAACAACGTCTTTCCATTTACCTGAAACCAGAAGCTTCCTGAGTTCCTCAGCCTTTTCCTTGGAGAACTGAGCGCCGACCTGCTTTATGATCTGGCCGGCAAGAACAGAAGCAATGGTTCCGCTGTCCACAACATCCATGCCGTTACAAAGTCCATAGAGGAAGCCGGCAGCATATGTGTCTCCTGCGCCTGTTGTATCTACTGGAACGGATGGACCCTTTACAGGAATGTTGTAAATCTCGCCTCTGTACGAGATGAAAGAACCCTTCTTTCCGTTTTTGACTATGGCTGTCTCACAGAGTTTACCCATGCTCTTACAGCAGAGTTCAGCATCATAGTTGTCAAACATGATTCTGGCTTCCTGCTTGTTCGCAAACACTATGTCACAGCTGGATTTGATGATCTCAAGGAAGGCATCTCTGTTTCTTCCCACAGCAAACTGGTCTGCTATATCAAAAGAAATCTTTGCCCCGGAACTCTTTGCTATCTCAATTGCACGGTAAATGGCATCTGTCTGGTTTTTTGTATCCAGCATGTAGCCTGTGAAGTGGAAGAAGTCCGCCTTTTTCAGAGTCTCCTCGTTTATATCAGAAATGCAGAAATCCCTGTTTGCACCAAGAAAGGTGTTCATGGTTCTGTCTGAGTCCGGAGTAATCAGGATAATTGAAGAGCCAGTTGGATTCCCGGATTTTCCCAGATTGTCCAGAACGTTCAGCTCGCGCAGGTTCTTTCTGTAGATTTCTCCGTATTCGTCATTTCCCACCTTGCCGCCCAAGGCAGTCTTTACTCCCATGGCGCTTAGCGTGATTATTGTATTCGGACAGGAGCCTCCACAGGAATAGGAAGGCTTTTTGTTCTCGCTTATGAAAGAAGAGAGCTCAAGGCGCTTCTCAACGTTTACAAGATTCATGGTTCCTTTATAAAGGCCAAGATCCTTAAGCTCTTGTTCGGATACAGAAACAATAACGTCTATAAGAGGGTTACCAATCCCATAGACAAAAGGAGACTCGTTTTTCATGGAAACATTCTAACACAGAATTACAGCTAGGGTAATTGTTATAATCCAGTTTTTCACTGAGGGGCAGAAAAAAATAAAATTTATCGCCCAATTTATCGCCCAATATGGTAAAAACACTTTGGGCGATAAATTTGTTCTGAAGCTGCACAATAATCACATAAGTTTATATAAGATAGTAAATAATAATTTTTTACTAAAACAGAATTATCGCCCAATTTATCGCCCAATGTGATATAATGTTAGGGTCAGGTAAATATTTTTTCACCCGGAAAAAGTGGTTGACATTCTCAGCCTTTCTGACTGCATCCTTGAAAGAAGCTCAGCACAGATATCTGCTTATGGTTCAACCATACTATTTCTTCTTGCTTGCTTTTAATTAGAGGGAATTGTGTTGTCTCTGAAAAAGGCAAAAATCACGTATTTTCATGTTCTGACAGTAAAAAACTAAATATTGAGAAAGTTACGCACACACTATTGCACAAGAATTACACAACCTCCTGTGCAATTTGTCAAATCAATTGTTAAAAACACTGGGAACAAGAACGGAACAAAAGAAAGGCAAATAAACACAAATATAGATAATTCTTTATAAAATAAAAAAATACCTAAAGAAAATACCCTCTTTGCTATTAAGAACCTATATAGATTTTAAATGTAAACGTTCTAAGAACGGAACAAATAAAAACGTTTGTTAAGTAAAGTTATGCACAAGAATTGCACAAGCTGTAAAAAAAGTTGTTCAAAGACTTTCGGAAATGGTCTGTATGGCCGCTACTGCGTACAAAGCAGCCGTTTCACAGCGTAAAATGTTTGTTTTAAGTAAAATAGGGTGTAATCCGCTGTTAATCATAATGGAGCATTCCCCATCGTCAAAACCACCTTCTGGGCCTACAACAACGGCAAAGGCTGACACAGTTGCTCCGGCTCCTTCAAGGAGGGAAAGCAGGTTCTTCTGGTTTTCCTCAAGTTCACACTGATGAAAGAAAAGACCGCAGTAATCCTGAGTGAAGTGCTCTTTGAAATGAGAAGGAATCTCCTCAAGGGATATGGGCTCCATGACCTCTGTGGGAACAAGGCTTCCGCTTTGCTGGATGGCCTCCTTGACCAGAGCTGAGTATCTGGATGTCTTTGAAGAGGAAGAGGGCTCTGCAACGCAGTTTTTGCTCTTTACCGGGACTATGGCTCTCACTCCCATCTCTGTGGCTCTCTTGATTATCTCATCCATCTTTCTGCCTTTGGGAAGGCACTGGTAAAGAACAATTGTTTTTGTAGGCCTCAGGCCCGGAAGAGCATCTGTGGTTTCCACTTCCTCTTCAAGAGCCGAGACAGAGAGGATGCAACTTCCTTTTTTGATCTTCTCTACGGTCAGAAGGTAAGTTTTACCGCTCTTGTCCCGGCCTGTTATCTGTCTCCCTTCCTTAAGACGCAGAACATTGACCATATAGTTACAGTCACTACCTGTGAGAGTCAGTTGATTCTGGCCGTTGAAATCCGGCGGGAGCAGGTACAGTCTCATAGAGGTCTTGTTGCCTTCTTCAGATATGAGAGGGCTCTCTTGTCTACAAGAGGAGAAAGCTTTTCGTAAACCCAGGCGTGATAGCTGTCAATCATCTCTATCTCCTTCTCTGTAAGCATTTCTTTAACTATGAGGCGTCTTTCGTAAGGACAACAGGTAAGCTGCTCAAAGGTAAAAAACTGTCCGAACTCCGTTTTCCTGTCTTTAACAACGGCAATCAGGTTCTCAATCCTTATTCCGTGGCTTCCTTCTCTGTAGATTCCAGGTTCATCACTCAGAACCATACCTTCCTCAAGGGGAATTCCCGCAGAAGCGGGATGGGATGAGACTCTCTGAGGTCCTTCATGAACAGAAAGGCGGTGTCCTACGCCGTGACCGGTTCCGTGGAAAAAAGAAAGACCTTCATTCCACAGGAACATATGGGCCAGAATATCCAGCTGGTGCCCATCTGTGCCTTTAGGGAAGGCCTGGGAAGCCAGGGCCAGGTGTCCTTTAAGGACAAGAGTGTAGTCTGTTTTCTGCTGTTTTGTTGCCTTTCCGAAGAGAAGGGTTCTTGTTATATCTGTAGTGCCGTAGCGGTACTGACCGCCAGAGTCCAGAACCAGAAGGCCGTTTCCTTCTATCTTTTTGTCCGTTTCTTCTGTTGCACTGTAGTGAACAACTGCTCCATGGTCAGCAAAACCGGCTATTGTGCTGAAGGATGGTCCCAGATAGTCTTCCTCAAGCTCTCTTTCATCCGCAAGGGCCTTTGCTATGGAAATCTCTGTGTACTGCTCTCCCTTTTTCCTGGCTCTCTCAACATCCGAGAGGAAGTTCACAAGGGCCACACCATCAAGAATATGGGCAGTTCTCATTCCCTCAAGCTCTGTCTTGTTCTTGCAGGCCTTTAAGAGGGTTGAGTACTCAGGTCCCTCGCTGATTTTCACCGAAGGAGAGATGGCGGAGAAAAGCTGCATGTTTATTTTCTGAGGGTTGAGACGAAGAGTGCAGTCAGAAAGCTTGGAAAGCTCAGAAGCAGTGTCCTCATAGGGGTGGAGCTCAAACACTTCCTTTGAAATGTCATAGTTCTCAAAACGTTCAGGAGGAGTAAAAAGACTGACCGTATTTTTTCCAATGAGAAGATGTGAAAGAAAAACAGGAGTGTCTTCAACATCTGAGGCCCTCATGTTTAGAAGCCAGGCTATATCGTCCAAAGACGAGATAAGAAGGAAATCTTCCCCGTTTTCAGATGCCTTTTCCCTCAGGCGAGAAATCTTGCTTTCAGCACTTTCTCCGGTAAGGCGAGTAGATAGCTTTTCCACCGCAGTTGCAGGCATTTCAGGTCTATCTGTCCATATTTCATTCAAGAGGTCCTCTGTGGCACAGATGTTGAGATTCTTCTTTCTGTAATCTCTCTCTGTCTGAACCGTCAGGGTTTCCGAGGCTATCCCTATTCGCTCCCCGTTTGTAAAAGAACTCTTGAGAAAATCCAGAGGACTTGAAGATTCCGGGCCATCAGATTTTCTCATTTCAAAACAGGTTCCCAGAATCTGTCTTTCACACTGTACAAAGTATCTTGAGTCTACCCAGATCAGAGCCTTATCCAGAGTCACCACTATGGTTCCAGCGCTGCCGGAAAAACCGCTGAGCCACTTTCTGCTCTGCCAACGCGGACTTACATACTCGCTTTTATGAGGGTCTGTTCCGTTCACTATCCAAGCAGACAGACCGTCTCTTCTCATAAGGGTTCTGAGAGCTTCAACTTTTTCATTTACTGTCATTTGCTTTTCCTTTTTGCCTTCGGTGTCTTGAAAACTGTTTTTTCCTGTCTCATGCCCCAAAGAGCAATCAGAACACCTGCAACAATCATCAGGAAGCAGAGAATCTGCCCCATTGAAATATTCAGAAGGGATTTGAAAAGGGCTGTAGGCTCTGTTTCTTTTCCAAGTGCTATGATAAAACCGAGCTGGGAGTCCGGCTCACGGAAGTACTCAATAATAAATCTAACAAGCCCGTAGCCTGCAAAATAACTGCCTGTTATAACGCCTCTGCCAAACTTCTTTTTTTCTGCAAGAGGACAGAGTATGAACCAGAGAATGACAAACAGGAATATTCCTTCAAAAAAGGCCTCGTAGAGCTGGGAAGGATGACGGGGAAGATTTATCATTGTCCCTTCTGTATACGTCATGCCGGCAGCTTCGGCAGCCTCCCTGACCCACTGTATGGAAGTTGAGAAAGATGGGGCGGAAGGGAAAACCATTCCAAAGGAAGAGCCTGTGCACCTGCCCCAGAGTTCTCCGTTTATAAAATTTCCCAGCCTTCCAAATGTGTACCCGAGAGGGATTCCGGGAATCATGGTATCTGCCAGGTCAAAAAACTTATAGTTGTACTTTCTTGCAAACAGCAGACAGCCCAGAACTCCTCCCACAACTCCACCATGGTAGCTCATGCCGGGAAGACCTATGAAAACACCGTTTCTGAAGGGCCAGAAAATCATCCAAGGATGAGTCCAGTAGTAGAAGGAGCCTTCGTAAAAAAGAACGGAGAAGATTCTTGCACCAAGAATAAGTCCCACTATGGCGTAGATAAACAGCGTGGAACCTTTGTCTGCATCCATGTATCCCAGAGCCCCTGAGCGGCATCTTTTTCTGAAAAGAACGTAGGCAATTGAAAAAGCTACCAGATACATGACCGCGTACCAGCGGATGGGGAGAAAAGGAACAACAGTCGCTTTTATCCATGACGGGAAATCTACATATAGCATGGTTTAAGTTTACAGAGAGAACAGATGCTTTGCAATATTTCCCAGTTCGGTGAAAAAGTGTATATTTGACACATGACACATATACATGGAAGAAAAATAAAAACAGTTGTTGCCGTTCTGATTCTTCTTACCCTGACAGCTTTCTCAGCTTTTGCCGAAGGGTTGTATGAGAAAAACGGAACAGGACAGCTTCCGCTGATCATGCAGGAAATGCAAACTGCAACAACTCCGGTTCTTTCTGTTTCTGAGTCCGGTGCAGCACGCATTCAGAAGGATATGGCTTCTCTTTCAAGGCTTTACAAGCATCTGGATGACGAGTACCTGTGGGATATTGATTATGATGCTGTCTATAACGCCATGGCAAAAGCCATGTTTGACGCATTGGGAGACAAATACACATACTTTGTCTCCTCCGAGGAATCTGCTGACTACGAGGAAGAGAGTCTCGGAGAGTACGGAGGCCTGGGCTTCTATCATACAAAAACCTATATTGAGTATCAGGACCCTGAAGATATAAGCACCATCTATTGCAATATAATGCAGGTTTTCCCAAATTCTCCCGCCGCTTATGGCGGACTTAAAGCCGGAGACATGATCACCCATATAGACGGTGTGAGTGTAATAGACAAGGAAGGAACGGAGTGTTCAAGGCTGATTAAGGGAGAGGTCGGAACCACCGTCACTCTCACCATACTCAGAGGAGGAGCTTCTTTTGAACAGACTTTCGTACGTGCAAAGGTGAATGTCCCCTCTCTTGTTTCAACCATGATAGAGGACACGGAGATAGGATACATAAAATTCCTTCAGTTCTATCAGAACACGGCAGAGGATGCCAAAAAAGCCATAGAGGGTCTGCTTTCTGATGGGATGAAGAGCCTGATAATAGATCTCAGGGACTGTCCCGGCGGAATGGTTGACTCAAGTCTGGCAATTGCAGATATGTTCATTGCTTCTTCCAAGCTTCTTACCATCCACTACAAGGACAGCTCCAAGGACCGTGAGATGTGGGCAAGCAATAATCTTCTTGTGGATCCGTCTGTGAAGGTGGCTATCCTTATAAATGAAAACAGCGCAAGCTCTTCTGAGATCCTTGCCGCAACCATGAGGGACAACGGCAGAGCAACCCTTGTCGGTGCCAAAACTTATGGAAAGGGAATCATGCAGGCCATATCTCTTTATGGAGATTCAGATATGTCCATTACCGTAGCTTCCTTTATTCCTCCTTCAGGAAAAGAGATTCATGAGGTTGGAGTAGAGCCGGATATTCGTGTTCCATCCCTTGTTGTTACGGCTGAAATGTCCCAGGCCTATTCTGACATGATCAATAGTTCTGCAGTCAAGGATTTTGTTGACAGGAACAGCGAATACACCATATCAAATGTCAGACTGTTCGCAGAGGAAAATGCGGAATCAGGACTGCCAGAAGAAATACTTCACGCTATTGCCGTGACTGAATATTATAGTAGAATGACATATGATGAGCAGCCAGTCTGCGACACGTGGTTCGATTCCCAGCTTAAAGCTGCAATCGAATTTCTTCAGGAGGAAAAATAAACAACATGGTTGAGAGTCTCAAACGTAATGGAAAGATAAGCAGAAAGGGCCCTGTGGTCCTTCTGATTATGGACGGAGTAGGTTTTGGCAAGTATGAGGACGGAGACGCCGTGAAGCAGGCCATGACAAAGAATCTGGACAAGCTGTACGCAACTTGCCCATGGACCAAGCTCAAGGCACACGGAACAGCTGTCGGCCTTCCCTCAGATGCAGATATGGGAAACAGTGAGGTTGGGCACAATGCCATGGGTTGTGGTCGCGTCTTTGCCCAAGGTGCAAAGCTTGTAGCCACCTCCATAGAAACAGGAGCCATGTTCGAAGGCGCAACCTGGAAGAAGCTTATTGAGAATGTGAAAAAGACAGGTGGAACTCTTCACTTCCTCGGACTCCTCTCAGATGGAAATGTCCACAGCCATATAAAGAACCTCAAGGACATGATTGTTGAGGCCAAAAAGGAAGGAGTCAAAAAGGTCAGAGTCCATGCTCTTCTGGATGGAAGAGATGTTGATCCCACATCTGCCCTTGACTATTTTGACCCCTTTGAGGACTTCCTCAAGGATCTCTCTTCTGATGGATCCTTTGACGGAAAGATTGCCTCCGGTGGCGGAAGAATGGTTATCACCATGGACAGATACAACGCAAACTGGGACATGGTCCGCAAGGGTTGGGAAACTCATGTTCTTGGAGAAGGAAGACAGTTTGCAAGTGCTCATGAGGCTATTGAGACACTCAGAAAGGAAACTGGAGCCATAGACCAGGATCTCCCTCCGTTTGTTGTGGCAAAGGACGGAAAACCTGTAGGAACAGTAGAAGACGGAGATTCTTTCATTCTCTTCAACTTCAGAGGAGACAGAGCCCTTGAAATCTCCAGGGCCTTTGACTCAGAGACCCTTCCTGAATTTGACAGAAAGAGAAGACCAAAGGTGGAATACGCAGGCATGATGGAATACGACGGAGACCTCCATATCCCCAATCAGTTCCTGGTAAATCCTCCTTCAATTGACAGAACCATGGCAGAGTATCTGTGTGCTTCAGGAGTAAAGCAGTTCAGCATTTCAGAAACACAGAAGTTCGGTCATGTCACCTATTTCTTCAACGGAAACAAGAGCGGAAAGTTTGATGAAGGCCTTGAGGAATACGTTGAGATTCCGTCTGATATTGTTCCCTTCGAGCAGCGTCCGTGGATGAAGTGTGCAGAGATTGCAGACAGAGTCATAAAGGAGATTGAGGAAGGCAGGTATGACTTCATAAAGCTTAACTTCCCCAACGGAGATATGGTTGGACACACAGGAGTGTTCGAGGCTGTTGTATGCTCCATGGAGGGTATGGACCTTCAGATCGGCAGAATCCGTGAGGCAGTAGAGAAGGCTGGCGGTGTCCTCCTTATCACGGCAGACCACGGAAACGCAGATGATATGTTTGAGCACAAGAAGGACGGTTCTATTGCCAAAGATGCAAACGGAGAGCCCAAGAGCAAAACAAGTCATTCACTGAACCCGGTTCCTTTTATTGTCTATGATCCATGCTATAATGGAGAATACAGCAAAGATCTTGCTGAAGGGCTTGGAATAAGCTCTGTTGCAGCAACTTGTATGTCCATGCTCGGATTTGTTCCTCCAGAGGACTATGATCCGTGTATAATAGATTTCACCTGATTTTTGGAGGGGTTAATGAAAAAAGCTATAATTATTGGTTTAGCATTTCTTGTAGTTTTGTTACTCGTTGCATGTATGTCTGTCACTTCTTTTGACAAGCTCTATGTTGGAATGTCAAGAGCAGAGGTTCTTTCCCTTTTTGGAAACCCTTCATCAAGAGGGTATGATCAGAGCAGTCAAACAGACTACTATGTTTACTATGTTCCTTCTACTGTTTGGGACACTGATAATGTGGACTTCAGAATTGATTTCAAGGATGACAGGGTTGTCTCATGGGGACAGATTGGACACACTCTTGCTCCGAGAACAGAGATTATCTACGTAAAGAAGTAAACTCAGAGAGTTTCCAAATGAGGGTTGTAGCAGGTAATTGTTACAACCCTTTTTCATTTATGTTGGTTTGTCAAAAGACTTAAAGAAACAGCCCTTATTTCCGCTTCAATCACTTTTACGGTTTTTCTGTCAAAGGAGATGAGGCCGTTTGTTTCCTGAAGAACATCTGAAATCTGGGTGTAGATACAGGCAGCAAGACCCTTTTCCTTTGCCGGAATAATCTGCTTTCTGTACAGCCTGACAATTGCTTTGGTCAGATCTTCCCTGCTTTTGAGTTTTCTGTAAGTGAAGGTCTTTCCGTCTGACTTTGTCAGATCCAGCCCATAGCCGCCGAACTCAGAGAGGATAACACAGCGACCCAAGCGGTCCTTCCTGAACCTGTATTTTCTGAAGTAGATATGAACACTCTTGAAAAGTCCCTCTCCCTGATCGTGCCACCCGCTGGTGTAATCCATGACCCGTGAGCTGTCTTCCTTTTCCAGAATCTTTGCAACCTTTGAACTGTCAAACTGGCCCCAGCCCTCATTGAAAACACTCCAAAGGGCTATGGACGGACAGTTCTTCAGATGCCTTATGGTCTGAACAGCGCTTTCCAGAAAAAGAGTCTGGTAAGAGGCTTCTTCCCCTCCTAGCCTCCTTTTGTTCTTCTCCTTTGTGTCAGAGAGAAAAGAGCCCAAAAAGAGAGGAGCACTGTGGAAGAAGGTATTATAGGACCCTCCACCGCTTACCATGTCCTGCCAGACAAGCATGCCCATGCTGTCACAGAGGTGGTACCAGATAAGAGGCTCAACTTTGATATGTTTTCTTAAAGTGTTGAATCCAAGACGTTTGGCAAAAAGAATATCCTGTTTCATCTGGGAGACAGAAAGAGGAGTGTAAAGACCTTCTTTCCAGTACCCCTGATCAAGCAGGCCATGGCAGAAGTACTTTTTATCATTCAGATAAAGAGAAGCGTTTTTAACACAGAAAGTTCTTAAAGCGGCGTAAGAGCGGACTGTGTCCGTATCTGTTTTCACACTGAAATAGTAGAGATAAGGATCCTCAGGTGACCAAAGATGGGGCGAGGGAATCTCTATGAAAACACTCTTGTTGCTCTCAAAAGTTTTCTGAATTCCTGTATTCTCCATTTCCACTGTGACGGAGCAGTCTTTTTCTGTGTTCACACAGAGGCTGAACCCAGTAAGAGAAGGAGAAAGGTCTATACTCTGGATATGGTTCAGGGGAACCTTTTCCATCCAAACAGACTGCCATATTCCGCTTTGTCCCTGGTACCAGATGCCCTTACCGTTTAAGACCTGTTTTCCTCTGATTATCTTTTGTGTGTCTGTCGGATCCTGAACGGAAACCTCAAGAAGAAAGCTCTTTTTGTCTGACTCTACAGAAAAAGGCAGATAGCCTCCTATGTGCTCTTTGACAAGAATTCCGTCTATATAGACCAAGGCCCTGTAATCCACAGCTCCAAAGTGAATAAGAAGCTTTTCTTTTGAGAAATCCACAGAGTCCGGAAAGTCCACTTTTTTGCTGTAACGCATGAAGCAGTGGGGCCTGAGCGTAAAACACGGAGCGGGAAGTCCGTCTTTCTCCAGCCTGGAGGCCTCTGTCTCCGGAGAAAATGGAACGGAAATGGTGTATTCTGTTTTTATTCCGTTTTCATCTGACAGAACAACGGCCCAGCGCCCATCTAAGGAGAAAAAAGAATCTCTGACCAGTTGCGGACGCGGGTAGTTCTCATAAACAGACATATTCAGCTCTTGTTCTTGAATTTATAGAAATCTATGAGGCCCTGGTACTTTTCAAGAACTGTGTCCATGATGGGACCATCCCAAGGGATGGGAACTGTATTGAAAGCATTCTCTTCCATTGTTTTCCTCTCCTCGGGAGAAAGGTTCAGGAATAATTTTGTCTTCTCGTAAATGCTTTCAACGGTATTCTTGCAGACAAGACCATTGTACATGTCTTTGAATGGCTCTGAAGCTCCACAGTTCTCTACTACAAGGCAGGTTGTGTGCATGGCGCAGGCTTCTCGTGTAACCATAGGAGCCGAGTCATAGACGGAAGGGAACATGAACAGAGTTGAGATGTAGTACAGACAATCAAGGAACTGAATGTCTGACAGGTGGCCTGTCATAACCATCTTGTCGGTAATTCCCACCTTTTTTGCCAGATTTTTACAGTTCTGATCGTCAGGACCCTGACCTGCCAAAACAAGCTGGAATTCCACACCATCTTTTTTAAGAAGAGAACAGGCTTCTATCACTTTGTCTATTCCCTTCTTGTAGTTAATCTGGCCAACAAACAGAAGTATGGGTATGTCCTGGTTTATCTTATATTTTCTGCAAAGCTCATCTATTCTCTCCGCATGAAGAACATGCTTGTCTGTGCCGTTAGGCATAACTGAGATATCTCCCTTGAAGCCATAGGACTTAAGAGTGTTTGCGGAATCCTCACTTACTGCCCATACCTCATCACACTGCTGGTAGAACTCTGCAACCATGTTTGCTCCTATTCGGGCAAGCGCACGGCTGCCTGTGGATTTGAGAATGTCGTCATAATACTTTGAGTGGAAGGTTGCAACGACAGGAATGTTTCTCTTTCTTGCATACTTGAGGCCAATGTGTCCCGCAAAAACGGGAGAGTGAACATGGCAGATGTCCAGATTAATATAATGCATCCTTGCCACAAAGTGAGGATCAAGATTATTCAGGCCTATTCTCCACGGCATGGTCTTTGACATCTGGAGAGAGGAATAGTCCACTATCTCATAGGGAAGGTTTCCCCTAAAACCCATATCTGTCATAGGCGCAATGGCATAGACCTCATGCCCGCGGTGTGCAAGAGTTTCCGTGTAGGCTTTAACCACACGACCAACGCCATCAATTATAGGTAAAAAAGAATCACTGAATTCACCAATTCTCATGTTAACACTCCGTAAAAATAATTATCTGAAATGCTGTGCATTTACCTTCTCAACTATTATAACCCAAATCAGAGCAGCAAAAAGAAGACCGGAAGAGATGGAAGCATTGAGAATGGATGGTTCAGCCAAGCCCAAAGACTCTGAAGCCAGGATGGCCAGAAGGCTGAGATTTCTCAGCGGAGCCGCATCCTGTCCGGGGTCCGCTATCTGGGCAATGCACCCATAAATAATTCCGGCAGCCAAAGCGCAGACAGGCAGAAAAGCCACCATACTTCTCAACGTGAGCAAAAAACTACCAGAGTAAGGGATGGTAAACATCAGAAAAGCGCAGAGAAGGGAAGAGAGAATCTTGTACTGTTTTACACTCTTGCTGGTATATTTTCTATAAAAGATAACAGAGCCCAAAAGGTTCACAAGCTGGAACAGAAGCAGGAAGACAAGGAGTTTTGTCCTGTATGCGTCTACTAAAGGCAGAACGAAAACACAGTCTGTTCTGCTGGTGCACATTATCAGAACAGACACAATTGAAGCCAGGGCAAAGCGCTTGATAAAAAGGCGGTCTGTATTCATGAAGGCATCTGAAGAGGAGTAAACCAGAGAAAAGATGAAAACAAGAATGGAGTGAACACCAAAGCTTCCGAAAACCAGAACATTTCCGGCTTTCATGCTCATAAGGCATAAGACAAGCAAAGCAAGAACTGCTGCAGATTCAAAAAATATCAAAAGCGTTCTGTTGGTATTCCTGTTTTTCATAACTGTCATCATACAGAGACCATTGAAAATCAGCAAGATGGTACAAGGCGGACAAAAAACTGAGGGTCCTTATATCCAAGAACCCTCAGAAGTTTTTTATTTTAGGTTGTCCACCTTATATTGGGCGTTCCTTGCCTTGCTGAGCCAAGCTCCAAGATAAGCCTTATAGTCCATATCCTTTTTTTCTCCTGCAGCAACAGCCATTGCAAGAACTGCAGTATAGATACTTTCCTGACAACACTCGCCACGGAACCATCTTACACCCTGGTATTCATTGCTTCCTATAAGGAAAAGGAAGGCTGGGTTGTCAATAAGCTCTTCTAAGCTCAAAGCCTTTGGAGCGGCGAGAAGGGCTCCTCTGAAGACAACCTCTGCCTTGTAGCCGAAGAACCTGTCAAGCATGAGAGCTCTTGCGGCCTCAAGGGATTCCTGTACGGTTGCATTCTGGTCAATGAACGGAAGAAGGAGGAAGGCAGAACCAACAAGGACCGGAAGATCATCTTCAATAATTCCGTTACCATTTGCAAAAACGTCTTTTTTACATACTTCTTCCACAATCTTTATCTTCTCAAGAATGACTGCAGGCTTTATATGGTGCATGCTTATACCGAGCTTCTCGAATGATCCGGCAAGCTCTTCTATATACGTATAGCAGGTGCCAAGGGTCTGAAGAATCTCATGTCTTGCATTTGCAGAGGATCTGCCGGTAAGAAGCATTCTTATGTTCTTTGCAAACTTCTGGTTTTTAATGGGCTGAGCAGCCTCAAAGAACGGCTTGAGGTACAGCATTCTTATCTCAAGGTCAATATCAGAAACTCCGCGGTCCCCAATCATCTCATAGAGGCTCTGATAGATTCCGTCCACATCCTCTACTTCTCTTATGTCAGTAAAGACCTTTGTCTCATAGCCGTTGAGTTCAACATGCCAGCCTTCATCAAAGACCTTCATGGAAGGCTTGAGGTAAAGAAGTCCATCAGAGAAGTCTCTCATTATGATAAAGCGTCTGACTCCCATGTTCAGTCCCAGAGCCTGTGCAACAGAGACAGTCTCAAGACTTCTGGTTCCGTCATGCCTTACCATCTTAGGAGCAGAAGTTGTGATGGTTCCTTCAGCCCTCTCAAACCTGTTGTTGTAGAGGACAAGGGCCATTCTTCCGTTGTATCCGTTTGTGAAGGCAAATACAGATTCTTCTGTTCCAAAACCATTTCTCACATCAAAAATATTGAAGTCCTGACAGCCGGAGAACAGATATCTTCTTCTGAGCAGAGGGAAGATTTTTCTTCTGTGCTCGTTTATGAGGTTCTCGTCAACCTTCTCATCCCAGTAAGCTCTCTGGTACTCCATACCGTACTTTTCCCTGAAGCCTTCAAGCTGTCCGTGACCGAACATAGGAAGGCCCGGCATGGTGGCGAGCATGGTACATACACCAAAGTACTTGTCCCCGTTTCCGAACTGGGCTATAGCTGTATCTTCATCTGGATTGTTCATGAAGTTCACATATCTCTTCAGAATCTCTGGATCAAAGGCCAGGGTTGCCTTGATGGAGTCCCTGTACTTCTTGTTGTCCTGATTCTTCATCATATGCATGAAGGCTGAATTGTAGACTCTGTGCATGCCGAGAGTACGCACAAAATAGCTTTCCATCATCCAGAAGGCCTCTGCAAGAAGAAGAGTATCCGGAAGTTCCTGCTGGATTCTGTCTACAACCTCTCTCCAGAATTCAATTGGTATTCTTCTGTTGAATTCCTCGTCTGAAAGACCATGGTCTGATCTTCCTGCAATATCTCCACCTGTGCCCGGTTTCGGGTACCAGAGTCTCTGTATATGTCTTTTTGCCAGAGTCATGGCTGCGTCAAAGCGGATAATGGGGAAGGCTCTTGCAACCTCCATGATCTGCTGGATTACAGCTTCTCTTGTCTGTGGGTTGAGGAAGTCAAGCTGGGCTGTGTCATTCCATGGCATGGTTGTTCCATCATTTCCATGGAATATGTATTTTGTCTCGCCGGTTCTCTTATCCCTCTTCATGAAGGTAACGGCAGCATCCGTTCTGTCAAAATAGTGATCCTCTATTTTTATCTCATAGTTCGGGTCTATTGAAAGATCCGCTCCCGTGTAGGAGTAAGAGGGGAAGGGAGGATAGTCCTGCTGGATAAAGTACTCAGGGTGTCCGTAGAGCCAGTCGCTGTCCAGTCCTGTGTGGTTAGGAACCATGTCACTTGCAAGGCGGATTCCTCTTTGCCAGCATCTGGCTCTGAGGTTGTTCAGGGAGTCCCATCCACCAAGACGGGAAGAGATGACATAGCCCTTGAGAGAGTAGGCAGAAGAGACGGCGTCCGGGTTTCCACAGAGATTCTTTATCTTCTTGGAGGCTGGGCTTCTTTCCCAGAGTCCTATGAGCCAGAGGGCCGTAAAGCCGCTTTCCTTCAGAAAATCAAGCTCTTCATCAGGAATCTGATCCAGCCTTGTTATCTCTCTTCTGTATTTCTTGCTCAACTGATCAAGCCAGACAAGTGTGCTCTTGGCCATCATGACAACATTCGGCATCCAGTTGCGGTCTTCAGTAAAGTCCTCATACTCGCTTTCTCCGCTGTAGTTGGGAACAGCGAACTCTCCCGGACCACCAAAGCCGTGCTGCTTATCCTCTTCTGTAAGGTAATCAAGAGACCTCAGAAGGGCATTTATCAGCTCTTCAGGAAGGAAGGCCTTCCAGTTCTTGAGAATGAAAGCAATCTGGTCTTTGAGAGAATTAGGATAAAGTCTTGCCGGAAGAGTAAGGAAGGAGAAAAGATCCTCTTCACTTGTTTCTGCCCTGTCAGAACCGGTGAAGTAACTTCCCAGCATGGTCTTCAAGGCAGCTGTGGATTCTGGAAATGTCATGTCGGCCTGGCCTAACATGCCTTGCATGGCTGAAACCAGTGCCGGGTTGGAAACAAGAACCTGGTGAACAAAGAATGCTCTGGCTGTTTCCTCCGTGGGATTCTTCATGGCCTCAGAACCGGTTCCGGTTTCTGAAAGGGACGGGTCCTTATCCTCTTCAGATAGGGGGCTTCCGTTTGAAAGCTGGGATGGGAACATTCTGTCGTAGAACTGAAGGGCCTTGGCACAGTCTTCATTCTTTTCTGCCAGAAACCCTATTCTGCTGAACGGATCTGATTCAGAATTTTTCATCTGAATGGATATGACTCTCTGGTAGAGCAGGTGAAGCACGGCTGAGATATTCAGCTTTGCAGCGGATACTTGCTCTTCATGATTTTTGTTGTATCTCAGAGCCAGATCCTGTGCCTGTCTGTACAACTTGCTAAGACTCTCTTCTGTTTCAAATACCGGTGTGAAAAAAGACATCTCCTGTCTTGAATTCTCTGATATTCTGAAATCTCGGTTACGCATATGCTTTACCTCTCCCTATTGGTTGTTCTTTTTCAAACGGCTCTATCCGCCGCAGCAAATCAGGCAAGAAACTCCTTGTAGAGCTCCTCTGCCTCAGAAAAACTCTTCTTAAGCTCTTTCCTCTCCTCTTCAGAGAAACCGGAAAGAACATAGGAAGAAACCTCCTGTCTTGCGGGCCTGCCAATCCCCNNCCCCAGCCTCAGGCGCTGGAAGCTGTCAGATGACAGAAGCTGCTTGACAGACCTCAGCCCGTTGTGGCCCCCGAGAGAGCCTCCTTTCTGAAGCTTTACAGATGCAAAAGCAAGCTCAATGTCATCATGCACTATCAGAATATCCTCTGTTCTTACACGAAAAAAAGAGGCCGCTTCCTGTACACTGCGACCGCTTAGGTTCATATATGTCTGAGGTTTTATAACAATGCCCCCATCCGGAGTCTTCAAAAACTCCGAGTGAAACTTCTCCTGCCAGCCCATTTCCGGCAAGATTCCTCTCTCTTTCAGATAATCACAGAACAGCCACGCAACATTATGCCGGGTGTTTTTGTACTGCAGTCCCGGATTTCCCAAAAAGACAGTCATCTTTGCCATAGGCAAATAATAACACGCATCTTGAAAAAATACACGCAGAAGTTGAGAATTAGATTCTCAGAGGGGAGTTATGGCAATAGCAAGAGAATTTGAGAAGACAGCGCTGGTAATTGGAATCCTTTCCGCCCTTGAGGAGGAACGAGGAAGGCTTTTATCTCTCCTTGAAAACGCCTTCGGACCCATAAAGGCCATCACTCCGGTTC
>DBVL01000136.1:13585-14844 GCA_002308475.1 Spirochaetales bacterium UBA1265 | reverse complement strand
GGGCTCTCCCACTGAGCTACACGGCCAATTGCATTAAGGAATCTACCAAATCAGCATAAAAGTGTCAATACGAATCAGACAAAGAACGTTGCGTCTCCATAACTGAAGAATTTATACTCCTTCTCAACAGCGTGTTTGTAGGCGTTCAGAACGTTTTCTCTACCCGCAAAGGCACTGACAAGAACCAGAAGAGTGCTCTCCGGGGTATGGAAATTAGTGACAAGCTGATCAACCACATGGAATTGGAAACCTGGTTTTATGAACAAAGCAGTTTCTGAGCTACCTGCCTTTACCAAGCCTTCTTTCTTATCGTAGGCACTTTCAAGAGTACGGACGCTTGTTGTTCCAATTGCTATTATCTTCTTACCTTCCGCCTTAGCCTTGTTGATTTTCTCTGCAGCTTCCTCTGAAATAACATAGGCCTCAGTATGCATGACATGATCTTCAAGGTTTTCTGTTCTGACGGGAAGAAATGTCCCCATACCAACCTGTAAGGTAACATGAACAACCCCTATTCCCCTCTTATTCAATTCATTAAGAGTGTCTTCAGTGAAGTGAAGACCTGCAGTAGGAGCAGCCATAGAACCGTAGTGTTTTGCATAAACGGTCTGATAGCGATTCTCATCATTGAAGTCATCTTCTCTCTTAATATAGGGAGGAAGTGGAACATGCCCACATTCGAGAAAAAAGTTTTCATCTATAATCCGGTCAAACTCAACAATCTTCAGACTTGAGCCGGTATCATGATCATCCACATCAGAGGAAATGGAGCCATGGCAGTAGAGATTCCCATTATTGTCATAGAAACTGTATGACTTACCTACTTTCTGCTTTCTGCTTTTTGAAACCATTGCCTGCCAGAATGAAACACCATCTTTCGGAGCACCTGCACTTCCGGTAAAAAGAAACTCTACCTTACCACCTGTCTCTGAAATACCATAGACCCTGGCCTTACGGACTCTCGTGTCATTTATCACTATAAGAGAGTTGTCATCAACAAATCTTGTGAACTCAGAAAACATGGAGTCTTTGTATTCACCTGTGTNNTTTATCTATCACCAGAAGTCGGTCTCCCCCACGGTGCTCTGCAGGAGTTTGAGCAATCAGGTGCTCAGGTAAGTCATATGTAAATTCACTGATTTTCATTATGTAACCTTATTAAGAATCAGAACAAAGAGCCCTGAATATTATCATTTTTTATTGAAACAGGAATCCTGTCTTCCATGTGTAGCAGTTCATAGGCCTTTGCTGTAACCATA
>DBVL01000136.1:0-13498 GCA_002308475.1 Spirochaetales bacterium UBA1265 | reverse complement strand
GGACCACCACCATAGAAATCTATAATTGTCCTAAGAATGTTCCTATCTTGCTCTTCAAGGCCGTTTAAGTCTATTCCAAGATTCTTAATGCTTTTATAGACAATATCTGCATCAATTATACCATTACCGTTCACTTCAGCAAAATCTCTGAAACGCCTGAGAAGACGGTTTGCAATTCTTGGAGTTCCTCTTGAGCACTTGGCTAGAAGAAGAACAGCCTCCTCATCAATCTGAATACTCATAATTGAAGCACTTCTTCTAATAATATTTGAGAGCTCTACATCATCATAGAAATCTATTCTGCAGTTTATGCCGAATCTTGTCTGCAAAGGAGAACTCACCATACCGGCCTTGGTTGTAGCACCTATCAAGGTAAAGTGTGGCAGAGGAATTCTCATGGTTCTGGCACTCGGCCCCTGCCCTATCACCCAGTCAATCTCAAAATCTTCCATTGCTATATAAAGCATCTCTTCAAGAGCTGGTTTAAGACGGTGAATCTCATCTATAAAGAAAACAGAGTTTTCTGATACATTTGTGAGTATGCCGGCCAGATCCTTTGGCTTATCAAGAGCCGGAGCACTTGTCATCTTAATCTCAGAACCCATTTCATTAGCAACAATTGAAGCAAGTGTTGTCTTTCCAAGTCCTGGAGGGCCTATAAGAAATACATGGTCCAAGGCTTCCCCTCTTTCGCGGGCGGCTTTAATGAACACTCCAAGGTTTTCCTTTATTCTCGGCTGACCCTGAAAGTCCTTAAGTAATTTAGGGCGCAGAATGTTTTCCTGGTTATCAGCATCCTGAAAAGATGTTGACATGATTGATGAACCCTGCAGAAAATCCAAATCCTCACTCATAGATCAGCTCAACCTCACAATTGAAGAGCGGAACAACCACTCTTCCGTTTCACTCTGGCTCTTATCTGCCAGTGAAGCCTCATTATCTTTAAGAAGACTTCCAATTGTCTCAAGAACCTTTCTCTTGTCATATCCCATTTCAACGAGAGCTTCTATAACGTCTTCATATTTCTTTGACTCACCTGAAATAACACGCTCAGGCCTTGAAGATTCTGTGGTGAACACAAGAGTATCCCGCAGAGCAAGGATAATCTTCTGGGAAGTCTTTGCTCCAAGACCAGGAATTCTTTTCAGGAAGTTTACATCTGATGTATCCAGTGCCTGAATGAAATCCTTGACCTTTACTCCACTTAGAATCTTCATAGCTTGCTTTGGGCCTATCCCGTTCACCTTGATAAGCTCAAGAAAAAGGCGTCTTTCGTCTTCATCAAGAAAACCAAACAGAACCATGGAATCTTCTTTATGCTGCAAGTAAGAAAGAAGTCGAACATTTGCCCTATCAGAGCCCTGAAGAGCTGAAAGCCTGGCAGAAGTCTGGCTTGAGATAATCAGTTCAAACTCAATACTTCCTCCAAGGATGGTAACACTCTGGGGATTTACACAGATAAGCTGTCCTATTATCGCATTTATCATTTGAAAACTCCAAGTTTATCAAGCGTTGAGCTTGTATTTCCATAGCAGAGGGCTGCTGCAAGAGCATCTGCCGCATGATCAGGACGTGGAATCTTGTCCAGCCCCAGCAGAATACGGGTCATTTCCTGAACCTGATTCTTCTCAGCCCTTCCGGTTCCTGTTACCGCTTTTTTTATCTGAAGCGGAGTAAAAATGCTGACAGAAATACCCTGTGTATATACACTATAGCACACAGCACCTATCACCTTGGCAACTCCAATTGCTGACAACTCATTTTTAGCAAAGAAGATATCCTCAACGCTGACGTGCTCGACCTCATATTTGGAAGCAATACTCCCCACATCCCGGGCTATAAAAGATATCCTGTTTTCAAGTCTATCCTTTGTGGAAGTGTTTATGACTCCAAAAGAAACAGGCCGGAACTTCTGACCGTCAAAATCAACCACGCCCCAGCCTGTGTTAGCAATTCCCGGATCTATTCCAAGGATTCTCATAATTATCTCAGATTACTCTTCAAAGTCATCCGGAAGATCAAGGTTTGTGGAAACCTGCTGAACATCATCAAGATCCTCAAGGCGCTCAACAATATTCATAACCTTTTGTGCCTTCTCTTTATCAAGAGCAACAGTTGTATCAGGAATTCTGTTTACGTCAGCACTTTCCTGCTCAAAGCCTGCTGCCTGCATGGCCTCAAGAACAGCACCAAAATCACCCTGTGCGGTTCTGACTTCAATTGTACCATCTTCTGTGATAACGTCTTCGGCACCTGCTTCAAGAGCGGCATTAAGAACTTCATCCTCATTATACTTCTCACCGTCGTAGATGATTACACCCTTGGTCTGGAACATGTATGAGACACATCCAGTAGCGCCAAGAGATCCACCAAGCTTGGTAAGAGTGCTTCTGACATCTGAAGCTGTTCTGTTCTTGTTATCTGTGAGGGTATCAATGATTATAGCAACACCGCCAGGAGCATAGCCTTCATAAACAAGTTCAAAGAACTGCGCATCACCCATTTCTCCGGAGCCTTTCTTGATGGCACGCTCAATATTGTCCTTGGGCATGTTCTCTGCTCTAGCCTTAAGAATGGCTGTTCTAAGTGCTGCGTTTGTATCAGGATCTGCTCCGCCCATTTTGGCTGCGACACTGATTTCCTTGATAAGTTTTGTGAACTTCTGTCCTCTTTTCTGGTCGGCTATACCTTTCTTATGCTTGATAGTAGCCCATTTGCTATGACCTGACATGTATACCTCTCTATGTATTAAGTAGAATAACTGCAATATTTTACAAAGTATACAGTGCGCTGTCAACTGAGAGAGCCGCAGCATCAGCCGTCAGCAATCCTTCCTCGTTTGGAACTATATAGTTATCTATAATAGAAAATCCGTCTGGAATTGACCTTATTTTACTTCCTCTAATTTTCTCAAGCCGTTGTAGAGACAGTCCTTTTTTATGACGCAAGCCAAGCATGATTAGTTCTTCCTCAATCTCTTCATCTGAAAGCCTGGTGAGATTATAGGTGGAAAAGATTTCAGATGAAACGTAGGTTTTTATATCTGAGATGTTCTCACACCTGTATGTTCCTTCCTGTGTAAAACCTGTAGAAGCAGCAGAACAGCCCAAACCTATGTACTGCTCATAATCCCAGTAAACGCTGTTGTGAAGACTTTCTTTTCCTTTCTTTGCAAAATTTGAAACCTCATAGTGTTCATAGCCTAAAGAATTCAAAACCGACCATAGACTCTTGAGTTCAGCATACTGTCTATCATCAGACATGGGAGACAAGCCCCTCTTATACAAACCTGTTCCTTCTTCTATGCTGAGAGCATAAAGACTAATATGATCCGGAGTTGCCATCTCTACAATCTTTTTCATATCTGAAATACTGTTGTGCTCTGTAGGTATACAGCAGATTAAATCAAAATTAAGAGAAGTTCCGGTTTTCTCCCTCAGATCCTTAGCCATGTTTATTGCTTTAAGTTCATCTTCCAGAGAACAGTTTCGTCCGAGAAAAGAAAGCGCTTTCTCATCCAGACTCTGAATGCCCATAGATAGCCTGGTCATATATTTTTCAAACAGTGGAAAATGGTTTCTTGTCAGACTTTCAGGATTCATCTCACAGGTAAACTCTACAGGTCGTCCCTTGGCACATACCTTCTTACAGATTCTCTCCAAATCTTCAGGAGAAAGACAACCTGGATTTCCGCCTCCTATGAAAGCTGTATAAAAAGGTTTATCCATAAGCGTGGTTAAGGCTTCAATTTCATCACAAAGCTTGTCCACATAAGAAGATATGAGAGTTTCAGAGCAACCTGAATTTGAATAGAATGCACAGTAGGCACACTTTGAGAAGCAAAAAGGGATATGAAGGTATAGAGAGCTCTGTTTCCTTAAATCAAAACAGGAAAGGAAAGCCATGTCATTATTTGCCTATGACAGAACGCAAAGCAGAAAGAGGCCAGAATACAAAGACAACCTTTCCGTTTATCTTTTCTTCTGAAACAGTACCAAAATATCTTCCATCACTGGAATTATCCCTGTTATCTCCAAGAGGAAGAACACTTCCTTCAGGAACGTAAATTCCAAGACGCATACGGACATGGTTACTTCTTGCACTGAGATCGGTCGGATCAGCCTTTCTCATGCCCTCATAGATATTCAGATTATAGGCATAGTTGTCTGTATAGAAAGCGTTCTTATTTAAAGCATAATAGTCATTCAAAAGATGAGAAGGAACCTGGCTGAGTGAGAGGTTCTTCTCTGCCATTCCATTCAGCTGTCCGAGGGCATTATAGCCGGTATATGTCTCAGTCTCTATACTTCTCTTCTGAGAGACAGAATAACCATTTTCAAGGCGGAAAACACTTTCATCCACATACTCACCGGTTCCGCTTAATTTTATCTTCGCATATCCGTTCTCAAAGGTTACAGTGTCTCCACCAACACCCGCAGCCCGTTTTACAAGCAGTTTTTCCCTTATGTTTCCATCTGCGTCTTTGTCTATGTTCACAATAGAGAAAGTAGCCATGTAAAGAACAGTACTGAGTGTGGAAAACACAGGGCCTTTGCTCTCATAGTTTGGATTGTAAAAAGTAATGATTTCATCCCTGTCAGGAATTCTTCCACTGAAAATCTTGGGACCTTCTGGAAATATCTCACATCCATAGACAAACTTACTGACAGCTACCCTCTCGCCAGTCATAAGTGTTGTTTCCATAGAAGGGCTGGGTATTACAAAGAGTTGGACAAACAGGAGGTTTACAATAAGAACAACCACAACGGCAAAGACAATAGCATCCAACCAGTCGAGTATTTCTGTTTTAAAGGTTCTGTTTTGCTTTTCATACAGTTTTTTTGCTTTTCTTCGTGTCAGATAAGCTTCTGTCTTCAACTGCACAAAATCATAAACTCTGTCCATATTCATGCTCATTTGAATAACCTCATGACAAAAATATAACAACACGGTCAAGCAAGTTCAAGTAAGACGCTTTGAATTGACACTCAGCATATATAAAGGTACTTTTAAGTATGAGAAAAAAGGTACTTCCAAAAGTCGAACCGGTACATCTTAAAGAGCACTTTGGGATGAAACCAGGAAAATGGCTTTCATTATTATACGCATTTGTATTAATTGTTTTACTCTTTCTTATTTGCTTCCTTCCTGGAATACTAAGTGGCAGCAAGAGAGTTACTTTCACATCAGAAGTCTATAACGCTGCAGTCTATATTGATGGCTCTTATGCTGGAGGCACACCTTTTACAAAAACTGTTCCAAGTGGCAACCATGAAGTTGTTTACTCAGTTAATGGACATGAGATTGACCGTTTTGATATAAAAATCTCCCATCCTGTTTTCCTTACATGGCTTGTTCCCAGAAAACAAAGCATAAACAGCTCTTCCACCCTGACTAAAGAAGCCTTCTCTGCTCTTACAAAAGAGTTCCTGACAGATATTGCTTCCTACAGTGCAGTTTTAAGTTATGACAGCATATATAATTATCCTCCATTGTTTGAAAACTATGCCAAGAGTGTTAAAACATACAGCGAGAACACAAAAGAAATATTTGATCTTGCATGTTTGTTCATAACAACTGATGAGATGAAAGCAGATGCTGAGAAAGCTGCTTCAATTATGGGGTATAGCCTTGATACTTCCATAAAGACACCTTCCTCAGAAGAAAAAACAAGAAGCTTTTCTTCAGTTAAATCAACCTTGCTTTATGGAATAAACGGATACAACTTAGGAGATGGTTTTTCCATCTCAAGAAATGAGATTACTGAAAAACAGTACGTTGATTTCATAAAGGAAGTTCCATACTGGAGCAAAGATAATATCCAGACACTTATATCCGACAATGTTGCAGACAAATACTATCTGGCAGACATAAATACTGACAGTCCTTCAGAGGCACGACCAGTGAGAAACATCAGTTATCATGCTGCCCTAGCCTACTGCTCATGGCTAAGCAGTAAGACAGGTAAAGATGTTTCACTTCCAACAGAGAATCAATGGATAACAGCTGCATCTGTCTCTGAGCAGAGCTATCAGCGCACACTAGTCAGTGCATCTACCGCAGATATGGCTGTTTCCATGTTGGGCGGAGTCTGGGAGTTCACTTCTTCTCCATATATTCCTGGGGCCAGATACTCTGATGATGTAGCTCAGAAGTTCCTTTCCACAGGAGCAGAAGCCGAGGTCATAATCAAAGGTGGAAGCTACGTCAACAATAGTGATAACATATCGATTTGGGATGCTGGAACATGGCCACTAAATACATGTTCAGACTACGTGGGTTTCAGAATCATATGGAACAACTGATAAAGGAAAACCTATGAGTGAAGAAAAAGCGAAGATAGAAGTTCTTCAAACAAATAAAAAAGCTTATTTCAACTATCAGATCATAGATGATCTTGAGGCTGGTATCTCATTGGAAGGCACTGAAGTAAAATCTCTGCGCCAGGGAAAGTTCAGCTTTGGAGACTCCTATATAAAAGTGGTTGATGGAGAATTGATTCTGACAGGTTTCACAATCCAACCTTATGATAAAGGTTCTATTTTCAACCATCAAAGCGATAGAAACAGAAGACTTCTTGTTCACAAGCAAGAGATTAAAAGACTTAAGAGAAAAACAGAGGAAAAAGGTCTGACCATAGTACCTACTAAAGTTTATCTGAAAGGAAACAGAGTAAAGATTCAGGTTTCCCTTGCCAGAGGCAAAGACCTTCATGATAAGAAACAGGCAATAAAAGAACGTGATATTGACCGTCAAGCAAGACGTGAAGCACGAGACTTCTTCAAGTAAGGGTTTAAGGGAGGGATTATGGACCCATTGGTACTGACTTTTGATGTAGGAACTCAGAGTATGCGCGCCCTTCTTGTGAACAGCAGGGGTGAAATAGAGGGTTCATCTTCTTACATATATCCACAGCCATACCTACCCTCAGAAGTTTTCGGTCGTGCAGAGCAGGAACCGGACTTTTACTACGAGGGTCTGTGTAGAACTGCTAAGGAAATCAGAGAATCTGAAAATGGAGAGGAACTATTCAAAAGAATTCAAGGTGTGACAATTGCCTGTATAAGAGATTCAGTCTTGCTTGTAGATAAGGATTTCAAACCACTTAGGAACCTCATTCTGTGGCTTGATGAGCGTAGAGCTTCAAAAGTTCCAAATCCTCCACTATGGCAGAAAGCTGCCTTCAGTATTGTAGGCATGACTGAGACGGTCAAAATGCTATACCAGAACTCTTTCTATAACTGGATAAGAGAAAACGAGGAAAAACTATGGAAGAAAACCAGTAAGTTCATTTTTCTTTCCGGTTATCTTACATTTAAACTTACAGGAGAGAAGAAAGACAGTGTAGCAAATCAAGTAGGACATGTGCCCTTTGATAACAAAAAAAGAAAATGGATGGACAAGGGGCTTTCAAGGTGTGTGGCAGATATTCCTAAAGACAAACTTATTGACCTGGTTGAATCTGCCCAAATCATAGGTAGAATCAACAAGGAGACATCTGAAAAAAGCGGCATACCGGAGGGACTTCCCTTGTTTGCTTCCGGAACAGATAAAGCCAGCGAGGCTTTAGGGCTGTCAGTAATAGGAGATGGTAAAGCTGCCATTTCCCTTGGTTCTGCTGCAACTATCCAGTTCTGTTCCCCAAAATACTTTGAACCTGAGCCATTTCTCCCCTCTTATCCTTCAATCATCCCTGGGTACTACAACTCAGAGTACCAGATTTATAGAGGATACTGGACTCTGACATGGTTCAAGAATGAGTTCTGTCAGGCTGAAGCTAAAAAGGCCGAAGAAAACGGATGCTCTGCAGAAGAGATTCTGGATGAATACCTTAAAGATGTTCCTCCAGGATGCAATGGTCTTGTGATTACCCCACATCTCTCGCCAGGAGCAGGAAATCCTTTTGCAAAGGGTGTCATTGAAGGTCTCTCTGATAAGCATACAAAAAAACATCTGTACAGAGCCATTATTGAGGGCATTGATTTTGAACTTCTTATGGCCATGAAGAGAATGGAAAGAAGATCAGGACTCCATGTTGATGAGTTATACATAGCCGGAGGCGGAAGTAAGAGCGATCTGGTTGTACAGATAGCAGCAGATATATTCGGAAAGCCTATTAAGAGAATCCAGACTCATGAAGCAACAGCTATAGGTTCTGCCATGTCTGGCTTTGTTGGTCTTGGTGTTTTTCCAGACTACCAGAGTGCTGCTTTATCCATGTCTCATGATGGAAAGGTTTTCAAGCCGAACAGCAAGAGACACAAGCTCTATATGGATATTTTCAATAATGTCTATTGTCATATTGAGAAAGTAAATACCGGACTGTTCAAAAAGCTCAAACGTCTTGCTGGAATTTCTCTGGATTGACTTGCTTTTTGTAACTCTTTGAATGTATATTTGTTTACCCAGTGTAGTCTGAATAAGGGGATGTATCGGTTTCGACTGATGGATGCTATGCTGCTGGTTGCAGGCCAAGCGTTAACTTGTANNGGGGGTGTATTGGTTTCGACGGGTACCGTTGGGTTGCCGGTTGCAGGCCAAGCGTTAACTTGTAAAACTGGCAAAACAAATTAACTGCAAAGAAAGAAGATTTCGAAGCAGAATTCGCTCTCGCTGCCTGATTGGAGCCAGAACGAACAAGGATGCAAAGCGTTGCTTCATGCTTGCATCCCTGTAAATCCTAGAAGCTTACCTTTTATGACTGACGGGTCATCTAAGGGAAATCTTACCGCCTAGGCTTATGCAAAGTTGATTCTGTTCCGAGCACAAGCCGAAACACTAAAACAGAATCTAAGCCTGTAGACGCCATCGGGTGGGCCACCAGGACGGGAGTTCGACTCTCCCCATCTCCACTTAGCTTTTAGGGGCTGTAACAAAAGTCGGTTTTACCGACGAGAGGTTACAGCCTCTTTTTTCTTTTGTAGTTGTAGTCTCTTGCAATCTAGTTGACAGATTTTTCTTGTCTTTTTTTAAAACGATTTGCAAGACGTTTTGCCGATGGTTTCTTGAATCTTTCTGGAGATGTTCCTTCCGGAGCTGTCCAGACCTTTCTGCTTAAACCTTTCTCTGAATAACGTAGATACTTTCTGATGTTGTGACCTAGGGCAGTGAGCATGAATTCTACGCTGACCTGTTTCATCCCTATCCTCCTGAAACGGTCGTAGGACATGTCCTGTTTAAGTACTCCGAATCCTCCCTCTGCCTGGCAACTTCTGTTTACTCTCATTTCGATTCCTTCCACCGAGAGGAGGAGATCTCTGGCCCGTTGTTTCTGTCTTTGAAAAACCGGGTTGATTTCAAAAACTTTGAAGGCTCCCTCTGGTTCTTTCATAAACTGCCTGCAGTAGGGCATGAATTGGCAGCCAGAACAGTTCTCAACCAAATAGAAAAGCGTTCCTTTGTACTTGTGATGACGTGAAGGAATGTCTACCACAATCCCAGTACGACCACCGAGACATGTAATCGTTTCATCATCATTAAGTTCGTACAATGCTGGTCTCCGGCCACTACATTCCCCTTCCCATGCCTGATACTTGATGAATGCCTTGATTCCATGTTCTTCACAATATGAATAGTTTTCCTGACAACCATAACCAGAGTCCGCACAGATGCGTTTAGGGAGAATCCCATACATGGATTCGAGCTTCTTCATGGTTGGAACGAATGTGTAAATGTCGTTTCTGTCTTGAGATACATAGTAGGTTACAATTAAGCCTGAAGAAACTACAGTCTGTACCTGGTAAGCTGCATGCATGTTGCTTCCGAGTCCACTGTAGTAATCCTGTTTCAGACACATAGCTGTAGCATCATGATCAGTTTTGTAGTAAGAGTTTCTGTAAGGACCGCAGATGCGCTCCTTCTCTTCATACTCAAGAGTCTTCTCAAGATAGATTGTCAGATTTCTGATCATGCCTTCGTAAGCTTTTCTGTCAGATGCTGTTTCAAGCTGCTTTCCAGCCTCTGTAATCTTTGCCGCAAGAAGTGACGATGACAAAAAGCCTGAAGATGGTACACCCCTTTCAAGGCCCATCAAGGCAAGCAGTCTTCTGGCTTTGTCGCTTAGCTTCTCATGCCATATTGTAGGTTTCCATACAAACTTGTACTTGTTTGCATCTGCCTCAATCTTGGTTCCGTCAATGAAGCAGTCTGACAGGTCTACAGACAACCGTTTCAAAATGGCTGATGTTACGGTCGAAAATATCTCATCTTGCCTAGGCTTGATTACTTTGTTTATGTACCGTCCAAAGGAAATGTGAGAAGGCCTTTCTCCGTTCATAATGTGAATAAATCTGACATCGTAGAGGCAACTGGACTCCAGATTTCTGAGACTACTGAATCCCATTGCAAAGCCGTAAAGAATGCATGCGAACATCTCATATGTATCCAGTTCCGGCCTGCCAAATACAGACTTGGGTTCTCCTTCTTTCAGAAGTTCAGCAACTCCTGATTCTTCTAAAAGAGACAGAAATTCATCAATTTTTGAGCTTTGCTTCACATCAGGGGTGTAGTCGTAGAACAAAACACCTTGTTTTGTGGTAAAATGAGTCATGGTAAATGTTCCTTAAGCAGTTACATTCTACCATGTATGCCCCGGGTTCGAGTCCCCGGGCATCTTTTTTTAAGGTTTTAGGCAAAAAAGAAGGGCTGTAACCCTCTAGCCGGTAAAACCGACTTTTGTTACAGCCCCTTTGGTTTATGGTTTTGGTTTTATCAGAAAACGAGAACTACTTCTCCGTTAGGATACTTCTCGTTTACCCAAGCCTTAACCTTGTCACTCTGAAGAGCCTTTACGAGAGCCTTGATTCCTGCTGAATTCTGGTTGCCATCCTTAACAGAAATGATATTCACGTAAGGGCTGTTTGCTCCTTCAACAACAAGGCCGTCCTTTGCAGCGTTGAGTCCTGCAGGAATGGCATAGTTACCATTGATGACTGCTGCATCAACATCTGAAAGAACTCTCGGAAGAGATGCGGCCTCAATCTCTGAAAACTTTATGTTCTTTGGATTGGATACAATATCCATCGGTGTGGACTCAAGGTTGCTTGAATCCTTAAGCTTGATCAGTCCTGCGCTTTCCAGAAGAAGAAGTGCTCTTCCTTCATTTGTAGGATCGTTTGGAATGGCTATTGTTGCACCGTTTGGAAGCTGGCTGAGAGCTGAGTATTTTGCTGAGTAAAGAGCAAGAGGCTCAACATGGATGCCACCTGCGTTTACAAGGTGATAGCCGTGCTCTACGTTGAATGAATTCATGTAAGGAATATGCTGGAAGAAGTTGGCATCAATTTCGCCATCCTCAAGAGCAGTATTCGGTGTTACATAGTCTGTGAACTCTTTTACAACAAGAGTGTAACCCTGAGCAGCAAGATCATCAACAACAAGGTTGAGCATCTCTGCATGTGGTTCCGGTGTTGCTCCAACAACAATTGTATTTGATGAACTTTCCTTTGAACCGCCTGCAAAAACGGCAAAAGAAACAAGAAGCACTACTAAAACAAGTGTAAATCTCTTCATATTTTTTTCTCCTGAAAGATATAAAATCAGCGTTTTTCCAGCATCTTTGCAGCTATCTTGTTTCCTGTAAACTGTACAATCTCTACAAGTACAAGGATAACTATTACAGATAGGACCATTACGTCCGGTCTGAAGCGCTGGTATCCGTATCTGATGGCCAGGTCTCCAAGACCTCCTCCACCAATGACTCCTGCCATGGCAGAGTAGCCTATCAGATTTATTATGGTCAGGGTTACTCCTGAAACCAGAGACGGAGTTGCCTCGGGAAGGAGAACCTTGAAAATAATCTGGGAATCAGTGGAACCCATTGAGCGGGCTGCTTGTACTACGCCCGGATCCACCTCCTTGAGAGCAGTTTCAATAATTCTTGCAACAAACGGGGCTGCTGCTATTGAAAGCGGAACTATTGCTGCTGTTGTTCCTATTGCCTTTCCGACTATAAGACGGGATAAAGGAAACAGGAGAATCATAAGTATGACGAACGGGAAAGATCTGAGAATATTAACTATTCTGCTCAGAACCTCGTTCAATACTGGTTTTGGTTTAAGTCCTCCCTGAGCATATGGCCCGGTTACACAAAGAAGAATACCTATGGGCATGCCTAGAATGAGGGAGAAAAGGGTTGAGAAGAAAACCATTGAGAGAGTTTCAAGTGTTGAATGCCATACAAGATTAAACAACATCAGAGCGTCTCCTCAACAGTGATTTTATGTCTTTTAAGTTTTGAAATTGTCTTTTTTACTGCTTCATCTTCACCAGTAATATCACAGATCAGAGTTCCGTACTCATCTTCTCCAACTTTCTGGACTCCACCTCCACGAATATTAAACTCCACATCAAACTCTTTTGTAAGTCTGGATATAATGGGGGTGTCTGTGTTTCCTGCTGCAAATCTGAGGGTATAACGGCCAGGAACCTTGGACCAGTGAACTGTTGAATCCTTGTCCTGGTCGGCTGTTGTAAGATGAGCCAAGAAGTCTTTTGTAACCTCACTTTTCGGTTTGGAGAAGATTTCTTTGACAGTTCCGGTTTCTACTACTGACCCCTCGCTTAAGACGGTTACATAGTCGCAACTGTCCCTGACTACCTCCATCTGGTGGGTAATCATAACTACAGTAAGGTTCATCTTCTTCTGGATTTCCCTTATAAGCTTCAGGATGGCTCTGGTTGTTTGAGGATCAAGGGCACTGGTGGCCTCATCGCAGAACAGAATATCCGGTTCACAGGCAAGTGCACGAGCTATAGCAACTCTCTGCTTCTGTCCTCCAGAGAGGGTGCTGATTGGAGCATCTATCCTGTCTCCAAGTTCAACAAGCTCAAGCAGTTCCTTAACTCTCTTACTGATTGTTTCCTTATCCTTTCCACAGATCTCCATGGGGTAAGCCACGTTTTCTCCTGCGTTTCTGGATGAGAAAAGGTTAAAGTTCTGGAAGATCATTCCAAGGCGTCTGCGCTGGAGAATGAGTTCTTTTTCTGAAAGATTATCCACTCTCTGGTCATCATACCAGACTTCTCCTGAATCAGGTTTCTCAAGAAGACTGACCAATCGCACAAGCGTACTCTTTCCAGCTCCGCTTCTTCCTATTATTCCGAAAATCTTATTTGAAGGAATATCAAGCGAGATTCCTGATACGGCATGAAGAGTCCCATAATTACGATTAAGGTTTTTTAGAGTAATCTGCAAGGGAACCTCCATGTTGGTTATTTAGGGAATTAAACCATATTATGCATTTTTATTCAATGAATCTGCATATACAGAGAGTAAAACAGCAGGCTCAAAGAAGCATCGAGTTCCAGTCAGATTCATCTCTGAGGGTTTCAGAAACCAAAAACCGGTCTTTCAACCCCTACTTTTTCTGTGTTTTTGGATCTGATCGGCATGGAGAATAGTATTTGCTCTTGTCACTGGAGACTAAATCAGCCCTGTTTAATTTAGATAGTCTACCTTGGTATACTATCTAAAAAATTCAAGGTCTGTTCAGATTTG
>DBVL01000016.1:4654-9335 GCA_002308475.1 Spirochaetales bacterium UBA1265 | reverse complement strand
CATTTTAGCAGCGCTTTCTCTGGTTTCCTCCAGAAAACCTCCCTTATTAGACTGCTTTCTACTCTGTGAGACAATGATATATAATAAATATTCGTTGCATTATGAGAATATGACAGGTAGAATTATCATGTATATGCGGTTTTAAACAAGGAAGGGTAACTGAAGCATTTTTTTCTTTAATAGGAGGAGAGAATGAAAAAGCTTACAACTGTAATTGTTGTCCTTGCCTTGGTAAGCTGCATGGTTTTTGCCAAAGGTGCAACGGAATCAAAAGGAGTAACCCTTAAATTATCAGAGGTTCATGTAGAAGGTTATCCGACAACAATGGCTGACAGAGAGTTTGCACGACTTGTTGAAGAGAGAACTGAAGGAAGAGTGAAGATTGAGGTTTACTCAAACGGCACCCTTTATGGAGAGGAGACCGGAGCCATTGAAGCCATGCAGATCGGGGACTGTGCTTTTGCACGAGTCTCAGCTTCTCCTGTAGCAAGCTATGTTCCGGCTCTTAACGTCATCCAGTTGCCTTATCTTTACAATAGTGCCGACCATATGTGGAAAGTGCTCAATGGAGAAATAGGTCAGGCCATGCTTGATGGGGTTGAAGAAAGCGGTTCAGGTCTGATTGGACTCTGCTGGTATGATTCAGGCTCACGAAGCTTCTATACAACAAAGCCTGTTCATCAGGCTTCAGACCTCAGAGGTCTTAAGATAAGAGTACAGAACAGCGAGATGATGACTGAGCTTATCAGACTCTGTGGTGGAACTCCCATAACAGGCATTGGTCCAAATGACATCTATTCGGCCATACAGCAGGGTGTTATTGATGGCGCAGAAAACAACTGGCCCACATACTACTCAAAAGGTGACTACGAGGTGGCAAAGTACTACTGCCTTGACGCTCATACAAGAGTTCCTGAGATTCTGCTGGGCTCTGTAGCCGCACTGAAAAATGCAGGTGTTTCTGATTCTGATATTGCAATCATCAAAGCATGTGCAAAGGAAACACAGGAATTTGAAATAGCAGCATGGAAGGAAATGGAAAAAGAGGCAGAGACGGCTGTGAGAGCACGTGGAAACATAATCCACGAGCCAACTCTTGCTCAAATCAGGTCTTTCCAGGATGCTGTAGCTCCTATTTATACGAGATACGGTGCGGGTAGTGAGGAAATCATAGCCAGAATCAGAGCACTGGGAAATTGATTATTCTGATTGTGTTATGAAAATGAGTGATCGTCTAGGCGGTCACCCATTTTTCATAACCTTTACCAAGGGCTTTTATGTTTAAAAACAGACAAAAATGGCTGGAAGAGAATAAGCTTGTCAGAACAAAACCGGGAATAAAAGGGACAATAGTCCTTGTGAACCACTGGGCTCACAAGATTATTCTTACCATAGCACAGGTGGCGCAAATCTCCATGCTGGCAATTCTTTTCTACACTGTTGTTCTGCGCTACGTATTCAACTCGGGTGTAGGCTGGGCAGAGGAAGTACCAAGACTTATGGTCATTCTATTCTCATTCATTGCCTGTGCAGTTGGGGTTAGAGACCATATGCATGTAAGTGTTACGTTCTTCTATTCAAGAATAAGAAATAAAACTGTAAGGAAGATGCTGGATATCCTTACTAATATCTCCACGCTTCTCTGTGGTCTCTTTTTGTTTTACTTCGGATTGATCTATGTCTCACGACTTATGAATGTGACAGGAACGCTTCCAATGACAGGGCTGCCCACGTGGGTTCAGTATGCACCTGCTCCTATGGCCGGATTTCTGATTGCTTTTGACTCAGTTCTTTTTCTGACAGGAATTCTCCAGCCGGACGACCTTTTGTACTCAGAAAATGAAAAGGAGGGAACATAATGTCAGTCAGCGCAATAGCTACAATTGTTCTTATTGGCGGATTCTTTGTATTGATGATTCTTAAGGTGCCTGTGACATTTGCTCTTCTTCTGAGCACTTGTGCCGCTGCTCTGATTGAAGGAACAAACCTTACAACTCTCGTCAGAATGATGATCGATGGCGTCAATAATATTTCGCTTCTTTCCATTCCTTTCTTCATTCTCATGGGAGAAATAATGAGTGTGGGAGGTATCTCTGATAAGATTGTTTCTTTGGCAAACCTTGTGGTAGGAAGATTCCGAGGAGGTCTTGCCTATGTGAACTGTCTTGATTCCATGTTCTTCGGAGGTGTCTCGGGTTCAGCTGTCGCTGATATCAGCTCTCTTGGAGCCATAGTCATTCCTCTCCAGGTAAAACAGGGGTATTCAAAGGAATTTGCAGTAGCTCTTACAGTAACCACAGCGTGTGAGGGCGTCCTTATTCCTCCAAGTCACAACATGGTTATATACGCACTTGCTGCGGGCTCTGGAGTCTCAATAGGAGCCATGTTCATGGCGGGTATTTTTCCTGGACTCCTTCTGGGTGGCACGCTCATGTTCATGTGTTTTCTCATGAGATTCAAATACAACTTTCCCAAGGGAGAAAAGATAGGCCCAAATGACAAGGTAAGATGGATTTCAATAGGTAAGGGTGGAAAGTGGGCTGCTCACAGAAATCCTCAATCATGGGTTGTTCTAAGAACACCGGTCTTTACAATTGAGATGGGAAAATGCATGTGGATATTAATGGACTCCATTCTGCCCATGCTTACACTTGTAATCATTCTGGTAGGAGTTGGGGCCGGAGTCTTCACTGCTACGGAAAGCTCAGCCATTGCCTGTGTCTATACCTTCTTCCTGACGTACATTGTGTATAGGAAGGACAGGATTTCAAACTTCCCCAAGGTCCTGAAAAACTCACTTAAAACCCTTGCGGTTGTTATGACTCTTCTTGCAACTGCAAAGGCGTTTGCCTATATGATGACAGCGCTCAGGATCCCTGCAATGCTTACAAACGCACTCCTTTCAATTACTGACAACAGGTATATTCTGCTGATAATCATAAACCTGATTCTTCTGGTTCTGGGATGCTTCATGGATATGGCCCCGCTGATTCTGATTATGACTCCTATCCTTCTTCCGGTTGTCACCAGCCCGGCAATCGGTATGAATTCCATTCACTTCGGAATAATGCTGATCCTTAATTTGGCTACCGGGCTTTGTACCCCGCGNNATTTGTCCCCCGCCGGTAGGAAATGCGCTGTTTGTTGGCTGTGCGGTCGGAGGAACAACAATAGAGAAGACAACAAAGGCTCTTATGCCAATGTTTCTTGTCATGTTTGCAACTCTTATGGCCGTCACATTTATTCCGTCATTCTCTCTTGCTATCCCAAGAGCTCTTGGAATGACAGTTTGACAGGTAAGAAAATGAAGATTTCAGTTATTGGTACAGGTGCATTAGGCTGCCTTTTCGGTGGATACCTCTCAAGACATAATCAAGTTACCCTTGTAGGTGTTAACCCTGTTACTGTTGAGACAATCAACAGAAATGGAGTAACAATCAATGAACAGGACGGAACCAGTGGTGTTTACTACCCACATGCTGTCTCTGATTCTTCAAATTTGCCACACCAGGATCTTGTGATTCTGTTGGTAAAAACAATGTTTTCCCAGGGCGCTCTTGAGCAGAACAAAAACCTGATTGGTCCGCAGACATATCTTATGACGCTTCAGAATGGAGCAGGGCATGAGGATGTTCTTCTTGGATTTGCCGACAGAGAGCATGTGATCATTGGAACAACCCAACATAACAGTTCTGTGGTGAAACCGGGGACGGTGAACCATGGAGGAACCGGAATTACATGCATTGGACTGCTTGATGGTGTCAATGAGAATCTGAAAAGAATATCTAATGTATTTACAGAGGCAGGTTTTGAATGCAGAACCGAGGAAGACATCCGGAAATCAGTGTGGATGAAACTGTTTTTAAACTCTTCAGTTTCTGCCCTGTCTGCACTGCTGAACGTCCCCCTCGGATTCATCCATTCGGATTCTCATGCAAACTATCTTATGAGGAAGTTATGCAAGGAAGCTGTAACTGTTGCAAATTATCTCGGATTTGGTTTTGATCCGGATGAAGTGTGTCAGGCTGTGGATAAAGTCTGCAGAAACTCACCCGAAGCCATTACTTCCATGCTTTCTGATATAATAAACGGTAGACGGACAGAGATTGATTCAATAAACGGCAGTATTATTGATTCAGCTCATAAACAGGGACTTCATGTTCCCTTCCATCAGATGATTGCGAGTGCAATCCATGCTCTCGAGAATAGAAGCAAAGGAGGAAACAATGCAGTGTGTTTATGAACTATCCAATCTGAGGATTGTTGATCTTACAAAGTACATAGATCCGGAAACGGAGACAAGAAGATGCGTTCTTGATAGATTCAACACTGGAGGAGCCATTCCGGATTTTCATACGAATGTGGATATTATGACGCATCTTGGAACTCACTGTGAGTGTCCGTACCACCACTTTGAAGATGGAGCAAGTGTTGCGGATCTTCCACTTACTTCTTTCTTGGGTAGGGGAATCTACCATGAATTCAGGAATCTTGCTCCGAACTCCCACATCAGTGCAAAGGATCTGGATGAGGCTTTTGGAGACAGGATAAAACCCTCAGACATAGTTATTCTGGATTCAATATACAAACTGGAGCCTTTTACACCAAAGACAAATGGTCCGGAAGATAAGAGACTGTTCATAAATGGTGAGACTGCACAGTGGATGGTTGACCACAAAGT
>DBVL01000016.1:0-4546 GCA_002308475.1 Spirochaetales bacterium UBA1265 | reverse complement strand
GACCAGCTTGAGAGTGAAGTTTTCTTCATAAGCTTTGCTCCCATGTATATTAAAGGTCTGGATTCATGTCCTGTAAGAGTCTATGCCATTGAGGGACTAAGAGAATTCAGCTGACAAGAGAAGCTCCATTAGCTCTTCTTATCAAGTATGTCATCAAAGTCAGGAAGATAGGATTCGTAATCAATCTTTGGAGGCTTTACAGTTTTCCTTACATTTACGTTTTCAAGGCCCTTTATATCCTTGCCTTTCTTCTCTTGCGTGGCATACACATTCACCGGTTTGGGGCTCTTCTTTCCGAGAATGATCCAGAATGCTCCACTACCGCCCCTGTTGGAAGGAGCCCTATCATATTCAAGCACAATAGGACTTGCCTTAAGAATGGACTCGACTATCCCCGGGACAACTGGCTCACCGTCACTGTGTTTTCCCTTGCCGGCAATTATCTCAACCTTCCTGAGACCTTTTATGACAGAGTCTGATAAGTATGCATTTACAAGCTCTGATATGTTCTCTTGTCCGGGGCGCTTTCCATGCAGATCCAGAGTATCCTGAGGCGAACACTCACGAAGAAGATTCAGAGGCAGTTGTTCATTCTTCTGTACTATGCTGCTCACACCGGGAGTGTACATGTCATAGACCTTCTGACTTATGGCCTTGGCAGGTTTTTCCATAGGTTTTTCCTGGGCTGGCTTCAGTGCCAATCCCTTGAACGGGGTGTACTTCTCCGTGTCCTCGAAGTAGTTCGGTCTCTCAGGAGTCTGTTTCCTCTTTCTCATCTTGTACTCTCTTCTAATTCTCTATTACATCCATTATCTCACCTATATACTCATAGTGAGGTGGACGCTTGGCGTAGAATCCTGAAGAAATCTCATGATCCAACTGATCAAGAGACTGTTTGTCCCAGTAGATTTTCCTGCAGACGAATGTAAGGCAGGCTTCCTTGAAGCTCACGCTCTCTCCGACCTTTATAGGTGTAAGCCTGGTCTTTGCAACCTTGTTCTCATCTCTTCCACTGTGGGTGCCAAGGTATGTCAGATCCTCTCTGTATTTCTCGGGAAAGAAGCTGACGGTGAAATAATCATTATCCAATAAGAAGCTGTTTGTATGGCGCAGTTCATTGATGTAGATGGTTGCAGTGGGTTTCCCCCAGACAGTTCCCAAGCTTCCCCATCCTATGGTGCATGTATTGAAATTCTCCATGTTTCCTGCTGTGGCCAATGCCCATCTCTCATCAAACATGGACAGAATCTCATATCTGTTTTTCAAGAAATCAGTTTTTTCCATTCTTCCTCCGGCTCATGTCTTTATCTGTGTAGTCTGTTGATTCTCTCTTTATTATATGCTTCTTCCTCTGATACGCCGTAACCAGAGAGATCAAGGAGAATTCTTCCTTCAGATTCCTCAAACAGAGTCTTTTTTATCTTGTACGGATAACTTTCATTGCCTTTCATGGCGCCCTTGTGGATGCTGTTGATTATTTCATCTATCTGAATCTGACAGTATTCGGGTATGCTTGGATTTCTGTCTATGTAGATTGAAAGCGGAATATTCTCGCGGTACCTGTTTCCATTGTTCGAAACAAGCAGGTAGTTCGATATTTTATCAATGCCTCCGCTGCTTCGTGGCTTCACGTGCTCTATTGTTGCAACCGATCCTATAATCAAACGCCTGAGAATCTCCTGTTCTTCTCTTCCTGCGTACTTGATCATAAAAGCACTTTCGCTGCTTCCTGAAGTAGGGAGGAAAAGGGCCAGATTCCTTATCTCGGAAAGAACTCTTTCCTCATATGGGTTTTTTGCTCTGATCTCCTGCAGTGCGTTCAGGAAGTTCTTGCGCTTGAAAAAAACGTTTTTATTACTGCTCAGAATCAGATTTCTGCAGTTTGTGGTTTCCTTTCTCAACTCCATTTGAGTCTGTGTTGAGAGTTTGGTAGCCTTGGTATCTACTCTGTCTATGACATTGAACTCTTCAAGTTTCAGCTTTGCCAAGTGGTGTGAGTAACTGAGGGAAAAGAAATCTGTAAGGTTTTTTTCAGGATTTGAATCCAGAAAATAGGAAATCTGGTCAAAGATACCGTGTTCAATTCTCTGCATGTTTCTTGCATATTTTGCAAGGACATACATTTTCTCTTGCAGGTTATGACAGCTTTCCAGTCTGGATTCAATCCTGTTCATCTCAGCGCCTGAAATCATCCTTATCCCTGTGTATGGGCAGGTTATGTTTCTGAGCTTTTTTAGATTTGTGCCTTTTCCTGTATCCATATCTTTGGATTATACACTATCTTCAGAAACTTGGTTATTTTCCCAGACAAAACGGTTAAAAAACTTTTCCAATATGTATAAAATGAGGCAAATTCTCAGGAGGGCAAAGTGAAAAAGTCTCCATATGATACTGTTCTTGTTCTTGATTTCGGTGCTCAGTACAGTCAGCTGATTGCCAGGCGGGTAAGGGAAGCCGGCGTATACAGCACCATAGTCCCATACACAACATCTGCGGAAGAGATAAGAAAGCTGTCTCCCGTAGGAATCATTTTCTCCGGAGGTCCATGCAGTGTTGGAGATGCAGCTTCGCCTAGACCAGACATGGCTATATTCTCTTTGGGAATCCCTATCCTAGGCATATGTTATGGCCTTCAGGTACTTAGCACATGTCTTGGCGGTCATGTTGACTGTCCTGAAAAGAAGGAATACGGTTTTGCAAACCTCGATATAGTAGACAGAACAAGTGCTCTTCTCAAAGGTGTTCCTGATAACAGTCAGATATGGATGAGCCACGGAGACAGTGTTGATTCTCTTCCTGAGGGTTTCAGGCGGACAGCAAGTACCCCAAACTGTCCTTACACTGTTGTAGAGAATGATGAGAAGAAGATCTATGGAGTGCAGTTCCATCCTGAGGTTGTCCACTCAAAAGATGGTTTTACCATGATAAAGAACTTTGTTCTGGATATCTGCAGGGCCTCAGCTGGCTGGAACATGGGCAGTTTCATAGAGGATGAGATAAAGCGAATCCGGGAGAAAGTAGGGGACAGGCAGGTTCTTTGTGGTCTTTCCGGTGGTGTAGACTCTTCTGTGGCAGCTGTCCTGATTCATAAGGCAATAGGGGATCAGCTTGTCTGTGTGTTTGTGAACAATGGGCTTCTCAGAAAGAACGAGGCTCAGAATGTTCTCGATCTTTTCGGCAGACACTTCAAGATGCGTCTTCAGTATGCAGATGCTGAGGAAGCGTTCCTTACAGCACTCAAAGGGGTCTCTGAGCCTGAGAGTAAGAGAAAGATAATAGGAAAGCTGTTCGTGGACACTTTCTACAATGAGGCCAGAAAATGTGGAGATATTTCCTTCTTGGCACAGGGAACCCTCTATCCTGATGTGATAGAATCCCGTTCTCCGTCAGGTGGCCCTTCTGCGACAATCAAGAGCCATCATAACGTTGGTGGCCTTCCAGAGGATCTGAAGTGGGAGCTTCTGGAGCCACTCAAGGATCTTTTCAAGGATGAGGTCAGAGCTCTTGGAAGGGAGCTTGGTCTTTCGGATGAGCTTATTGACAGGCAACCGTTCCCCGGCCCAGGACTGGGAGTCAGGTGCATAGGAGAGATCACAAAAGAGCGTCTGGATACGCTTAGGGAAGTGGACGCAATCTTTATTGAGGAAATAAGGAAAGCAGGGCTTTATGGTGAAATCTGGCAGGCTTTGGCGGATCTGCTTCCTGTAAAGAGTGTGGGAGTTCAGGGAGACGGAAGAACATACAGAGAGGTCTGTACTTTGCGTGCCGTAACCTCTGAAGATGCCATGACAGCTGACTGGTACAGATTGCCATATGATGTCATGCAGAAGTGCGCTTCCCGCATTTGCAATGAAGTAAGCGGTGTAAACAGGGTCCTCTATGACATAACTTCAAAACCGCCTGCAACTATTGAGTGGGAATGATTTAATAATAATGAAGATTGGATTATCTGCATGCTCTGACGGGCAGTTTAAGGAATGGGAACAACAGAATATTGAACTCCAAATGATTCTCTCAGGAATGGGTGTAGAATCGGTTATGGCAAATCATATCTATGCAAAACAGGATGCCTACAGTGGAACTGACGCAGAACGCGCGGAAGATTTGATGAATTTCTACTGGGATGATTCAGTGGAGGCTATTTATGACATCTCTGGCGGCGATTTGGCCAACGGAGTGTTGAAATACTTGGACTGGGATGTGATTGCTCACAGCCGGAAGATGTTCTGGGGATACAGCGATTTAAGCACCATCTTGAACGCAATCTACGCCAAGACGGGACGGGAGTCCGTCCTATATCAGGTGAAGAACATGGTCTATTCCAAGGGCGAGTTGCAACGAAAAAGGTTTGCGGACTACATCTCCGGAAGGAATCGGGATCTGTTCGACTTCAATTACAGCTTCCTGCAAGGCACGAGAATGGAAGGTATTGTTGTCGGCGGCAACATCCGGTGCTTCCTGAAACTGGCTGGAACGGAATTCTGGCCTACCATGACGGGTAGGATTCTGCTCCTGGAATCCTTAGGAGGAGAAACCGGAGGAATTG
>DBVL01000003.1 GCA_002308475.1 Spirochaetales bacterium UBA1265 | reverse complement strand
GTAAGCACAATTACAAGAATTCCCCTTTTTGATTTACCTCCTCTTTTTAAAACTATTCTCTTTTCCCAAATATTGCACGCATAAAGGCATTGCGCAGCAAAATAATGTTCCCTCCTTGTTTGTTTTTTTTGATTCTATTTCAAGATGCGTGCCCATTGCCCCACATTTTTTGCTTTTTTTGTTAAATAGTTGGTATAATACTCTTGCAGGAGGCGCCTTATGCCTAAGATGTCGGGAATAGAGACTCTGTCAAGGATGATACACCTTATCAAGTGCATGTCCAAACCAAACGGAGCAACCATAACGGAGATCTCCGAGGAAACCGGAATAGACAGATGGACAGTCAAGGATATGATAGTCCGGATGGAAGAGTTCAGAGAAGAAGGATACGGCTTGGTGCTTACCGAGGAAAAAGACCCTCTGGATAAGCGGATGACACGCTATAGCGTATCCAAGGACTGCACGTGGTCACTGACCATACCGGGATTACAGCTTACAGATGATGAGGCTTTCTACTTAAGCCTTGTGCTCAGCCAGGGAGAAGACAACCCGGAACTGGCAAAAACCACACATAACCTCAGAAAGAAACTTGAACTGTTCAAAAACATACAGACTTATGAAGTATTGAATGTTAACACAGTCAAGAAGACAACAAAAAATGAGACGCAGAAAGTACTCCTGACCATACTGAAAGCAGTGAACCAGAACAAGTGCCTGCGCTTTGAATACAAACCGGTCCAGCGGGAACCGAAAACCTATGAGGTAGTCCCCTACGGCATATTCAAGTATGACTACGGATACTACATGATCTGCCAGAAACTACCTGGAGGAGAAGAGCGCATATTCGGAGCAGAAAGAATAATAGGAGTGCCGGAGATAATAGATTACAGCGGAAACCTGCCTGAGAGGATAGACTTTGAAGCGCGGTTCAACGACCCCTTCGGCCCATTTGACCATAGGGAAGAGTTTGAAGCAGTACTCAGATTCACCCCATCCGCCGGCCTCTTCCATATGGAACTGGCATGGCCGGGAGTGGTAAAGGTTTACCAGCAGGAAGATGAGACAGTGATTATGCACGCTAAAACCAGATCTGTCAGTGGAATAAAGAGGTGGATATTCAGCTTCGGCGCCTCAGTACAGATACTTGAGCCACAGTGGCTGAAAGAAGAAATAAAGGAAGAGTATCTTAAGGCTGCAGAACAGCTTTGAGTTTTTTTTGCTACGAAGGGAAACAGACTTTTTTAATCTCATCCAGAATCTGATAGTCAGCAGGAGCCCAAGGGATGGATGACAACTGATCTGCAGTCAGCCATGCACAGGCAACATGTTCGGAAAGAGTTGGTTCCGGACCAGTCAGATGACAGAGAAAAACAGCCATGGACAGATGAAAGGTCGGGTAAGTGTAGGAGACAGTGGTTATGAACCTGTCTACCTCTATCTCCGTACTCAGCTCTTCCCTTATCTCTCTCTTCAGAGCCTCCTCAGGAGTCTCACCCTCCTCTATCTTCCCACCGGGAAACTCCCATTTAAAACCAACTTCCTTAGAACCGGGACGCTGGGCAGCAAAAAGCTTCCCGTCCTTGATAATGGCAGCACCAACAACTCTTACATCTCTCATGCCTATAAAATAACACAAAAGGTGATAAAAAACATGCACCTCCCAGTTCAATCTGGGAGGTACAAAGGGGTGTACTGTCTATAAAAGGAGTTTGTGAACGTGTTCACAACAGTATGGGAGCGTAGCCGGTTATGTTTAGTTAGCTACTGCTAACTACAATATAGAACATTTGTTCTTTTGTGTCAACAGTCTAATCAATACAGGAAACCAAGACCCACAAAGACCTCATAATCAAGACTTGTAGTCTTACCCTTGGCCTTATCAATCAGATCCTCAAGATCAAAGCCAAGAGAAACCCTGATCGGATAGGAGGCATGGCTGTCCATGATCAGATAGCCCTCCACACCAACACCAGAGACCATCTCACAGCTGTTGGCAAAATTGTTTGAGAACAAAGCCACATCCAGGAACGGACTAATGTACATATGACCAAAATCCTCAAAATAGAGGAATGAGGAAGTCAGATTCATACTGAAATAGAGCATGAAGTTTGTCTTGTAAGTACTCTGGATCTCCTCACTCTCAAGCCTCACACCGCGCACCAGATCATTCAAAGTATCTTTGGTCATGGTGTAACCGGAGAACGAGTAGAGATCAGCATTTGCATATTTACTGCCGTCTTTCTGGTTAAACCACTGGATCGGCTCAGTAGCTGCAGCTGCATAGAATCTGAAAGACGGATTGAAATTCTTAAGCGGATGGAGGAAAACAGTAGCCGCACCCCTGACTATGAGATCAGGATTCTGACCAAGATTCCAAACCATTTCCGCCTGAGCCTCAGCCTTTATTCCAGTCCTGAAGTTGTCCCTGAAAGCAAAATAGGACTCACCAGAGGAGACCCTGTTTATACTACCACCACTGACAGAGATACTTGAATCAAGCTCCCAGGCCCTCTTGCCCATGGCATAAGTCTCAGCGTTTTTGTTTATCAGCTCAACAGAAGGAGTGACTGTCAGCTTTTTATTCAGGATTCTCACATTAAAAGAAGAAGATAAAGCCTCACTGGCCTTTATTCCGTAAAATCCATGACCCTCAGAAGTATAGAAAGTGACCTTTGAGGTGCTGGTTATCTTATTTATAGGAGAGAAAGCAAAACTCAAGGTGTAGTACTGAGAAGAATCAGTGAAAAGAAGCCCTACTTCCGTACCAACTGAAAGATCCTTTATTCTGTCTGACTTTATACCGAAATTCATGGTATTCACCAGCTTTGCGGAAGAGAGAGATCTCATATCTTCCACCGTAGGAGCAGCAGTATAGGTCAGAGTATCAGTAATGGAAACATTTCCAAACTCTATCTTTCTAAGAGAAACAGAAGAGACAACCTTGGATTTCATAACTTCCGACTTGAAGTTCAGAAGAGCATTCACAGAAGTATCCAGATAAAAGCGCCCCACCTTTATACCCTTGGCAGAAAGGTTGACTGAATAGTTGTCAAAAGTCTTCTCACCATACAGATAAGCTATTCCAACTGAGCCGTCAAAAGTAATATCAGAGAAAACAAGATTCTTTATGCCTGTGGAAAAACTTGTCTTGCCATTTTCCGGATCAGCCATGTTGTAGTTTCCACTCAGATCAAAGAACAGAGAACTGCCATTACTAAGAAGAATATCCTCAACCGGAACCTCAAACTCAAAGGTTGATTTGTCAAAACCCTCACCGTTCTGAACCCAGTCAACAGAGACTGACGCTGCCCCAAGAGTACCCAGAACATTCTTGTTCTTGTACCTAAGCCCCAAGGAGAAACCTGTATTTGAATCATACTTAGGATAAGGAAGGATAATTACTGAACCACTGTCCACCACATCAAAGACAGCCTTGACATTTACCAGATCCCCAACAGTCTCCAACTCTTCCCAACTGCATTTGACAGAAGAGAAGACATTTGTATTCCATAGCTCCTGGCGCTTTTCATTCAAAGCCTCCTCAAGGGCATCAACGGACTCAAAAACATCTTCCGAGCCTTTCACTCTGCTCAGAAGAGCCCACCTCTTGGTCGAACCGTCAATCCTGAATTCATAATCAACTATTTTATAGGAGGCGGAGACAGCGCTTAGAACCACAGCTGCTAACAGAACAAAAACCATTATCCTTTTGGAAGATCTGAACATAAAATCCCCTGATTATCTATCTCTTATTTTCTGTGAAATACTAGCTGATAGCACTTATTCGGTCAATCAAATAACCATGTTTCCCTGAATTTCCGGATTTTCAACAAAAGCCAGATAAGTTATTATATTTAGATAACTGAGAGGAGCCTTTCCATGGCAGAACTGAATATAAACATCAAAGATACCATTCTTAACCTTCTTGAAAACAAAAAGTACTCTTCCATAAAAGATATTTTTGCCACCATGAACCCTTCGGATATTGCTTCAATCTTTGATGAGTTCAGCGAACAGCAGCTCCCCATAGTCTTCAGACTGCTACCTAAAGAACTGGCTGCAGACGCATTTGCAGAGATGGAAGCAGAGACCCAGGAGCACCTTATCCACGGCTTCTCAGATAAAGAGCTCAAGCAGGTCATAGATGAACTGTATGTTGATGATGCTGTAGAACTGGTTGAAGAGATGCCGGCAAACGTGGTCAGAAGAATCCTCTCCCAGGCAGATGCGGACATGAGAAGAGATATAAACCTCATACTGAAGTACCCTGAAGATTCTGCCGGGTCAATCATGACCACAGAATACGTATCCCTTCGTCCAGCCATGACAGTATCTGAATCCATCTCACACATAAGAGCAACCGGAGTAGACAAAGAGACCATATACACATGTTATGTTACAAGCAACAGAAAACTCATGGGTCTTGTCTCAGTAAAAGACCTGCTTCTTGCCAAGGACAACTCAACAAAAGTCTCTGAGATAATGGAAGAGAACGTTATCAGCGTAGACACCCATACAGACCAGGAAGAAGTAGCAAAGATGTTCTCCAAGTATAACTTCATGGCCATCCCTGTAGTTGACTCAGAAAAACGTATGGTCGGTATAATCACCTTTGATGATGTTATGGATGTCATGGAAGAAGAGACAACGGAGGACCTGGCCATCCTCTCCGGACAGACTCCTACTGATAAGCCGTACCTCAAGTCCAATCCATTTGAACTGTTCATACACAGAATCCCCTGGCTCATGATCCTGATGGTTTCCTCCACTTTCACAGGAATAATCATAAACCACTTTGAAACAGCCCTGGCGGCGAATGTCATTCTGACAGCGTTCATTCCCATGCTCATGGGAACAGGCGGAAACTCAGGTTCCCAGGCCTCAGTCACCGTCATACGTGCCCTCTCCCTCGGAGAGATAGAATTCTCGGATTTACCAAAGGTCATCTTCAAGGAGTTTGCAACTTCAGTCCTGTGTGCATTGGCCTTAGGCCTTGTGTGTTTTGGAAAGCTCATGCTTCTGGACAGACTTCTTCTGAACAACCCGGAGCTTACTTTGGAGATATCCATCACAGTAAGTCTGGCCCTGTCAGTTACTGTCATAGTTGCAAAGATTATAGGAGCCACACTTCCTATCTTTGCCGAAAAGCTCAAGCTTGATCCTGCAGTAATAGCAAGCCCGTTCCTGACAACCTGTGTTGACGCCTTGTGTCTGCTTGTATACTTTGGCGTAGCAACCGCCCTGCTTTTCTAGTTCCCCATGGCAGTTAAAGATAAAGACATAAGTCTCCGCCTCACCCCGGAAAAGGCTTTTTCTGAGGCCTCCATACGAAAAGCCCTTCACCTTTCTCCCTCAGATGAGTTTGTCATCTTAAGGCGTTCAACAGACGCCAGAAGACAAGATGTATACATAGATCTTCTCTGTCGTATAAACCCGTCTTCTCCTGTTTACAAGGAAACCGTTTTCCGCCAGGCTGACCCGTCCAAAGGTCAGGTTTTGATAGTTGGAAGCGGACCGGCTGGCCTGTTTGCAGCGCTGAAGCTTCTTGAGCACGGGCTGAAACCCATAGTGTTCGAGCGTGGAAAAGATGTTCACTCAAGACGTGTGGATATAGCAAAAATCTCAACTGAAGGCGTGGTAGACCCCTCTTCAAACTACAGTTTCGGTGAGGGTGGAGCCGGCACATACTCAGACGGAAAGCTCTACACAAGAAGCAAGAAGAGAGGGGACAATCAGGGTGTTCTTGAACTGTTCGTCCAGTTCGGGGCTCCCTCCTCCATTCTGTATGAAGCTCATCCGCACATAGGGACTGACAAGCTTCCGCGGATAATAGAGAACATGAGAGAGTGCATACTCTCACATGGGGGAGAGATACACTTTCAAAGCCTTGTCACAGATTTCCTATTGTCAGGAAACAGTGTAAAAGGCTGTGTTGTTAAAGACCTTGTCACCGGCTCAGTTACTGAGTTCTCGGGTCCCGTCATTCTAGCCGTTGGGAACGCTGCAAGAGACACTTTCCGCATGGCGCACTCCCTCGGTGTGGCCATGGAGAGCAAGGACCTGTCCATGGGAGTGAGGATTGAACACCCACAGCACTTGATTGACTGCATACAGTACCACAACAAAAACGGCAGAGGCCTGTATCTTCCGCCAGCAGAATACAACTTTGCAGTTCAGACTTCGTACAACGGAATCAGGAGAGGAGTCTACTCCTTCTGCATGTGCCCGGGAGGTTTTGTAGTTCCGGCCGCCTCGGACAGGTCCCAGTGTGTGGTAAACGGAATGAGCCCCTCAAACAGAGGTGGAAAGTTTGCAAACTCAGGTCTTGTAGTTGAGTTCCTTTCTGATGGCCCGGAGTTTGAGGATCCGCTCTCAGTTGTCAGGTACCAGGAAGAGCTGGAAAAGAAAACCTTTCTTGCTGCGGGTAGCAGTCAGAAAGCTCCAGCTCAGAGAGTCACTGATTTTCTTTCTGACCACTTATCATCATCCCTGCCCTCCAGTAGCTACACACCGGGTCTGACCTCTTGCCTTCTCTCTGAAGTACTGCCGCCTGAAATCTCAACGCCTCTTAAGGAAGGCCTGTCTCTGATAGGTCAGAAGATGAGGGGCTTCATAACTGAAGAGTCCATACTTATAGGTACAGAGACCCGTACAAGTTCCCCTGTGAGGTTTCTCCGTGACCCTCTTACACTTGAGAGTACAAGCCATGAGAATCTATACCCATGCGGAGAAGGAGCCGGGTTTGCAGGAGGGATAGTAAGCTCAGCCATAGACGGAATGAGATGCGCTTCCTCCATTTTAGATAAACTCTTGTTCTGATGCCTTGTTCTGATGATAAAAATGCTCCCTTTTGGGGAGCATTTATATCTTGCTTTTTCCTGATCAGTCCTTGAACTTCTCTTTGTTTATCCACAGTCCGAGAGCCGGGTTTGGAATGAAGTATATCTCTTCCCCGTCCTCAAGAGTGTTGTAGCCGTACTTGAGCTTCTCAGGATCATAGCGCTTGACCATCTCGTCATAAGAAGCACTGCAGAAACCAGCTCCGTCTATCTCCTCACGGCTTATGTTCTTCACAGCGTATGAGATCTTGAATCTGCCGTCAGAAGAACCATGGATAAGGTGAGCCGCACAACCTGCGTTCTCTCTCAGATCCGCATTCTTCTTATACTGCTCAAGAGTGTTCAGACGACCCTTGTAGCCGTACTTTCTGATAAGCTTGTCAATCTGCGGATCCTCACCGAAACGCTCCACACCCGGAGCCAGAACAAGAAGCTCACCACCGTCAGCTATAGCCATACGTGTTCTGTAAACGCTCTTGTTTCCAAGCCATGTGCTCTTGAACTCCTTAGGATCCAGATAAACCACACACTTCTTTATTCCTGTCTCCACAAAGTCTATGTTTGTCTTCTGAGACAGAGCAATGGCATCTTCAAGAACCTTTCTTGTATCTCCAAAGAAGATTCCGTGAGTGTTGATCTGTCCCCCTGGAGCTGTACAGACGGTAAGAATGAACCAGATATCTATATCTTTGAGGAAGGTCTCAAGACCGTAATCAAAGATTCTTCTGACCGGAGTAAAATCCTTACCCATCATTCTTTCCATACCGAAGACTGCGCCGACCATGTGGCTCTTGTTTATCATATCTGAGCCACCAGCACCAACAAACAGGTTCTTGGCATGGTTAGCCATACCTATAACCTCATGAGGAACAACCTGGCCTACGGAGATGACAAGATCAAAGGACTTGTCCATGACAAGGCGGTTTACCTGACACTCAATTGGTTCAGTCCACAGGCCTTCAGTAATCCCGGATATGAAGTCTCCGGGAACCTGACCGAGGGTCACAACATCATTTCTCCAGTCATGAGGAACAAAACATGAAAGAGGTATATCTCCATACATCTCCTTTATCTCATTCTCTGTCATGGCAACATGGGTTCCAAGAGCCTCAAGGATAACAACCTCAACTCCCTTTGGAGCCAGATAATGATAAATGCAGTTGCAGATGAAGCCTGCGTTTGAGAAGAACCTTGTGAAGTCCGGGCCGATCAGAAGAACCTTCTTCAGGCTCTTCCTGCTCTCCATCTCCTTAAGATAGGCTTCTACCTTGCTCTTTATTTCACTGTTGGTAAGTACCATTTATACCTCCTTAGTAAAAGACGGCAAGCTTCTAGATACTTGCCGTCTCAAATCTCTGGAAAAATCAGACGCTGTATGTACTTGCAGAAGTACTTCCGCCTTCACCTGTCCAGTTTGTATGGAAGAACTTTCCGCGCTCTTCATCAACTCTCTCATAAGTATGAGCTCCAAAGTAGTCTCTCTGAGCCTGAAGCAGGTTGGCAGGAAGACGCTCTGAAGTATAACCGTCAAAATAGTTAAGAGCTGAAGCAAAGGCCGGAACAGGAACTCCACATCTGACAGCCCAGGAAACAACTCTTCTCCAAGCTGGAACGAGCTTCTCTATTACACCCTTGAAGTACGGGTCAAGAAGCAGGTTGGAAAGCTGAGGATTGTTGTCATAAGCTTCCTTGATCTTACCGAGGAAGACACTGCGGATTATACATCCACCTCTCCACATGAGAGCTATTCCACCGTAGTTGAGATTCCAGTTGTTTGTCTTTGCAGCTGTTCTCATAAGAGTGTAACCCTGAGCGTAGCTGATAATCTTTGAAGCATAGAGAGCATGGCGGATATCTTCAATAAAGGCCTTCTTGTCTCCATCAAACTTCTCCATCTGCTTATCCTTGTAAGCCTTTGCAGCTTCAACACGGTCTGCCTTCATGGCTGAAAGACAGCGGCTGAAAACACTCTCTCCAATAAGTGTAAGAGGCACGCCCTCATCAAGAGCAGCTATTCCTGTCCACTTACCGGTACCCTTCTGACCAGCTGTGTCAAGAATCTTGTCAACAATCGGTTTTCCGTCCGTATCCTTATAAGCAAGAATATCCCTTGTTATCTCAATAAGATAGCTGTCCAGCTCTGTCTTGTTCCACTCAGCAAATACCTCATGCATCTGGTCAGCAGAAAGACCAAGAAGATCCTTCATAAGGCTGTAGGCCTCACAGATAAGCTGCATGTCGCCGTACTC
>DBVL01000053.1:922-6273 GCA_002308475.1 Spirochaetales bacterium UBA1265 | reverse complement strand
TTAATTCTACCTTATCTTTTCCAGAAGGCACGTGAGAAAAGAACGTACACAGTGAACAGCTCAAGCCTACCAGCCAGCATAAGAATACTGTAAATCCACATGGTCCATGTTGGAAGGATGGAAAAGCTCTCTTGTACACCTATCTCAGTAAAACCTATTCCTATGTTTCCAAGGGTAAGGATGGAGGTGGAGAGACAGGTAGCTACATCTGCTCCGGAAAGGGAGACAACAACAGCTCCAAGCAACCAGGTGAATATGTAGATGGCAAAGAAAGCAAAAATGGAAGAGATGGTCTTACTGTCAATAGGACCGTTGTTGTTACGGATCTGATAGACTCCGGACGGATGTATCTTCTGCTTTATGCTCTGGTTGCCCGACTGAAGCATGACTGAAATCCTGACGACCTTCACACCACCACCGGCAGAACCGGCACAGCCACCTATGAACATGGTGACTACCAGCAGAATAATGGCAAAGGACGGCCAGTTAAGGTAGTTTGTGGTTGAGAATCCTGTAGTAGTCAGAATAGAAGCCACGTGAAAGGCCATGTAGCGCAGAGCTGTAGGAAAACTGTAGATTTCTTTTAAATTGAGAACGACTGCACCAAGGAAGGTTGCCAAGGCAAAGATGGAGAAGTACCATCTGAGCTCAGTATCTTCCAGACTCTCTTTCAAGTGCCCTGTAAAGGCTCTGTAATAAAGAGAGAAGTTTGTTCCTGCTATGATCATGAAAGCAGTGACAACCACATCTACATACGCAGAATTGAAAGCTCCAATAGAAGCATTCTTAACACAGAAACCTGCGGCTGACATGGTTGAGAAAGTAACAGTAATGGCATCATAAAGGTCAAGATTTCCAAGACGAAGGAAGATTACCTGAAGTATGGAGAACCCCAGATAGATGCCCCACAACAGAATGGCAGTTGTCTTTGTTTTTGGAGTAAGCTTTCCTTTGACAGGGCCAACGGACTCAGCACCCATAAGATGGAAGGAACCTGCTCCAGCACCAAGAGCCGGAAGGAAGGCTACAAAAAGAACAACTATTCCCATGCCTCCGAGACAGTTAGTCATGGATCTCCAGAAAAGAATACTCCTATAGCAGGCCTCTATGTTTGAAAGAGTGGTGGCACCTGTTGTGGTGAAACCGCTCATAATCTCAAAATAAGCTTTGGAATAGCTATTGAAATCTCCTGAAAGAACCAGAGGAATGGCACCGAATCCTGTAGATACTATCCATGTCAGGGTTGTAAAAAGAAACCCGTCACGCTGGGAGATGGTGGCAAGGGACTCTTTTCTAAGAAAGATGGCCAGAGGAAGGTTGATAATGATTATAATAGCCTCAGTAAGCAGGAAAGCATGGACTGCTACTGTCTCCAAATAGTGAATACCTACGTAGATAGGAGCCAACATAAGAGTTGCTATGAAGAGTTCTATAACTGCAAGAAGGCGGATGACTTTCTTTATATGCATCAGTTTTCCTTCCCGGAAAGCAGGTCCTGAATGAACATGTTGGACTTGCTCAGTGTTATCAGAACAAGAATATCTCCAGAAGCAATCTCATATGTGCCTGAAGGGATTATATTCGTCTTTGTCCTGGGGTTTGTTACACCACCTATAATTCCCTTTTCCTTCATATTTATATCCATAAGCTTTCTCCCGATCAGAGGGGAGTCTTTCGGAACCTCAAACTCAAAGGTTTCCAAACGGCCGTCAAACATCTTGTGTCTGCTGGAGATATTCTTGCCCTGCAGATACTTGAGAATGGAGTCTACGGTAACATCCTGAGAGGAAATAAGGGAATCTATTCCCATATGCCTTGTCATGCGGATATATTCTGGATTCTTTATGATGAGGGCCATGGAGTTCTTGATTCCCATGGTCTTGGCGTAGCTGGCTGAGATTATATTCAGCTCGTCGTTGTCGGAAATGCAGACAATCACGTCATTGCTCTCAAGGTTCTCCTGAGAAAAAATACCTTCATTTGTAATATTGTCATTGATTGTGAGAACTCCGGGGTATTTGGAGGCAATCTCATCTGCAATCACCGGATCCTTGATTATGACGGTTGTGTTTTTTCTCTGGCGCTCGGTCAGGTTGTGAAGCAGGAAGTCAGTGATTTTTGTACCGCCGACTATGCAGATTTTCCTGCCCCTCTTTTTCTTGGACTCCTCTATGTGGAATATGTCCTCCAGTGCCTCGTTATCGGCTATGATTCCAAGTGTGTCTCCTTTTCTGATGACAGTGTCTCCGCTTGGAACAATTATATCTTCGTTTCTGCTTATGGCGGCTATGAGGAAGTTTCCGTCGAACGTTTTCCTTATGTCTTTAAGGCTCATATTCTGGTAGGGAGAGGAATCATCAACATAGACATTGTTCAACAGGAGGGCAGAGTGCTCAAACATGATTACATCTGAGTAGATACCCTTATCAAGCTCCTTCCAGATGTGACGAGCCACTTCCTGGTAGGGATTGACTATGTGTGAGATTCCCATGAAGGAATCAGTGTTCGTATACGAAAGGTTTCTGACAGACGCAATGGTAGTCGGAATCTTGAAGTTGGAAGAGACTATGCCGCATGAGACCAGGTTTGTCTCGTCACTGCCTGTGAGCGCTATGAACGCATCTGCGTCTGAGATCTCAAGGGAAGAAAGCTGATCTATATCCGTACCGCTGCATTCATGGGCCAAGCAGTCCACGCTGGTCAGGGCTTTCGAGACATTTGAAGGATTGTCATCCAGAAGGATAACATCGTTCTGTTCTTCAACTAGGAATCTGGCAAGTCTTATGCCACGCCTTCCGGCTCCAAGTATTACTATTTTCATGCCTTCCACTATACACCCAAAGGCCAATAAAAAAAAGAGCACCACAGGAACTATACCTGTAGCGCTCAATCCTTACTCTATTTTCGGAGGATAGGTATGGTTGTTTATTTGATCTTTACGCTGATCTTTTTAGGCTGCTCAACCGGCATCTTGGGAAGAGTGATTGTCAGAACTCCATCTCTGAACTCTGCATCAATAGCTTCCTCATTGATTCCTTCAGGAAGGCTGAAAGCTCTGTCAAACTCCACAAAGCTTCTTTCTCTTACAAGATACTTTCTGCTCTTGTCTTCGCTTGCGCGCTTGTGGGAAGAGATGCGCAGTACATGCTTCTCAACATTTACTTCAACATCTTTCATATCATAGCCGGCAAGTTCTGCTTCTACGTAGAAAGCCTTCTCATCCTCATAAACGTCTACTGACGGAATCTTATTGTTTCTGACTCCCCAGTTTCCGAATACGTCATTGAAGAATCTGTCAAAATCGTTTGTTGTGTTTAAATAGTTCATAGTGTACCTCACTTAATATTCTTTAATCTTTTTGTCCTTTGCTGGACACCTTCCATATAGCACTTAGCGTGCCAACTTTTATGTAAATATATGTATTATAAGTAAATAACTTTTGATTATTTGTTTTAGATGTGTTGTTTTGCGTGTCTATGGACCTCTTTTGGTTGTGTCAGAAGTACTCTGGTGTATCAATTTGATACATGGTGTTTCTGAAGCTCTATGTTTTGTGTCAATTAGGGACAAAAGGTAGAAAAAGTAGTAAGCTGAGCCTATGGAAAAATGTCCCGTTTTGGATGAAGAGTTGAAAGATAAGGTAAAGAGAGCCTTTCCAACCCTGGTTCTGGCCTCCCAGTCCCCCAACAGGTTGAGCCTTCTCAGAGACTGTGGAGTCTCTGTCATAGTCAGAGCTCAGAATATAAATGAAATCTGTGGTTTATCTAATCCTTCAGAAGTTGTGACTCTTATTGCCTCTCAGAAGATGAACAGTTATGTCTCTTCTCCTGAGTTTGAGCCTTCTTTACCAGCTGTCAGTGCGGACACCCTTGTTTGTCTGGGTTCCAAACTTCTGGGAAAGCCTTCAGATGAAGATGAGGCTGCTTCCATGTACCGCCTGCTGTCAGGAAAGAAACACAGTGTACTCTCCGGTTTGTGCATGTACATTCCAGGACGTGGAATCATTGAGAGCTGTTGCGTTGTCTCAGATGTATACTTCAGAAACCTCAGTGATGAGGACATACGCAAGTATTTGGAAACCGGTGATTACAAAGGAGTGGCAGGAGCGTACCGCATTCAGAGCTACGGGTTTACTCTAATGGAAAAAATAAGCGGAAGCCTTTCAAATATAATAGGACTTCCGCTTGAAAAGATGCTTGAGATATCAAACAATCAATAGTTGTATCTTAAAACAGCGCTGAGCATGACAGACTCTGTATCTATGGTAATAAAGCCGTCAGCTACAAGACCCTTCTCAAGAGTGTAGGTAGCACCTATGATCTGTTCAAATGCCGTTATCCCGCTTCCTATACTGAGCTTGGTCTTTGAGTAGATATCAGTCTTGTCTGTAAGTCCAAGAGTAGCATGGTTTACAATTACTGTCTGAGAATACTTTCCACCTTCAAGAATAAAGTTGAGGGTCAGTGCATCCGTGAGAGTTTTGGCTTTTGAATCTATGGAAATCTCAAAATCCTTCAGAGCTGAGGCTGCAAAAACCAGCTTTGTCTCAGTTGAAGCATCTTTGTCATAGTTGTAGTCAAATTCAGTTCCAACGACAAAATCTGCCCAGGCATTCAGCTTTGCGGCAGCTGTGGCACTAACTGTTTTGGCAGAAAGGTTGATAGAGGCTGTTAATCTGGCCTCCTTGAGGGTTTCCAGAGAGAAATCTTTTCTTCCCTGAGCTCCTATCTTTACAGTCTTGTTGTTATCCAGCGGTAAAACAACCTGAAGATCAGCACTCCAACCATTGTCAAAATCCTGTGCGGCAGAAACTGAATACTCGTTATCTTCAGGTGTAATGATGTTTCCTGTTTTATAGCCATCTATGAATCCAAGACCCCACTTTGAAGGGTACTTTCCAGCCATGATTGTCAGGGGATTGTCCTTGTAACTGATTATCCTGTAGCTGGCGTAAACCTTCTCAAGATCATATTCAGCACTGGATTTTGAAGAGAGGGACACAGTTCCCTTCACGTCAACGTAGAAATTCTCCTTCTCGTATTCAAGTTCCACATAGGCTTTTGCCGCAGCTTTGTCTGTTATGCCTTCTGTTTTGAAGACTTTGGTTCCGCTAACGCTGAAATCTGTGCCGAAGAAGAAATCAAAGTCTGCAAAGACAGGTGTAAGGGCTATGAAAACCAGAAGAAGAACAACAAAGGTTTTCTTTATCATGTCATTTTCTCCTTTTAATGCCATGTTAAACTCTATTTCCATAATTGTCATCAGGCAGGGTGTGTTGCCATTAAGGGGACATATCCCGTCTTCCGCAGCAGTAATAACAAAAAATGGCCTGTAATTTCTTAATGTTAAAG
>DBVL01000053.1:0-893 GCA_002308475.1 Spirochaetales bacterium UBA1265 | reverse complement strand
TCTATTAAATTACGTTCACACTTTCTTTGCAGTTTTTCCTCTGAGTGTCTTCAAATCCTTGGCTGAATAGAATTTCTTGGACAAATCCAGTTCCAATGCTTTTCCAATAGAGGCTATCACGTTGTCACAGTATGTGTTCTGATAGGTTGGCTTTTTACTGGATGTGCACAAGTTCATCAATTGACGTCCTGTAGTTTTCTCCGGAAGGACTTTAACAAACATAAAACACCTCTAACCTACAACGGAATATAATAGAAAGTTATTAAAAAAATAAACAGGAATTTCTACTGACTGAAAGAATAAGCTGTTATTTACTGTGGTTGGCAACTGCGGAAACATGGAGATCTCAAACAAACCGCTCTAAGCATGGCAGGGTTCTGTGTGTAGCATCCCGTTATATACTGTTAACGGTGATAGTATGGATCTTAGTGCATATATAAAAAATCAGGGAATCTCAGTATACAATCTCTCAAAAAAAAGTTCTGTCCCATACACAACGCTTTGCAGTATTTGTAATGGTTCTGCTAATGTTATGGACTGCAGAGTAAATACCTTGGTAAAAATTTCAAATGCATTAGGGGTTAATCTTCTCGATGTGATTAATGGTTCGCTTTCTGCACCTAAAAAGTATAATTTTATAAATGGGGATATTAATATTGATTCTTCAGACTTGCCTAAAGCACTGAAAAACACAATTAAGGAGCTGGAAGAATACGATCAGAATAACGACACAATGTTTTATGAATGTGCTGATATGCTCTATATGATGGCTGATCGTTTTCTGAGAGATGGTGCAATTGATAGCGAGATCCGAGATAAACTGATTATGAAATACCCAATTGCATAAGGACTGTAGGAAAACAGAGAAAAGCGCTGCTAAAATGACACTGAAT
>DBVL01000047.1:535-8071 GCA_002308475.1 Spirochaetales bacterium UBA1265 | reverse complement strand
TGCAGCAGGAAGGAAACATAAAGCTTCACCTTTCTGCAAAACAGGTCATGAATATAGCTCAGCACCTCTACGAGAGAGGTTTCATAACCTACCACAGAACTGACAGTCCTGCCCTCAGCGCAGAGGGAACAAAGGCTGCAATGGCTGCAGCTACCACCCTGTTCGGGACTGAACATGTTTCATCAACACCGCGTCAGTATGCCTCAAAGAGCAACCTTTCTCAGGAAGCCCACGAGGCCATCAGANNGCAACCTTTCACAAGAAGCCCATGAAGCCATCAGGCCGGCAGGAGAAGTTTTCACAGCTCCGGAAGATACAGGCTTGAGCGGAAGGGATCTTTCTCTCTACACCCTCATCTACAAGAGAACTCTTGCAAGCCAGATGAAAGATGCAAAGAAGATAACCGCTTCTGCAGATGTCCGCACAACAGATGGAAAGGCAACCTTAAAGGCTACTGCTTCCAGATACGAGTATCAGGGCTTCAGAAAGCTCTACATAGAAGATGAAGACTCTGTGAACGGCAAGGAACTGACTCTCCCATCTCTTGAGAAGGGAACTGTTCTCAACGTTTCCTCCCTTAACGGTTCAAAACACGAGACCATGCCACGGGGCAGATTCACTGAAGCCTCCCTTGTCAAGGAACTTGAGGTTCTAGGGATAGGAAGACCATCAACATACGCCACAATCATTGAGCATATTATTGATAAGAACTACGTAACTGTTTCTGACCATGCTCTCATTCCAACCTTCACAGGTTTTGCCGTCATTCAGGTTCTTGAACATTTTGATCAGTACATCCAGTACAACTTCACAAGTGAGATGGAAAGCGAACTTGACCATATAGCGGAAGGTAAGCTGACCGAGCTTGACTACCTGAAGAAGTTCTACGACGGACCCCAGGGACTTGAAGAGCAGGTCAAGAAAGCCCGAGAGACCATTATTCCGAAGGAAGTAAAGGAGATAAAACTTCCTCAGCTCAGCTCCGGCCACAGCATTCTGATAGGTCAGTTCGGTCCCTATGTGCAGAACGCAGAAGGCAAGAACAAGAGCGTTCCAAGAACCTGGATTCCTCAGAATGTAACAGACCAGATGATTGATGATCTTTTCTCTGAGGAAAATGAGAAGCAGACAAATCCGGTTGTTGCCACAACAGAAGACGGTCAGAACGTCTACAGATGCACAGGCCGATTCGGAGACTACTGGCAGATTGGAGATTTGTCTGAAACCTCTGATGTGAAGCGCTTCAAAATCCCATCAAACCTGCTCAAAGCAGAAGTTCCGGCTTCCAGAATTCTTGAGTTCTTCACTCTTCCCCGTTCTTTGGGCAAGACTGAGGATGGTCATGAGATTACTGCAAACATAGGTCGCTACGGACCGTTTGTAAATGCCGGTACTGATTACAGGAACCTCAAAAGCTATGATGAGCTTTTTGCCATGGATGAAGAAAAAGCCCGTATCCTCTTTGCCACACCGAAGGCAGGTGCAAAGACTACTGAATCCAAGGTTGTCAAAGACTTTGGGGAGCATGAGGGGAAAAACCTTTCAATCATGGTCGGTCGCTATGGCTACTATCTGAAATACGGCAAGGAAAACTTCAGATTGCCGAAAGAATGCCAGAATGACGAGCAGAGATGTAAGGATTTTGAGAGAGAAAAGGCTATTGAGCTTTTAACTAAGTAAGTTTAATATGTTTCTGTCGGTCCTTTAGCTCAGCTGGATAGAGCACTTCCCTCCTAAGGAAGGGGTCGTGCGTTCGAATCGCGCAAGGATCAAAGGCTGCTGTCTCCGTACGGCAGTCTTTTTTATAGTCCTGGCTTTGGAGATTTGCCTTGCAGTGGCCTTGATGCATTGAAACGTCGGTCAAAATGAGCTTTTTCAATGAAATTTTCATTGAAAAGCACTTCAAAACAAGCCGTTTCAATGCAAACCATAATCTTTTGTGGTGTAATTGGAATCTAGATACAGGCGTAGCCAAGGCAATAATCGTCTATCATCTTCCTGATTACCTCAGTTCTCAGCTTATCCGACTCACTTTCCGTGCTGAAAATCAAATCCCTACCAAATATTAAACCGGCACTAAGATAATCCATGATTTTCTGGGAATTCCTTGCCAAATAAGATGGGTCATCCATCATTCCTAAATGTTCCCAGATGACGACCCGCCCTGTTAAACAATTGAGTATATAAAAGTCAGGTTCATAAATCTTTCCTCTGATGGTGATACGACATTCGTAAATGTATGGCACACCCAACATAAACAACATGTCAGCTATAATCACTTCTGCTTTAGAGCGGACCCAATCACCTTTGGCAGTCTTGTACGGATGTGTTGACTTGTCCGCTTTACCTGCATTTGTCCTGCTCCACACAGGGTCTTTTGCATCCATCAGCTTAAACGGAGTTACAAGAGCCCTTTTATCCAGAGCCATCCTTTCTAGTGCAGATGGTAATTTTTTCATGTCTTGCAATTTTTTGACGGAAACAGCAAGAATTTCATGAATTTTCTCAATCTCTCCAAGAAAGTTTTTCAAGTACTCTTTTTGTATGAGGTCTTTTTTCAAACCCTCGTTTTCATTACCCAGATAGACTCTGTTTCCATCAACATATTGATAAGTGTAAAGCCTGGATTTGTTGCCGGTAACATGAATTGAACCCTCAGGCATCTGGGAGATGGCCTTTTCAAGGTATTTCATCAAATGGGAACACAAAGCAAGTAAGCTTTTAAGAAACTTTAAAAAAATATCTGTCATACCTACTTAGACGCCACAAAGTGTCCAAGCCTTGTAAAAAACTGAAAAAACTATTGAAGCTTACCGGCAAGCTGCCCACAGGCCCCTTTTATTCCACGGCCACGGGAGATTCTGATTCGCTGTTGTCGACCAGATGGAGGAAATGTCATTCACTGAGGCGCTGAGGCTTATCATCCAGACTCTCTTCGATGAGAGTCCGAAGCAGTCAGACTACAAACTTCCGCAGACCTTGACCGCAAGTCTTAAAGAATTATATTGAAAATAGTCTAATCATGTTTTATTGTCTGATGACATGAAGGTCTCATCCGAAGGAAGGGATAAGAGTCTGATTTTTGTCATCTTCCTGGCAATAATATTCCTCTTCTCATTTTTTCTAAAAGAGATAATGGTTCCGTTTATCAAAATGGAGATTGCGAACGACACCAGTGGAGCTTCTAGGCTGTTGGCCGAGAAGGGAGTGTTGGGGATGGCATCGGTCGTGCTGATTGAGGCACTGCAGATGGTTGTAATCTTTGTGCCAGCTGAATTTATTCAGATTTCTAGTGGTTTAAGCTATCCGTTCCCAATTGCTTTATTGCTCTGCGATTTGGGCGTAGGACTTGGGGCTACAATCATATTTGTTCTGGTAAGGCTATTTAATTTCAACAATAAGGCCTATGAGAGGAACAAGAAGAATATTGAGAGGATCTCGGCAAATGTAAGTAATAGAAACACAACATTTCTTATTTACCTACTCTTCTTCATGCCTCTAATTCCGTTTGGAGCCATCTGTTACTACGGTAGCGGAACTAGGTTAAGTTATAAAAAGTATATATGCACAGTTGTCACTGGTGTAATCCCATCAATTGTGGTGTCAAACCTGATGGGTGCTGCTGGAGCAGCCTTTATATCAAATGAACTACCACTGTGGATACTTATTACTATAATTGTTGCCCTTGCAGCTCTACTGTTTGCACTCATTGCCTTCTTTATAAAAAAGTACATGTTAAAAGGAACCGAAGGAACTCCAGACTCCCCTGTTTATGCGTTTACAGTCTTTTTGGCCAGGACATGGCAGGGTAAGCCGAGAAAACTCAGAATTGATGAAGAGCTGATGAAAGATGTGGAAGCCCCGTATGTGGTTCTTTCAAACCACGAATCATTTGCTGATTTTAACTACATTTCCCGTCTCTCACACCCTAGAAACCCAAGCTACCTGGTTAATGAGTTTTACTGCACTAGACCTATTTTGAAGCGCCTGGCCAAGGGTGGTGGGTTTATTCCAAAGAAGCTTTTTACTAAAGAGTTTAGACCGGCCATGGATATACTTAGGACTGTGAGAAAAGGTTTTCCTGTGGTCATTTTCCCGGAGGGAAGACTCTCTCCAGATGGGAAGAGCAACAGCATGGCTGACAGTGCCGCCTTCTACAAAAAGCTTCATGCAGACCTGGTTCTAGTTAGAATAAACGGAGCCTATTATGCAAAACCCAAGTGGAGAAAGAAGCGCTTTAATTCAAAAGTGGAGCTAACGGTCAAGAAGGTAATCAAGAGCCAAGAGCTCGAAGGCATGAGTAGTGATGAGCTTGACAAGATTATAAGAGAGACGCTGTACAACAACGCTTCAGAACACGTTATAGATACCTACAAACAGAAGAATAAAGCTAAGGGCCTTGAGAACATTTTGTACAGGTGCGCTGACTGTGGTGAGCTCTACACTACCAAGGGAGTTGGGAACGCCTTTGCATGCACCGCGTGTGGCACTGGCAGAAGCATAGGTGTGGACTACAGATTCTCAAGTACAAACGCAAAGAAGAAGATTGAAAGTATAGATCAGTACTACAACGCCATAATAGACCTAGAAGAAAAAGAGCTGGACAAGTTTGAGCTGAGAACTAAGGTTAAAACTAAGATTTTTGGTGAAAACGGTGGGCCTGTGAGAAAGGAGAATGGTGAGTGTTTTATGAACAGCAAAGAGTTTGGCTACAGGACAGAGTCTAACGGATTTACTATAGATATGAAGGATTTGCCGGCTTTGGCTTTCTCTAGCAATGAAGAGTTTGAGCTGTATCATAATAATGAACTGCACTACTTCTACCCAGTTGAAAATAGACGCCAGTGTGCCAGGTGGGCCCTGCTTGTGGACCTGATGGCTAAGAAGAGAGGAGATATATGAAAGCAGATAGAAAGACGTTGATAAATATTTCAAAGAAAACTTTTTTGCAGGTCTCGGTCCTGCTTGTGGCACTGCTACTGTTTTCTATAGTCCTCACCTATGTGGTGCCTAAGGGGAGCTTTGGAACGCTACCAGATGGTGGTGTGAACTACCTTGAATACACAGAAAGAAGCGACTTGAAGGGAATAGAGATTTGGAGGGGGTTACTGGCTCCAGTGCTTGTTTTTGGCTCTTCTGATGGGCTTACCCTGATTATGCTCTCGCTGTTTCTGTTTGTTATTTCAGCCTCGTTTCAGGTGATGAATGACGTGGGCGGAGTCAGGATTATTGTTGGTTCTGTGTCGGAGAGATTTAGAGATAGGCCGTGGACACTGCTAGTGCTGGTGTCGCTGCTCTTTTACTCTTTTGGAGCATTTCTGGGACTGTTTGAAGAAATGCTGACTATGCTGCCTATTATCACGGCGTTGAGCATTGCCCTAGGCTATGACTCTTTTACGGGCTTCATCTGCTGCATTCTTTCGTGCGGTTTCGGGTTTGCCGGGGCCATTACAAACCCGTTCACGGTACTGCTCGCCTCACAGATTATAGGGGCCAACCCAGTTGAGCACCTCTGGTTCAGAATCCTGATTTCGGCGGTCATGTTCGGGCTGCTGATTGCGTACCTGGCTACGTACACAAGGAAGATTAAGAGGGACCCAGAAAGTAGCGTGACGGCAGAGCACGACAGGACCAGAAAAGACACAAGGGCCACTGGAGGTGCGAAAGAAACCAGAGAAGACAAGAGAACAGCCTACATCTACTCGGCCTTTCTGCTTACCGCCTTGGCTCTGATTATAGTCTCTTCTCTTTCATCAAGCCTCAGGGGCTACACGGTTGTAATTCTTACAGCCTACTTTCTGATTTTTGGGCTTATTGCGGGCGTTCTGGCCTCCCACAGTACAAAAACTACTTTTTCCAGTTTCCTTCACGGCCTACTTGGCGCCCTACCCACAACTGTGTTTATAGCTCTGGCTGCGTCTATTAAGTACGTTTTTGACCGTGGAGGCATTATGCCAACCATAGTCCACCAGATAAACACACTGATTGATGGCCGCAGTCCAATTATGGTTGCTCTGGCCATTTATCTGATAGTGCTGCTGCTGGAGTTTTTTATCTCCTCGTCCACGGCAAAGGCTATCCTTGTCATGGGACTGCTGGCAGTGGTCAACACGGGCTTGAGTAAGCAGATGCTTGTGCTTCTTTACACCTTTGGCGATGGCTATACAAATGTCATTTTCCCGACTTCTCCAGTGCTTCTCATCTCTCTTTCAATGATCGAAGTGAACTATTTCACGTGGATAAAGAAGGCTCGCAACCTCTTTCTGATAAATCTATTATTGGTAGTTTTGTTTATAGTTCTAGGAGTGGTAATTGGCTACTAGAACGGAAACCTCAACCGTTTACCTTTCCAGCCAACTGTCCGCAGGCGCCCTTTATCCCTCGGCCACGGGAGATTCTGATTGTGTACGGCACGTTCAGCTCATCTAGCTTGCGGCAGAAGTGGTTTATCTCTTCCATACTCGGTGTAACAAACTCCAGCTCTGGGCATGGGTTAAACGGGATAAGATTCACAACTACTGTCAGGCCCTTGCAGAAAGAAGCTAGTTTAAATGCGTCTTGGTCTGAGATGTTTACACCATGAATCATGCAGTACTCAAAAGTAAAACGCCTACCGCTGACACTCTGAAAATCTTTGAGAGCGGCCTTGAGAGTTGAGAGGTTGTAGGCCTTATTAATGGGCATGAGGGAACTGCGAGTAGTATCATCTGCTGAGACAAGAGAGACGGCTAGCTTTACCGGAACACGGCGAAGTGTGAGCTCTTTTATTCCTGGAACTACACCGCAGGTAGAGATAGTTATGCGCCTCATACTTAGCCCTATTCCATCTTCGTTGTGTAGAAAGTCTATGGCTGAAAGAACGTTTTCTATGTTTGCAAACGGCTCTCCCATGCCCATGAAGACCACGTGGTCTATCTTACCAGGAGCACGGCTTTGAAGAAGCAGAAACTGCTCACAGATTTCATTAACTGTTAGGCTTCTTTTTAGTTTTAGTGTGCCTGTTCTGCAGAAGCGGCAACCCATGGCGCATCCGCTTTGGGATGAGAGGCAGGCAGTTAAACCATCGGACTTATCATGAAGAAGAACGCACTCAACCACGTTTTCATCAAAAAGACGCAGTAGTAGTTTTATAGTGCCGTCACTGTCCGACTGGACAGCAACCTCCTCAGTAGTGTAGAGACAGAAATCACTTTCTGTAAGAGAAGCCCTGAGAGAAGATGGAATGTCAGTCATCTCGTCAAAACTCCTTACACCCCTGCTTATCCACCTGTAGATCTGTTTGGCGTGAAAGCTCTTCCTGAGAGCGAGTACCTGCAATATTTCCTGTGGCTTCTTGCCTATCAAAGATGTTTTCATTACCGCTATGATAACAAGTGGGCAAAAAAACAGCAATGTTGTATAATTCCTGCAATCAGACAATCAGGAGTAATAAATGAGTTTAAACTGCGGAATTGTAGGCTTACCGAATGTTGGAAAATCAACCATATTCTCAGCACTGACCAGTGCACCGGCAGAAGCCGCAAACTATCCGTTCTG
>DBVL01000047.1:365-493 GCA_002308475.1 Spirochaetales bacterium UBA1265 | reverse complement strand
GATGAGCGTCTGGATAAGATAGTCAGCCTCATTCCAACAGCAAAGGTCATTCCGGCCGTAACCGAATTTGTAGATATAGCAGGCCTGGTGGCAGGCGCCTCAAAGGGTGAAGGCCTTGGAAACAAGTT
>DBVL01000047.1:0-287 GCA_002308475.1 Spirochaetales bacterium UBA1265 | reverse complement strand
AACATTGAGCTTGCTCTGGCAGACCTTGAGACAGTTACAAAACGTTATGAGAAACAGAGTCGCCTTAACAGAGTATCAAAGGAAGCCAGGGAGAATGCAGTTCTGCTGCCCATCTATGAAAAGCTTATGTCTGCACTTCAGGACGGGAAGCCGGCACGCGCAGTCATAACCGAACCGGAAGAAGCGGAGCTGATCAAGGACCTCTGTCTGATTACCATGAAGCCAGTCATTTACGTTTGTAACATAGATGAAGAGGCCATCTCAAACGGAAATGCCCATGTTGAAAC
>DBVL01000040.1:2373-2784 GCA_002308475.1 Spirochaetales bacterium UBA1265 | reverse complement strand
GTACATGACAATTATGTTGTCACACATTTCTGCAATAACACCAAGGTCATGAGTAACAAGGATAACGGCCATTCCCATCTTTTTCTGAAGGGACTGAATCAGCTCAAGAATCTGAGCCTGAATTGTAACGTCCAAAGCTGTTGTAGGTTCGTCTGCAATCAGAATATCGGGCTCACAGGCGAGTGCCATTGCAATCATGACACGCTGTCTCATTCCGCCTGAGAGTTCATGCGGATACTGCTTAAGCCTTCTTTCTGGTTCGTTGATTCCTACAAGTGTAAGAAGCTGAGCAGCTCTCTTTCTTGCAGCTTCTCCCTTTCTGCTTGTGTGAAGAGTTATTGCTTCAACCAACTGGTTTCCAATGGTGAAAACAGGGTTAAGGCTGGTCATGGGGTCCTGGAAGATTATGGA
>DBVL01000040.1:533-2306 GCA_002308475.1 Spirochaetales bacterium UBA1265 | reverse complement strand
GAACCATTATCTGCAAGAATCTGCATAATAGAATAAGCAGTTACACTTTTTCCAGAACCAGATTCTCCTACAATTCCAAGAATCTCTCCCGGATCAAGGTTGAAAGATACGCCGTTGACTGCGTGAACCTCTCCTGCATCGGTAAAGAAGGAGGTGTGAAGGTCTTGTACACTTAAAAGATGTTTGTCTTCCATTCTGTTACCTCTTCAGTTTTGGGTCGAACGCATCTCTCAGTCCGTCACCAAGAAGGTTGAAACTGAGAACTATCAGACAGATCATCAAAGCGGGGAACAGAAGCTTGTAAGGATAGTTCTGAAGTCCGCCTCTTGCAGCATTTGCAAGGGATCCCAAAGAAGGCATGGGTGACTGAACTCCCAAGCCTACAAAGCTCAGATAGCTTTCTGTAAATATTGCAGAAGGAATCTGAAGTGCAGTTGAGATGATGATTACGGAAATACAGTTGGGCAGGATGTGCCTTCTGATAATTCTTGAAGTAGGGGCTCCGATTGATTTAGCAGCAAGAATGTACTCATTCTGCTTGATTGAAAGAATCTGACCTCTGATAAGTCTTGCCATACCTACCCAGTAGAGAAGTCCAAAGACTATGAACAGAGAAATCATGTTTGTTCCCAGGGAATCAAGAAGTGAGCCCGGTGAGAAGTTAAGTATTGTCTGCAAAACAACGGACAGCAGAATAATCAGAAGCATGTCCGGCAGAGAGTAGATGATATCTACAATTCTCATCATTATTAGGTCTACCTTTCCTCCAAGGTAGCCGGAAATACTTCCGTAGAGCATTCCGATAATGAGAACAATGATACTTGCAAAGAAACCTACAGTAAGAGAGACTCGGGTTCCGTACACAACTCTTATAAAGTAGTCACGGCACTGTTCGTCTGTTCCGAAGATGTGGGGGAATCTTGTTCCGCCTGCATCAATGTACTGCTGTTCCATCTTACTGTATGTGAACGGTGCAAGGTTTTTTGCTCCCTTGTCTCTTATTCCGTTGACTGAAAGAATCTCTTCATAACTGTAAGGAACAATCAGCGGTGCAAAGATGATAATAAGGATAATCAGACTGAGGACGATTATACTTCCTACTGCAAGGGGGTTTTTGAAAAGCTTTTTCATTCCGTCTTTGAAGAAAGTGGTGCTTTCACTCATAACGTCCTGCTGTTTCTTTTCTTCATCAGTTGCCTTTTCAAACATGTAGGAATTGAATTTTGAGAGGTTCAGCTGAAGGCTGAGAGGATTTTTCTTGGGTATGGTGTTTTTCTTTTCCATCTTCTGCCTCCTCAGTCAAACTTGATTCTGGGATCAACAAGCTTATACAGAATGTCACAGATCATTGTTGCAATAACCATGAGAGTGGCAAGGAAGATTGTTGTTGCCATAATCAGCGTATAGTCGCGGTTGTTGATTGCGCTTACAAACTTTGTTCCAATTCCGCCTACGGTGAAAACTGTTTCTACAACCATTGAGCCTGTGATAATGTAGGCAATCTGCGGTCCTGCGTAGGTAATAACGGGAATGAGAGAATTCTTAAGAGCATGCTTGAATATGATTTTCCACTTGGGAACACCCTTGGATCTTGCGGTTCTAATGTAATCCTGGCTCAGTGCATCCAACATACTGGTCTTTGAAAGACGTGTGGTATATGCAAGAGGATAGGCTGCAAGGGCCATGACCGGAAGAACATAGTGAGTTTCCGTTGCGGTCCAGACAGGTACCCAGCCAAGTTTTATTGAGAAGATAAGCAAAAGCAACGTAGCC
>DBVL01000040.1:0-505 GCA_002308475.1 Spirochaetales bacterium UBA1265 | reverse complement strand
ACCCTGTCAGGCCACTTGTTTCTCATAATTGCGGCGGCGCTTCCGAAGATTATTCCCAAGGAAAGCGCAAAGGCCATGGCTGTAAGACCCAGCCTTGCCGATATTGGGAAAGATTCTGCAATAATGTCTCTGATTTCTCTGCCGTTTTTCAGAGATACTCCAAAATCTCCTTTTAAAAGAGACTTCATGTAGTTTATGAACTGAGACCAAAGCGGTTTATCCAGTCCGTACCTGGCATTAAGTGCATCTATTGTTGACTGTGACAAAGCCTTTTCTCTGTTAAACGGTCCGCCCGGGACTGCATGCATGACAAAGAATGTAATCATGCAGATAATCAGGATTGTCAGCAGAGCTAATAAAACTCTCTTAACAATGTACTTTAACAAGGTTCCCACTCCTTAGTGTGCATATTCATGCATTTTTAGTTATCTTACTGATTTCTATATGGATTATTCAATAAGATGAGTCCTTAATAATTTAAAATTGTATTTTTATTCAACTATTT
>DBVL01000105.1 GCA_002308475.1 Spirochaetales bacterium UBA1265 | reverse complement strand
CGGACATTTCTCAGGGGGAACATCTCCCTCATGAATATAACCACATACTGAACATAACCATTTAGCCATTTTCGTTTCTCCTTATATTTTCCATCTGCCTTATGCATTCAGGGCAGAGGTAATTGATCTTCAGATCATATGATAACACCTTTATGCCGGATTGCTCCTCTATCTGAGATGTAAAATCAGAAAGATGAATATCTGTAAGCTTCCCACATCTTGAGCAGACAAGGTGATCATGCTTAAGCATTTTATCATACCTTTCAGGACTGCCTTCAATTACAACTTTTCTTATCAGTCCTTCCTCATGGAGTCTGTTAAGGTTGTTATAGACGGAAGCCAGAACTATTCCTGGTTCCTCTTTCTTCATCTCCAGATAAATCTGCTCGGCAGTAAGGTGTTCACAGGAGGTATTTATAAGATTAAGAATTTTCTTTGAGTAACGGCTCATATATACCTCCTAAATTTAGAATTATTCTAATTATAAATAATTATCTTATACCCGTCAAGCAGTTACGTGAATTAAAGTAAGAATAAAAGAGGGCCGGTAACCGACCCACTTTTCCGGAGAAATAATATTTATCATTTGAAGTTTTCACCTACAACCTCAGCTTTCATGAGGTTGGATGAAACACTCTGTCCAAGAGGGACGCCAGCTGTGATAACAACTGTATCGTCCCTCTTGACCAGACCTTCCTTTAGGGCAACTTCAGTGCACAGAGAGAAGATTCTATCTGTGTTGTGGACCTCTCCTGTGAGGAAAGGAATAACGCCCCAGCTTATGGCTAACTGCCTTCTGACTTTTTCCCTTGTTGTCATGGCGCCAATAGGACATGCTGGGCGGAAACGACAGATCATACGTGCTGTATGACCCGAATTTGTGGCAGTGAGTATAGCTGTAGCATTCAGATCCATTGCTGTAAGACAGCAGGAGTGTGTGATGGCATCATTAATACTCTTCTGAGCAGAAACATGACGGCGTTCGAACTGTCTCCAGAAATCTATTGAATTTTCAGCTTCACAGACAATCCTGTCCATGGCAGCGAGTGCTTCAACAGGATACTTTCCAGAAGCTGTTTCTCCGGAGAGCATGACGCAGCTTGTTCCATCAAATACTGCATTTGAAACATCTGAGACCTCAGCTCTGGTTGGACGGGGATTTCTCATCATGGAATCCAGCATCTGAGTTGCGGTAATAACAGGTTTTCCTGTTTGAAGACCTTCTCGAATCATTTTTTTCTGCAGGATGGGAACACGTGCTGCAGGAATCTCAACACCAAGGTCTCCACGGGCCACCATAATACCGTCAGAGGCTTCGATTATCTCCTCAAGGTTATCAACACCTTCCTGGTTTTCAATCTTTGAGATAATTCTGATTGCATCTCCACCGCATTCATGCAGAACTTTTCTTATTGAATGAACATCTTCGGCCTTGCGGACAAATGAAGCGGCAATGAAATCAAAGTCATTCTCAACGCCGAACTGAATATCTGATATGTCCTGCGGTGTGAGCGCAGGAAGTTTAATATGAGCTCCAGGAATGTTTATGGATTTGTTAGATGAAAGACTTCCACCGTTAGCTACAGTGCAGTGGATTTCGTGTCCTTTAATTTCCTTGACTACAAGTCCAATAAGACCATCATCAATAAGAATCATCTGTCCTGCTTCAACTTCCTTGAATAGTTCGGGGTAGGTTACTGAAACTATCTTTTCGTCTCCGATGACTTCATCACAGGTAAGGATGAAGTCATCTCCTGCCTTCAGTTCAATTTTATGATCAAACTTTTTTACTCTGATTTCAGGTCCTTTTGTATCAAGGATGGTTGCTACAGGAACACCTAGAGAATCTCTGACACTGGAAAACATGTTGAGTCTATCAAGCTGTTCCTCATGCGTTCCGTGTGAAAAGTTAAAACGTGCAGCGTTCATTCCTCCTAGAATGAGCTTGCGAATCATCTCCGGACTGTCTGTTGCCGGACCAAGTGTGCAGATTATCTTGGTTTTTCTCATGGAATAATCCTCTTAAGCATAGTTTAAACCTTCTAAATCACATCATTGAGAATGTTTTTTGTATTTTTCTGATATTTTACCGTGTCTAAACCTGGTCCGGTTAATATTTGAAAAGTTTATATGGTCAGAATAATCCTAAATCAGATATCCTTATATAATAATTCGTATGAAATAATGTATTAGGTATATTATTCATCTAGTCGTTTCAGGAGGAACCATAATGAAGAAACTATACGCTGTTCTTCTGATTTTCTTTCTCATAACCGGTCTGGTCTTCGCTCAGGCTATGGGAGAAAATCTTACAAATCTGATAAAGGAAAAGAATATTGATTTTTCCGGTTTTTATTTTGTGCCGGAGGTTGAAGATATTCCTGCTACAGTTGCCGAACCAGTAGAGGTCATGGAAGCAGTTGTGGCTGAAGAAGCTGTTGAGTCTGTTCATAATTTTTCAATTCAGACTCTGACAGCATCTGCTGATAAAGAGGCAATCCCTGAGGGAACTGTTCTTGATTCAGAAAGTTCTGGTTACATTACAACTACAGGTTCTGTTGTCAAAAGATGGGCTTCAGAAAAGGGTGTTACTTCAATAGAAATTGGAAAAGCTCTCTCAGGAAGCCTTGATTTCACAGTTTCCGGATCTGCTGAGGTTTCAATTACAGTTTCAAGTACAGGTAAGGAAAATGATTCACCTATAGGAATAATAGACAGCTTAGGAAACAGCGTTGCGAACAAGGAGGGAATAGAGACTGTACACGGTACATCTGCACAGACTTTAACCTACAACCTTGGAGCAGGTTCATACCGGATTGTTTCTCCCTATGACAGTGCTTATAACAGAGGAGCAAGGGTTTTCACAGTTGTTGTAGTTGAGAAAACAACTGTTCTTGCTGTTGAACCGGTTGTTGAAGAGTCCCACAACTGGGAGTTCAGATACTTTGGTGTCTCTGTCGGAGCAGACAGAAACTACCTGATTTCAGCAGGTGAAGGAATTGAAGAACCTGTTTCTCTTTCTTCTGCACTCTTCAACGCAGATGGAAGTGTGAGCAAGAAGGGTGGAAAGTTTGTGGCAGATTCCCCGGCTGACGGTGGAAGCTATTACTTCACCACCATTGATCCCAGTAAGACAAATTTCTATTTCCAGGCAGATGTCACAATAGATGCCATTAATCCATCTCTTGATGGTCAGGAAGGTTTTGCACTCATGGCCAGAGATGCTCTTGGAGAGCAGGGGGTATCTGGAAACTGGATGTCCAACCTGGTATCAGTTACAGCTACAAAGCTTCCTTCTCCTGAAACCTCGGCCACTATTGGTTTCCGTGGCTACACCGGTATCTACACTCCGGAAGCCTCTGATCAGAATGAGATAGTCAGTACACGTCTTGGCTGGTTCAAGGATCAGGATGGAAACTCTAGAAAGGTGGAAGCAGGAAAGACCTATAGGGTTAGTCTTGAGAAGACCGATTCTGCTTATATTGCCACTCAGTATGATATTCAGACAAACGAGATCATAGGCACTTATACTTATTACATTCCTGCCAAGGATAAGGATGCAACAGCTGTCAAGAGCTACAGCGAGCTTGATGATCCTCTCACTTATCAGGAAGCGGATGCGGCATATGTGGCACTTGTTGTTGCCAGAGGTCTGAATGCTACATTCAGCAATATCAAGTTTACTACAAGCGCATGGAAAGCTGAGAACTGGAAGCCACAGCCGACAACATATGTAAATCTTTCTGCAAATGTCATTTCTTCTGAGACAGTTGCAGGTGAAAACTACACTCTCGTATTCAGAACAAATGCAGACGGTAAGGCAAATGTCTACTGTGAAGATTCTCTTGTTGCCGAAAACGTGGAAGTGAAGGCAAATACTCAGTGCTCTGTTACATTTAATATAAGTGGTGCACAGAACCACATCAGAGTTGACTTTACTCCTGATGCAGACTTTGTGTTCAGTGTTTATGAAAAGCTCTCAAGCTATGACACAGCTTCATTCACATGGACTGTCTCAAAGAGAGATCTTGGTAAGGATGGCATCATCTATGCTTCTCCTGCCGGTTCATCAGTAAACGGTGGAACATCTTTCTCAGATTCAGTAGATGTTGTTACAGCTTTCAACTACGCTGCTCCCGGACAGACAGTTCTCCTGGAAGGTGGAGTCTACAACCTTGCTGACAGTGCAATTACAGTTGCCAGAGGCCGTAACGGGTCTGCAGATAAGCCGATTACTGTTACAACAGAAGGCAATAAGTTCGCTACACTTGATTTCGGCGGAACAGGCAAGGGTGTAAAGATTTGGGGTAACTACTGGAATATTTCAAATGTGAATATAACAAACACTGCTGATGGTTCACATGGTATGCAGCTTGCCGGTAGCTACTGTACCCTTGACAGGGTGAACTTCTTCAATAACAGAAACTCCGGTCTTACAGTTTCGGGAGATTCCAAGGATACCAAGGAGTTCTGGCCTGCCTACAATACAGTCATGAACTGTACTTCCATGAACAATGCTGACAAGGCTCTTGAAGATGCAGACGGCTTCTGTGCAAAACTCACCACAGGTGAGGGAAATGTCTTTGACGGTTGTATTGCAGCTTACAATGCTGATGATGGTTGGGATCTCTTTGCAAAGGTTTCAACCGGATCAATTGGCAGCGTTACAATCAGAAACAGCCTTACATACAGAAACGGATACCTCAGAGTCAAAGATGGCAGTACAGCAAAGAGTTTCAAGTTTGCTGATGTCTACTGTGATGACAACGGAAACCTTACCTTTGGACCTTCTGTCCTTATGGAAGCAGGTAACGGTAATGGATTCAAGATGGGTGGTTCAAGTATGGCCGGTGGACATGTGATTATGAATTCCATAGCCTATGAGAACAAGACAAAGGGTATAGATTCCAACTCCTGTCCTGATATCAAGGTTTACAATTGTACTTCCTATAACAATGGAAGTTACAACGTGGCCCTTTATACAGGAAGCGTCAGCGCTACAACAGGTTTTGAAGCAAGCGGTGTTATCAGCTTCAGAGATGGTGAATACAAGAACCTTGCTGACAACCTTGCTCTTCAGAACCAGAACACATCTGCTGTAACAGGTTCCACAAACTACTGGTGGGATACTGAAAAGAAGCAGAGTGTGAATACATCAGGAACTGCAGTTGAAGCATCCTGGTTTGAAAGCCTTGATACCTCAGTTGATCCTGAAAGAACTGCGGATGGTAAAATAGATATGCATGGATTGCTTTTGCTTAACAGTCAGAGCCGTGCTCAGTATGCAACAGGTGCAAGAGGATTTGCATGGGGGCAGCAGGAAGCTACAGTTTGGGTTGTTGGAGACTCAACTGTATCAGCTTTCAATGACAAGTACTTCATCCCGAGAGAGGGTTATGGAGAAGAGATTTCCTCTTACTTCAATGCTACAGTCTACAACCTTGCTCATTCAGGAGCTTCCAGTAAAGACTACACTGGCATGGTTGACTACAGCACTCTTATGAACGGATCTGCTTCAGTTCCTGCTCTTGGAGATGCAGAAACTGAAAAATTCCTGGTAATAGGGTTCGGACACAATGATGAGAAGACTGAAGAAGCCAGATACACCGATCCTAACGGAGACTACAAGACTGAAGGCAGTTTTGCTCATAGTCTCTATGTGAACTATATAGTTCCTGCTCTGGAGAGAGGTGTAACTCCTGTCGTATGTACTCCAATTGCCCGTCTTACAAATGCCAACACTTATGAAAGCTACGAAAGTGCAAGCGGTCACAAGACATCAGATGTAGTCATTGGAGATAAGCTCTTCAGGGGTGGTGATTATGCTCAGGCTATCAGAGACATGGTTTCACAGCTCCAGAATGCGGGAGTAAATGTGGAGCTGATTGATCTCACAGCTGCATCAATCAAGGAAAATGTTGAACTTGGAGAAGTTGCAAAGTCCCTGCACTCATATACTGGCGCAAAGTACAACGAGGACAAGACTGCTCTTATTCCTACAGGTCTTGATCAGACTCACACAAACGTCTTTGGAGCTAAGATGAATGCTTACCTGATCTCTGTTCTTGCCAAGGATACAGCTCCATCCTTTGCCAAGTACGCTCTTGATAAGGATAAGCCTTCATTTGAGGAGTTCTTTGCTTCATCTATCAATGTTGATTATAAGGTGATTGATTACACAAGTCCTTCAGACGAGCAGATTTCTGCAGTGAAATGGCCGGTCTTTACAGATGCTTCAGGTACAGTATGGCACGGTACTGTATTTGGAGATGTTGGAGGTGCAAACAAGATTACCGACAGTAACTTCCAGGCTGTTGTTGATGGAGATAAGATTACTCTTACTGTTGCAAACAACAGTGGAAAGATTGCCAGTGGCAGTGATGGTCTTATGTTCTATTTTGTAAAACTTCCAGTCGGAAAAACCTTTACATTAAGTGCGAAGGCAAGAATTGAAAGCTTTGCAGCCAACAATCAGGTGTCTTATGGTCTGATGGTTCGTGATGATCTGTATATAGATCAGTACGTTGCATCAACTATGGGTGACTATGTTGCCGCCGGTGTCCGCAACCAGGGAGCTGTAGTCAACTTCGGAAGAAAGAGCGCCGCTCTTATTGGTTCTGCTCCTGTATCAGCTGTTGATCTTTCTTCAGGAGCCGAGACAGAGCTCAGGATTGTGGCTTCAAATGATGGTTATACTCTGACATTTGGAGATGAGACAGTATCTGCAGGCTTTGATTATGCTTTGACAGGAATTGATTCTGATTATATCTACGCTGGTTTCTATGTGGTTCGTAACTGCTCAGTTACCTTCAGTGATATAAATCTTGAAATCAACGACTGATTCTCATTTTGACAGTTATACAGACGGCATCTTCAACGGTGCCGTCTTTTTTATTTTATTGTGCATCTTGGTCCATCCGACCCCTCTTTTGGCTTATCAAAGATCAAAAATGCTGACAGTATTCATTCTTGTTTTAAGATTCATCCGGTATTAACATTTGAAATGGAGGATATGTATGAAAGTTGTTGTAAGTAAAAATGCACCCAAAGCTATTGGTCCTTATTCTCAAGCCATGATTACAGGAAATCTGGTCTTCACATCCGGTCAGCTTCCGGTAAACCCAGAAACAGGGATTATTGGAAAAGGAATAAAAGAGCAGGCAGAGCAGAGCTGTAAAAATGTTGGGGCTGTTCTGGCAGGAGCAGGTTCTTGCTTTGAGAAAGTGGTCAAGACTACATGTTTTCTGGCAGATATAGCTGATTTTGCCTCTTTCAATGAGGTATATGAAAAGTATTTTGTTTCAAAGCCTGCCCGTAGTTGTTTTGCTGTCAAAGATCTTCCAAAAGGAGCGCTTTGCGAGATAGAGTGCGTGGCTGAGATCTGAGAATCAGGCTTTATTCTCCACCTGTCTTTTCCAGCATCTGTGACACATGGCCACGTAAGAATCATTGCCTCCAAGGTAGACCTGTGGACCTTCGGTTACTATTTTGCCGTCTATGATTCTGGCATTTACGGTTGCCTTTCTTCCGCAGGAACAGATGGTCTTAATCTCAGTTATGGAATCAGCAAGCTCAAGAAGTCTTAAGGATCCAGGGAATGCCTTAGTCCTGAAATCTGTCCTGAGACCGAAATTCAGTACTGGTATGTTGAAATCATCAACTATGGAGCGCATCTGTTCTATTTGCTCAGGAGTGAAGAACTGAGCTTCATCGGAAATGATTACATTGCAATCTGCATGTTCTGAAGAGAAAATGGAGTAAATATCATCTGCAGGCGAGATGACTGCTGCAGTGGCTGTAAGTCCTATCCTGGAGCTGAGAGTTGTCTCTCCGTCTCTGGTATCTGTTGATGGCTTGATAAGCCAGACTTTCATGCCTCGTTCTTCATAGTTGAATTTTGTAATCAGTGCCTGGGCGCTTTTGCTTGAACCCATGGCTCCATACTTGAAATAGAGTTTTGACATATGTTGAGAATACCACGAAGAAGGCTTCTCATACAAACAGAAAGAACTATTTCAAACCATTTGATTTCATTATCATATTCATGGATTGGAGAAAAATCATGAAAAAGAACCTGCCCCGAATAGCGCTGATACTGTTTGTTGCTATTGCCTTGAGTTTGTGTGTTACAACAAGCTTAAGGAATGAATCTGTTCAAGGAGTATTCACTTATTTCCATGATCCGCGTCTTAGTGCGGAGGCTATGGAAGATATAATTGTGAATCCAGATGCCGTCTACGGCTTTTCTCCGAATCCCGAGTCTCCGAGACTTGGGGTCTATGCAGAATATGACTGGACGGATCCCGTCTTTGTGGCACAGGCCAAAGAAGATAGAAAGGCTTATCATGATTCTCTTCAGACCATGACGGATATTCTTGAAAGAATGAAGGAAGAAGGTGCCACCATAGAGGAAATGGCCAGAGCTGTTTCCGTAGAGAGAAACCGTCTGCGGCTTGCCTCATATGCTCATGATCCCAAGGGCCTTGAAAATGTCAAGAAGAGTAATCTGGCTAAGTACGGACATGAGGATGGACCGACACCGGAAGAGATGTTTGAGAAATACGGCTCATGGATGATTGTCCTGCAGAAGGCTTTCAGTGCCAACCTTGGAATGGATGCTTGCTGTGGTCTTTATGACGAATACTATGATCAGTATGTTGAGCTTGGCTATATCTGAAAAAACGGCTCTGCGCTGTTTCCAGCACTGAGCCGCTTATAAAACACAGGGAATCAGACAGGTAACTTTTCCTTCCTGTGCGTCAGTTTGTACCAGCGTTCCCGTCTTTTCCGTTTAGCTTCGAGTCTCTCTCCAAGGTCTCTGGCACCAACGCCATAGACAAGATAAAGAACTATTCCGCTTACAATCATTATGAATACTGTAGAGGCACATCTTCTTCCGGAAGCGTTGACGTTGAATCCGTACAGACCTTCCTCTCTGGTCATGGCCTGAATAACCATAGCGTAAGAGGTTCCATAAGTAGAGGCAAACGTGGCTGACATGTCATACTCAGTGAAAAGAGCATTGAAGTTCAATGCTATTACTGCAAGAACACTTGGCATGATAATCGGTAGTTTGACTCTGAGGAACGTTACAATGGGTGAGGCCCCCAGGTTCTTAGCGGCGTCCTCCAACTCCTCATCAATTGCATAGAATGCCGCCTTGATCATTCGGAGCGAGAATGGCAATTTAGTCACCGTATAGGCCATTATGATCAGGAACCTTACATTTGGACCATAGTACAGGTTGTTGCCGAACACATACCAGACTTCACTGCTGTTGAAATAGATTCTGTAAGAGTAGCAGATAAGGATGGTGGGAAGCAGCCAAGGGAAGAGCAGGCTGTATTCAAGAGCTATTCCCTTTTTCTTGTTCTTGAAAATATAAGTACATGCAACAACGACAATTACTGCTGCAAATATGGCAGCAATTGCAGACATGATTATACTCAGCCGTATACCACCAAGCGTATCAGCATTTGAGAAAACTCCTGAGATTGAACCCTCAATTGTCCTATATGTACCTCGGGTAGTCAGATAGGAGTAGTCCTGCTTGCCAAAATAGTTTATGAGAGTCCAGTTGCCGAAATCTATGGTCTTCATTCTGATTGCACTGTATGTCTGGAATGAGAAGATGATAATCATTACAACAGGTGTCATATAGATGATAAACAGAACATAGGCATAGATATGTGCAATAACATTTGCCACAGGATTCTCTATCTTCTGCTTCTGGAGTTTTGCCTTTGTTTTTGAAACAGAAAGGTAGTGACCTTTTCTCTCGTAGGAGGAGAGAATGGTAAGCAGGATTATTGTGAAACAAGCAAGGATGATAGACAGCAGTGCAGCTCTGGCCTGTGGGAAGGATTCATCAGCAGCTGAAGAACCTGCAAGTCTGACTATTTCCGGGTTGATTGAATCAAAACCTAACAGAGTAGGGGCGCTCATGGCACACAGACCTGTTATGAAAGTCATGACAGTGAGCGAGAACATGGTGGGAATAAGTGTTGGGAAAACAACTTTCCAGAGAACCTTAAATGGGTTTGCCCCCATGTTTCTAGCTGCTTCAACTGTGTTGTAGTCTATTCCACGAATGGCATTTCTCAAGAAAAGCATGTGGTTGCTTGTACAGGC
>DBVL01000119.1:11153-12172 GCA_002308475.1 Spirochaetales bacterium UBA1265 | reverse complement strand
TCCGTCATGAACTGACACATGCCCTGATAGACAACATAAGAAGCCCTGTTCCTGCCGTTGCTTCCAAGATACTTGGAGATTATATCTCCATCTCAGGAGCTCTATACGCTAACCAGTTCTTCTCCGAAGGCATAGCCGTGTACAGTGAAAGCAAATCATGCTCAGGAAGGCTGAACAACTCACATGTCATGGAGATAATCAGGCAATCAAAATCGGATGGCACATTCCCATCCTGGGATGTTGTAAACGGAACCATAGACACCTACGGTCGAGGCAAGAACTCCTACATATTCGGCGGGGCCTTCATGAAGTATCTTTCAGAGACCTATGGGGAAGACATACTTTTCGAGTATTTCAGACGAGCCGGAGACATCCATCTGTTCAAATTGAGCCATGAACTGTTTATCTCAGTTTTCAACACCACACCGAAGAAGGCATGGGAAGCATTCAAACAGTCCATATCTGTTCCTGAAACAATATACGATTGTCAGGCTTTGGATATTTCAGCTTTCAAATCAGAACAAACCTATGAAAGCACATCTTACTCCTACCCATTCTTCTATACATTCGCGTCTGTTTCAGGTGACATTTTTAAGGTTTCTACAGATGGAACAACAACATCCAAAACTGGCAATGTCTTCTCACTCTACAACAATCTGGACACAAACGCTGACGGTCTGATTCTCGCAAGTCATAATCTGCAACAGAAATCAGATATGGTTCTCCTGGATCCTAACGGAAAAACTCTTCTTACCTTTGCCGATGGAGCCATTAAAGGTTGTTTTGCCCGTTTAGGACATGCCACAATTGCTGTAATCTACAGTGCCGACAACCAGATTGGCAAACTCACGTTTTATGAAATAATCAATGAAGAAGGTAAATACACTGCCAGAGAAAAACACGTTGTTTCTCTCGGCTTTGATTCTTCAATTCTCAGCATGGACAGCACGGATTCAGGCTATCTTGTTTTTCTCCTAAAGCAAGGTCTTAAGAGAATGATAGTCTTTATGAACCTTGAG
>DBVL01000119.1:7499-11105 GCA_002308475.1 Spirochaetales bacterium UBA1265 | reverse complement strand
TCATGTATAAACGGCTCAGAAAGCATAGTTTTCTCATTCAACCATACAGACCCTTCCCATCCATCATTCTCGCGCTTAGGACAGCTAATTTTCAATCCTGAGACAAACAGTGCCTCTCTGTTCCTGTCAACAAAAGATATTTCAGGTGGAGTATACTCGCCTTCTTCAGATGGTCAGAAGGTTTTCTACATAGCCAGATTCAAAAACAAAGACTTAATCTGTCTTTCAGATCTCTCTTATTTTTCTCTTGAATACAGCAAGACAATCGAATCTTCAGCAATCAAAACAGGAGAAAAGCTTAATGAATCAGACTTATCCTCTCTTCAGTCAGATTCAAAGAAATACAGCATACTTAAAAACATACAGAGAGGAAGCATTCTCCCCTTCTCTTTCAACCCCACAAAAGAAAACTCATTTGCTCCAGGCCTGACATGGCTCACCTCTGATCTGACCCAGAGTCTGAACCTGATGGCAGCTTCCGGGTATGACTTCAGAGAAAAACTATACTACCTTACGACAGAAGCAAACTACTCGGCTTTGCCTGTAGCTTTGAAACTTGATAGTTATGTATTAGTCCCGACAGATAAAGATTTCAATCCTGTCTTTATTCTTCAGGCTACAGCTGAAAAAATCTTTGTACTGAACAGCGACAACCGGAGAATAACTTTAAGAGACACAGTAAACGCAACCTTTGCAGATTCTTTCAAGCTAAAAAATACATTTACTGTCAACTACTACAACGCAAAGAATACAGGCCTGGGCTACTATGACAACACAGCCCAATCACTGACTCTGACTATAACAACAGAAAGCGCTGAATTCTCAGCCTACTACAAACTTCAGCCCATCCTGCCGTTCAAATGCTCTGGAAAGCTCACATACAACCTTCCTTTAACTGTTGGTGGCCTTGTTCTTCACAATTTCAAGGATTCCACAACCTATCTTGTTCTCAATGCAGGCGCTACATTATTTGCCTATGACTTTATGGACAACCTTCCTGGTACGCTGTTCTTCTTCAAACGAATACACCTTGATGCCTCATTTGAACATACAACGGCTTTCAAATCAGGATACTCTCCTTTCTCAGAAGACATAGTTTCCACGTCCTTGCTTTTTGACTTCTGTCCTATAGTAGGCCGTCATGTCTCAGAAATGAACTTCCAAGCCGGAATAACTACAAAGTGGAATCTTAGGGATGAAAGCCCATCATGGACTTTTACTTTCAGAATCAAGCAGTGAAAAAAGATGCCATGCGGCTATTAAGCAACATGGCATCCATTCAGATTTGAAGGCAATAACTAATTAATAAGCGAGTTTAAATGATCAGATTCAGAACCTTGACCAAAACCGGATTCTGCAATTATATGAAGATTCCTATAGCTTGCCGGCTTTGTAGAAGTCCATTCTCCAGATTCGCCATTTACTACAAAGTATTCATTTATATCACTGGCTTTATATGCAGTAGTTCCGGTCAGCTTGCTTAAACCTATGATAGCGCATTGGAGCTTGGTTATCTGGTCTTTTGTCAAGAAATCATAACGTTGATCTCCCTCTTCTTTAATATCCATATATTGGGTTTTTGAAACATCTTCAACTGCATAATCGAGTAAAGCTTCCAGTGCAACAGCATAACCTTTAGTTAAGGCTCCACCAAGTGAATTGGAATCTTTATCATAGAGAGCACTTTTAGAAACAACAATTTCGGGTGCTCCCATCGTATTAGAGCAGACAGCAGTCTTAGGTTCAAGAGTTATATCCCTATAATCAGCTGTAACAACAGTATCATCAGTTACCTGCGTATTAGTATCTTTTATAAACCAACCAATAAATATATGCTCCAGTGGACTAGTCTCAACAGTACCAGTAGCTAGACCTTTTGCTGTTCCTTGTTCATCTGCACCAAATGAATAACCTATTCTGTAGAGATCAGAAGTCTTATCAAGAGAAGTATAGTACTCACTTGTTGTAAAACTAACTGTAACTCCAGATTCCTTCCAATGAGCATAAAGTACAGTATCGGCGGTAAGAGTGACTTCTGCACCATCATTGTAAACAGGCGTTGTGCTTTGAGCTGTTGCAGTCCAATAGTCCACTTCATAATACTCTTTCTTTATGTTCATTGAATCAGCAGTAGGAAGTGTTACGGCAGTGTTGTACTCGAAACTCTTTGAGACTGTTGTGTCCGTATCAGTATTACTATGGAATACAACATCTACATCAGCTTTGTAAGTATAAGTGCCTGGAACCATTGCTGTTGTAATTGAAGTTGAAGTTGTACTGTCTGATTTCAGCTTAAAGACCTGCATACCAGAATCTTCATCAATAAGAGAGAGATTACTGGTAATAGTATCACCCAGACACAGGTACATTGAACCTGAAACTGTTATACCATTTCCAAAAGTAAATGCAGTTGTTTTGGCTGTTGTAGTATTTGTGTCTACAACCCAGCCGCCTTTCAACACTCCTGTTTGAGTGTTTTTAAAGCTATAAAAGCGCAAATTCACATTTCCGCTGTTTGGAACAGCATGGAAGCTTGCTGAAGTTGGTAGAGTAACCAACGCAGCCTCTCCACCGTACTTCTGCGTCTGCGGGTCAGATGTGATGGTTATGTTTCCATTTGATCCAACCATATCAATGAGATTATTAATCTCACTAAATCCATTATCGCTGTTTGTTCCAACTACATAGAAATAACCACCATTCAAAGTGTTGGTTTCACTGCTATCCTCCTTATGAGTAAAGTCGTAGAAATAACCACTATTTATGGTCAGTTTTCCATCTCCACTGTGGTTGAGATGATCGTAGAAACCTCCACTGACAGTACTTTCTGTGCTACTGCCACCACTGACAACCGCATTTCCTACTTCAAGAGTGATTCCAACAGAGGTGGCTGAAACTGTAAGCTCATCCGCATAAAGATTACCAATATAACTGGAACTCGGTCCGGAAGCATTTATCGGATTTTTAATAGTAACAGAGCTTGCAGGAGTATAAACAGTTCCTGTCTTTTCCTTGGCAAGAGCAGTAGCAGATATATGTGAGTCCTTAATGCTTATCTCATCTGCGTAAACATTTCCTCTGATATCTACTGTCAGATTTCCTTCCTTTCCTTTTATATCAACCTTGTCTGCAGCTGTGACAGCTCCTGTGGTCAGGGCTACTTCTGCTGATGTATTGTCAATTGAGACATCTCCATCTTCACCGTTTGCTGTTATGGCTCCAGCTGTTCCGGAAACCTTTGTCATGTTGATATCTCCGTTTGCTGATGTGACAGACGGAGCTGTTTCAGTTCCTGAGTTGAACTCTACATATGTAAGATCAATATCTCCTGTTACAGAGACATTTCCACCTATGATTACATGTTTGTCTGCATTTCCTGTAGCATCAAGAGATACTGCACTTATGGTGCCAGCTGTCAGTGGATCTCCCGTGGAAGGAACTTCTGAATTGGCGATTGTTACTGCTCCAACAGTGGCACTTATGTCCGAAACTGCTCCCGTTGTCTTTGTCAAACTTATGTTTCCACCGGTTGAATTAAGCGTTGATTCAACAAGTTCTGAAGAAATAAGACGTGAGTCTGTGAGAGAAATATATCCCGAAGCAGTG
>DBVL01000119.1:0-7472 GCA_002308475.1 Spirochaetales bacterium UBA1265 | reverse complement strand
GTTGCAACCGTAACATCTCCTTCAATCTTTCCGCCTGAAACAGTCAAATCTCCACTAAGGGTTACATCTCCTATTATGTAGGAACTTGTTACAGAAAGATCAGATTCGCTTCCTTCTGCTGCTGTGATATTTCCGACAAATCTACCTATCCCTTTGGTTTTCAGATCAGCATTATTTGTAAGCTCTATGCTGTATTTTGAGGCAACATAGCCAAAATCAATTTCAATTGACTTATCAAGAACAACAGCCATGAATTCTTTTTCTGAAGCATTATCATCGCCAATCAACTTGATCTCAGTATCATCTGCCTCAAGAGAATCAACAGCCTCCTTCAGGCTTCCGTAGAAGTAGGTATGCTCGCCCCTTGAGATGATCCAGAAACCCTTGTCAACGTTCTCAATAGTTCCGGTCGTGTCAACTATGGTTCCATAAGGGCTCGTGCCGTAGTTGGTCTCACCTTCTGTTACATCATTCACTGTGACGTATGAGACGCCTTCTCCTTCGACAACAAGACCTGCAGGTCCATACATCCTGACATCTTCAAGATTGTTTGCCGCAAAAAGGTGTGCTCCTTCTGAGGCACTGGCTGGTCCGTTGACTGTTACACCTGCGTGCAGAATTGCCTTGGAACCTGTTCCCTCAGCGCTTAAGACAGAAAGACTCTTGTCTGTACTGCTAAGTGAAAGAGTTCCGTTTGAAACGGTAAGATTTGCTCCTGCAAGAGCTTTGACTGCACTGTCTTTGACATCAAAGAACTTTAATTCATGTTCTTTAAGGTCAATGGTCACATCTGCACCTTCCGGAATGGTGACAGGACGGATGTAAGAAGTTCCGGTCACTTCTATGGTTCCCGGTTCTCCGGACTCTGCAATTGCCTTTATGGCATCTGAGAGACTGTCATAGTTCTGTCCGTTGTAGACAAAGCTTCCGTTTGTCTCAAGGATCTCCGTGTATGCCACATCCTTGTTCTTTGTTGTTATGACATTATTGTCACAGGATACCAGCATGCAGAAAGCAAGCATGGTCACAACTGTTACTGCTATAAATCCTCTTGTTCTGTTATTCATACTCTCAGGCCTCCTCTCAGAAATCCATCTGTACACCGAGTACAGGATTCAGGTTCAGCACTGTTGCCTGGTACACAGAATCCTTTGACTTGGCTGTGCTTCTGGTGAACTCTGCTCCTGCCACTATGGAAAAAGCCTTTGAGATCCTGTACCTGAGATTCAGGTCAGCCTCAAGCACGAAGTTTATGTTGCTGGAGAGTCTGGAGACATCAAATTCTCCTCCGACTCCTGCATTCACACTCATAGCCATCTTCTCTGACAGTTTAAAGCCTGCTCCCACCTTTGCAAGCACCTGCAGATTCCCCAGATGGGCTGTTATGTGTTCCTTGATGTATTTGTAGTTCCTGTAGGAGACATCTGCTCCTACCAGAAATATGCCGAATGAATGTGTGTATCCGGCCTTGAAACCGAAGCCATAGTTTGATCTGTGGTTTGTGTTTATGGTTGTGGATACGAACTGCATTCCATATGGTGTGCCTGTCAGGCTTACGCTGTTGTCAGAAGCTGCAAGAAAAGATACAACCACAAGAGCAAGCAACAGCACACTGAGTACTTTTTTCCTCATCAGAAGACCCTCCGCTATAGTGAAATAACTATTACGGATCAAGTATTGGGCTAACTCCAAGAATCCTAAAGATTAATGAGAAGATTGTTGGCTTCAGTCCAATAATAATCCTTTTTTAAGTCTATTCCTGAAGTTTACTTGGGTCAATCAGTTTCTCATATATCGATAAAACTGTTTGTTATATCTAAAAAGAAAGGACTACCACTGAAGATAGTCCTAAATCATTTCAAAATTAGAAATTATATGTTTTCAACCACTTGTTCTTCGACAGTTGTTTCTTCGACAGCTATTTCTTCTACAGGGGTCTCTTCAACCACTGGCTCTTCGATAGCTTCCTCAATAACAACCGGCTCTTCCGCAGTTGTTTCTTCTGCCACTGGCTCTTCGACAGCTTCTTCAACAACAGATTCAACAATCTGTTCTTCTACAACTGGCTCTTCAACAACTTCTTCCACAACAGTCTGTTCAATTGGCTGAATGCTCTTAAGATGAATATCTACGGAGTATCCTTTTCCATCCAGATACTTGAGAATTTCATCAAGAGTAAAATCATCAAGAGTCTTGGCAGAAGAAACAGATTCTGTTGCCTTGACAGGTGTAATATTCTCAAGGTTGATCGGGCTACTTACATCCGGAAGTGGAATTGAGGAAGAAGCTCTGTTTCCAAAGAGGCTGAGGGCTCCAGCAAAGACAATAACAAATGCTGCAGCAACACCCATAAACTGAGGAACTGTAAACTTTATTTCCTTACCCATGAACTTCTTCTTTGCCGGCTTGTTGAGATAGTTCTTCTCAAGCACAGCAAGGACTCTGTCCTGGTGAGGCTGAATCTCTTCCTGAGTCAAAGCAGCGGTTTTAACAGTATCTCTGAGCTTCTTAAGCGAGTTATAACGGATCTTACAACCAGTACAGTAGCTAAGATGTTCTTCAACCTGACTCTTCCAAGGCTCATCAAGCTCTCCATCAAGATAAGTGTTGAGAATCTGGTCATCAAGGCACATTTACTTCCTCCCTGTTCAAATACACTTCAAGGTCTTTTCTGGCCCTGTGTACTCGAACCTTAACGTTACTTTCGGAAATACCAAGAACCTTGCCAATCTGCCTATAGTCAAGCCCTGCATATTCTTTTAGAACTATCACAGTTCTGTAAATATCAGGTAATTGAGCAACTGCTTTCCTAACGGCCTGCTGCGATTCCTGTAGAAGCAGTTCCGAAGCACCGTCACGGAAAGGATTCAGGGCAGCCATAGGAGCTTTCTTGATCTTCTCAATGGAAGCATTTTCCCTGGCCTTTTTCTTGACATGGTTGAGAGCAAGATTCTTAACAACCCTGATCAACCAGAACTTGGAGTCATCCATAGAAGGAAACACCATATTCTTGTCATAAAACCTGATGAACGCATCCTGACAGATGTCCTCGGCCACATCCTGATTGTAGGTTATATGATAAGCAACCTTCATCAATACAGGAAATAACTCGTTGTAAACCTGTCTGAACTGAACTTCATCTCCACTTCTAATTTCCATAACGCAAACAACACAAAAGCCCAAATGTTACAAAATGGGCCGTAAATTAATCATTTTTTTAAAATCTGAGGTCCCTGAGGAGTATCCTTCACAGTATATCCCAGATTTTCCACCTCTGCTCTAAGAGAGTCAGCCAGACTCCAGTTCTTGTCCTTTTTGGCCTGAACACGCTTTTCAACAAGTTCAAGAACCTCAGCTGGAACAGCATTATCCTTCTCATTTGGAGCATCAAGAAGCTTCAGACCAAGAACCTCATCCATGTAGGCTATGGCAGTAAGCTTTTCGGAAGAAGGGACTTCCTCATCCTTAACTAATCCCCAAAGTACAGAAAGAGCTCTGGACATAGACAGATCATTGCATACAAACTCATCAAAGCTGTCTGTGTACATCTTAGCCTTCTCTGAAAGAACCTCAGCTTTTTTATCGCCAAACGAGGCAATCCTCTGCATAAGACCAAGTCTCGCATTCTTGGCGGAATCCAGACCCTCAAATGAGAACTGAAGCTGTGTTCTGTAATGAGCTCCAAGGCAGAAGTATCTGTAATCAAGAGCATCATAACCATGTTCCTTCAGAACAGGCAGGGTTAGGAACTCTCCACTGGATTTACTCATCTTACCCTTGTCAGTAAGAAGGAACTCACCGTGAAGCCAGTACTTTACCCACTGCTTGCCTGTAGCCGCCTCTGACTGAGCAATCTCATTTGTATGGTGAACAGGAATAGCGTCTATTCCACCACAGTGAATATCAAACTGCTCTCCAAGGTAGTACATACTCATGGCTGAACACTCAATATGCCAACCCGGGTATCCACGACCCCAAGGAGAATCCCACATCATATCCTGCTTGCCGAACTTGCTCTGTGTGAACCAGAGTACAAAGTCCTTAGGGTTTCTCTTGTTGGTATCCACATCTATTCTAGCTCCGCTTTTCAGATCCTCAAGTTTGAGTCTGGCAAGCTTACCATACTGCGGAAAAGTATCAATGCTGAAGTAAACATTTCCCCCGGATATGTAGGTGTGACCACCCTCCTCAAGTCTCTTTATGAGGTTGATCATCTGTTCAATATGCTGAGTTGCAGAGCAGACAACTTCCGGACGGATTATATTCAATTCATCATAGTCCTTGAAAAAGGCCTTGGTGTAGAAGTCAGCTATATCCCAGACGGATTTTCCAGTCTCTCTGGCTGTCTTCTCCATCTTGTCTTCGCCGTCATCACCATCCCCTGTCAGGTGTCCTACATCTGTTATATTCATAACGTGCTTGACCTTGTAGCCAGCGTGTCTGAGCATTCTCTTTAGAGTATCTTCAAATATGAATGTCCTGAGATTTCCTATGTGTGCATAGTTATAGACCGTAGGTCCACAGGTGTACATTCCAACATGGTCTTCACCGACCGGAATGAACTCCTCAAGTTTTCTGGACATGGTATTATACAGCTGTACTTTCATTCAAAACGCTCCGTATCAAAGAAAGAATACAAAAATACTATCAATAAATCAATTATGGGAACATTGAAACACAGACGGTGAAAGTGTTAGTTTTACGTAAGAGATTTTGTTTATGACATATGAAGAAGATGACAGAGCTTTTTTAAGAGGTTTCAGGGATGCCTTCCCTATTTTTGTCAGCTATTTCACTGTTTCTCTGGCTGTAGGAATAAATGCAAAAAATGCAGGCCTATCTGTACTACAGAGCGGTCTTATGAGTTTTCTCAATCTTACATCCACAGGTCAGGCGGCAGGCATAGAGATAATAAAAAACCACGGGGCTTTCCTGGAGCTGGCCTTAAGCCAAATTGCCATAAACCTCAGATACCTGTTAATGGGAACAGCACTGGCTGTCAGACTCAGGCCCGGCCAGAGCCTTGGCAGACGCCTTCTTGTTTCCATAGGCATAACAGATGAGATATTCGCGCTCTCAGCCTCAGGTCCAAAGCCGTTAAGTCCACTGTATGTGTTCGGATGCTACTGCATGTCCATGCCAGGCTGGACTATTGGAACCATGATAGGTGCAGCCTTGGGAAACATCCTGCCCCTTAGCGTTGTCAGCGCCCTATCTATAGCCCTTTATGCCATGTTCACATATTTAGTGATAGAGCCTGCAAAGAAGAGCAGGATCCTTGTTGGTCTTGTGATTGTATCCATGCTCATGAGCCTTCTTACAGACCGTCTTCTACCAGCTCTTTCATTCGGTATGAAAGTGATTATCCTTACAGTTGTCATTGCTACAGTAGCTTCCATACTGTTTCCTATAGCAGAAGAGGAGGAAAAAAATGACTGACGGAAACCTTTATATATACCTATCAATCATATCCATGGCTGTGGCCACAAATCTTGTAAGGGTCCTTCCATCTCTTCTTCTCAAGCGCCCCATAAGAAACACTTTCATAAGATCCTTTCTTTACTACGCTCCCTATGTGACTCTCTCCGTCATGGCCTTTCCCTCCATCCTTTACAGTACTGGAAACTTCTATGGAGCCCTTACAGGTTTTATCTGTGTCATTCTCCTTTCATTTACAAAAGCCGGAATGTTTATCTCCACATTCGGAACCTGCCTGATTGTCTATCTGGCACAACTTGTTTTCTAGTGGTCAGGGATTATAAAAGGGGCTGAAACAGCCCCTTTGAAAAGATAATAAGAATCCGGTCAGAATGAATATGTAACACCAACAGAGGCATTGCATGCAAATCCGAGTCTTACGCCGTAAGCCTCATATGCACATGTTTCCGTATCTGAAGGGAAACCATAAAGACCCTTATAAAGGGTTGCTGAATAGTTGTAAAAATAAATATCAGGACTGACAGTCAGGTTTATGCCCATATTCTCTGAAACCATGTATGTTCCTGTTGCATAGAGGCTGAGACCGTAGCTCTTAGATATACCCTTCTGATACTCAGAGAAGTTTTTATCTCCGGCCTTGAATTCAGAGACATTGTAGACAAGTCCACCACCTAAACCAAGGTCAACACCCTGAATATCCATTTTATACAGGGCACCGGCACGGAGGGCAAAACTTGAAACCTTCAGGCCCGGGAATTTATATGTTGATCCGTCTACCTCAGGAACCTCACTGGTATCAGCTTTCACAAAAGTATACTCTGTTGAACCACCATCAAGATTTGTCTTGAAAGAAGTTGGAAAGATTGCTGATACATTCCCATAAATGGCAAGATCGGAACCAATATCACCAATAACGGCAATATCAAAACCAAAACCTTGGGCCTTGAGGCTGACATCCTTTACATGAGAAGTCTTGTCTTCAGGGGTAGTTGTAGAACCTACACCAAAATCCAAACCGACTTTGACTGTTGTAGAAGCGAACAGTGAAGCTGCCACACAAAGAATCAAAACAACAGAAATAATCTTTTTCACAGTACTATCCTCATTAAGTATTATCTCTTCGGCTTTGCTATGATTGAGGCAAGCTCCGGCTTCTTCTCCAGATTCTTGACCAAACCACGGGCTCTGGCCTTGTTTACGTAGGAAGCGTCCTCAAATGAGTAATGGAAGTTTGTATGAACATCATAAGTTCCATTCATCAAAGCATAGGCATCTTCAGTCATGACAAGTTCCTCATCTGTCGGGATGACAAAGATCTTAACAGGAGAATCATCCTTTGAAATCTCAAACTCAGCATTTCTGCAGAGGCAGATTTCATTCTTGTGCTCATCAAGACAGATTCCAAAGTTCTCAAGACCTTCAACAGAACCCTTTCTGATAAGAGAACTCATCTCACCTACACCGGCTGTGAAGACAATTGCATCCACTCTGCCGAGAAGAGCAGCGTAGGAGCCAATATACTTTTTAATTCTGTGACATTCCATGTCAACTGCAAGCTGAGCTTTCTCATTTCCCTTGGCAGCCTCATTTGCAACATCTCTGCGGTCAGACATGCCACAGATTCCGAGAAGACCGGATTTCTTGTTCAGGGCTGTATCCATTTCCTTAGCACTCATGCCTGTATGGTTCATAATATAAGGCATGATAGCCGGGTCCATATCTCCTGATCTGGTACCCATTACCAGACCCTCAAGCGGAGTAAGACCCATGGAAGTATCTATACACACTCCATTCTTGACTGCACAGACAGAAGCTCCGTTTCCAATATGGCAGATGATTACGTTTGTATCCTTGTTCTCCTTACCAAGAAGAAGTGCAGCTCTCTTTGCGCAGTAAAGGTGGCTGGTTCCGTGGAAACCATACCTTCTGACATTGTACTTCTCATACCACTCATATGGGACTGCGTACATATAGGCCTCTGGGGGCATGGTCTGATGCCAGGCTGTGTCAATGACAATTGCGTGCGGCACATC
>DBVL01000031.1 GCA_002308475.1 Spirochaetales bacterium UBA1265 | reverse complement strand
TGAACCTGACGTTTATGGAAACACTTGAATCCCCGTTGGCAAACGGCTTGGAAAAGACCATCTGGGTTTGAGGAAGAAGAGACGTAAGTATGTTTGTCATATTCTCAAGAATGACTGTTCTGGTATTCTCTTCCAGATATGTTTCTGTCCACTCAAAGGAGAACTCCTCAGACAGAGCCTTGGAGAGAACTGTCAGCTCTTTTGTTGACGAAGGATCTGCAGTCTGTCCGATCATACTGTCTGTAGGAAGAATAGTTACGCTCCTTTTCGAGATGAAATGATCTCTGGCAGAGGCAGCACTCAAGGAAGAAAGAGAAAACAGTGTCAAAATCAGAAATGCTATTGAAACTTTCCTAATCATCATACTCTCAGGATTATTTCACACGCTGAGATTTATGTGAAGAGTAAATCTATACACCTTGTCTAAAACTACTATACACATGTATAATATGAACATGACAATAAACGACAGTATCTTGCTTAGCTATCTTGTTTCGGATTTTACCGTATCTGTAAGAGACCCCCTTTGGGGAGACATGCTCTTCACCCCTGAGCTTGCTGCCTTCTACAGGCACCCCCAGATGCGCAAGCTTGACCGGATACGTCAGCTCGGTCCTGTAAGCCTTCTCTACCCAGGAGCTGTACACACCCGGCTTTCACACTCTCTCGGCGTCTGTGACATAAGCCGACGCATGCTCATATCCTTACTGAGAAACGGATGCAGGCATCTCACAAAAACAGGCATAAACTCATTTCTCTGTGCTTCCATGCTTCATGATCTTGGGCATTTTCCTTTTGCCCACAGTCTGAAAGATGTGGTATCCCGCAGTCATGAGAGCCTGGGAACAGAGATAATCAGATCGGACAAAAGCCTGAAGGAACTGATTCTGAAGGCCGGGGCAGACGTGGATACCGTGTGCTGTATAATCTGTCCTGAGGAAAACCCTGTTACAGACCAGGAGATAATCTTCTACCAGCATCTTCTCTCAGGAGCCTTGGATCCGGACAAGCTTGATTACCTTTGCAGGGACGCATACTACTGCGGTGTTCCCTATGGCGTGCAGGATGTCTCTTATATTACAGAGCACATGTACGCTCTTGACTCACGTCCCGCACTGAAAATCTCAACAGCTTCCTCTGTTGAGCATCTGCTTTTCTCCAAATATCTAATGTACAAGAATGTTTACTGGCATTCGGCAACCAGATGTGCTACAGCCATGGTGAAAAGCGCCGTACAGGCAGCCATTGAGGACCATGTGATAAAAGAGGAAGACCTATACTATCTGGATGACAATGAGTTTCTGAAACTCTGTGATTCCAAAAACTACAAACCCTTTGAACTGGTAAAGCTCTCATCTCAAGGACTGCTGTACAACACAAACTGTGAGCGTCAGTGTCCTGGAGACCTCAGTGAACAAGAGTTGGAAGAGCTCAAAAGCAAGGCTGCTTCCCTAGCTCCAGCAAAGTGCGAAAGCTATGAGATAATAGTAGATGTTCCGGAGAGAATCTCTTTTGAAACAGATATAGCAATCATAGGTACAGATGGAAAAGCCAGAGCGTTTTCTCAGGCAGACGAGCTTTTCTCAGAGACCTCAGTTGCTTATGCTTTCACCAAGACACTCCGAAAAGTAAGAGTCTATACACCCTTTGAAGGAAAGTTCTGAAGATGAGCAAAAAAGATCTGATAATCAGCCCCTATGAACCCCAAAAGCTTTCATACAGAAACATAATTGAAGGCAACATGGACCCCTGGGTCATGCGCTTCATTAAGCAGACGGGAAAAGGAATCAATGATTTTGACATGATAAGGGAAGGAGAGACCGTTCTTCTTGCCGTATCCGGAGGAAAGGACTCCCTGGCCATGGCTCTGGCTCTCTCCCAGCGTCTTAAATGGCTACCTATCAGATACAAACTTAAAGCATTGATGATTAACTGGATTGAGCACCCTATTCCTGAAGAATACAGAGGCCGTCTCCAACAGTACTTTGAGGATCTGGGGATAGATTTTGAGATTAAGGATGAAAAGCAGTTTCCCACTTCATTTGATGGAGAGTTCAACTGCTACCTCTGTGCCAGAAACAGAAGAAGAATTCTATTCACTCTTGCTCAAGAGACAGGAATACGCCTGATTGCCATGGGACACCATCTTGATGATCTGGTGGAGACAACCATCATGAACCTCTTCTTCCGCTCTGAATTTGCACCCATGAACCCTGTTCAGGAGTTCTTTGAAGGAAAACTGTACGTAATCAGGCCCATGATTGAAGTCCATGAAAGCGCAACCAGAAGACTTGCAGAGGTTTATGATCTGCCTGTAATCAAGCCTGTCTGTCCTTATGACCAGACAAATATAAGAGCTTTGATTAAACCTATTGTTAAAGATATAGTTAAGCTGGATAAGCTAGCCAGAGAGCATGTGTTCAACGCTCATGATTTTTCTGAATGCAGGATAAGGAGAGATTCCAATGATCAGAAGGCTTGACAGTGTTGTTGCATCAAGAATTGCAGCAGGAGAAGTTGTAGATAAACCCTCTTCAGTCCTCAGGGAACTGCTTGACAATGCCATAGATTCCCAAGCCACAAAGGTCAGTGTCTATATAGAGGAAGGCGGCATAAAAAGCATCCGTGTTACAGATAACGGAAGTGGTATACCAGAAGAAGATCTGCCACTTGCTTTTGAAAGGCATTGCACCAGCAAGATAGCCACACTGGATGACCTGTTCGCTCTCAGAACCCTTGGCTTCAGAGGAGAAGCACTGAGCAGCATAGCTTCTTGCTCTATTCTCACCATTGAATCTTCCGGATGCAGCCTCTGCTGCAATAACGGAATACTTGGAGAAGTTAGACTTGGCTCAGTTATTGAGGGCACCTCTGTCATCATGGAAGACCTCTTTGAGAATATTCCTGCAAGAAAGCAGTTTTTAAGAAGACCCACTTCAGAAGCCGCAGACTGCAAGAAAGTATTCCTTGAGAAGGCCCTTGGATTTGAAAATGTGGAACTGTTGCTCTTCATAGACGGAAAACTCTTCATCCGCCTCCCAAAGCAGAGCAAGCTTGAAAGGGTTCAAGATATATTCGCTCAGGACAGAAGTTTTGTAAAAAGCTCACTTGTTGAACTTACAAGAGAAGCAGACCCCATAAGGCTACATTTGGTCTTCTCTACTCCTGATTGCTACAAAAGAGACAGAACGCAGATAAAGATTCTTGTAAACAACAGGATTGTTGACAATTATGCTCTGGCAACGGCCATAACAAACGCCTACTCCGCAGCTCTTCCCGGGGGAGCTTTTCCGTTCTTCTGCCTCTTCATAGAGGACAGTCCTACCCTTGTGGATTTCAACATCCACCCTTCAAAACGCGAGTGCAAGATCAGGAACCAGAGCACAGTATATGCTCTTCTGACCAGTATGATCAGAGATTATCTGTATAATCGTTCTGAAAACACATACAAGAACCTGATGGAGAAGCAGGAAAGCTTCTTTGACAGTGTAGATCTTGGAGAAAAAGAGACACCCCAAATCCAAAAGCCTGTGTACAAACCTGTGTATACACAGACTACACCTACCACACCAACTGCTCCGGCTTTCAGACCAGATCCAAAATGGTTTGAGGCGGCAAAGACGGTACTCTCAAAAAAACCTGAAGTAGAGAAACCGGAAAAGGAAAAGCCTCATGAAGAGAGGACATGGCGTTATATAGGCCAGGTCTTTAATACTTTTCTTGTTGTTGAGACTGGAGAAGAGCTGCTGTTCATAGACCAGCACGCTGCACATGAGAGAATTCTCTATGATGAGATAAGGGAACTTAAAGATGTACAACCTCTTATGCTTCCATACGTCTTTGATACAGACAGAAGCACAGATGACTTTCTTCTTGAGAACAGCTACATCTACAGGGAGTTCGGCGTTGAGTTGGTGAGAAACAAGAGTATGCAATGGGAGATGATCAGTGTTCCCGCAGTATGCAGAAAGAACGAGGAAGAGATAGTAAAGTATATAACTACAGCTACGGGAGACGTTGAAAGCGCCCGCAAGGGCCTATTTGCAGTAATAGCCTGCCACGCTGCCATTAAGGCTGGAGATGTTCTTGATTCCATTACTGCCAGAGCCTTGATTGAAAAAGTTTTTAATCTGGACCAGATGCTCTGCCCGCACGGAAGAAGCTTTACATTCAAAATTACAAAAGAGGAACTGTACAAGGCTGTAGGAAGGATAGTCTGATCAGATGATTGTCAGATTTGACACTTCATCATAGCCACTTACGGTGCGTTCAAGAGCCCCTTCCAGGTCAAACCAGGACACTGTAAAAGTACTCTCTACCACCCTCCCATCTTCTGAGATGAGTTTCAATCTCCACTGTCCTGCAGGGAGGGCTGTGTTCTCGGGCATGACTATATCTGAAGAGCCTTTATAACGGACCTTTGAGAATGTTGTTTCCTTGACTTCCACAGTCCAAGTGAAAAAACCTGACGGGTCAGTTATCTGCATCTCTTTAAACTTGTCTTTCTCATCTGCAGTGAGAAAATAGAGACAAAGACCCATGCGGTTTTCTTCTCTCACGGCATAAGGTTCAACCATGGTGGCAGTGATCTTCAGGTCCTCTCTCTCACAAGAGGAGACCAGGAGAATAAAGGCCACCAAAAAGACTGAAACAAGAACTCTCTTATGCATTTTTCTCGTTGAGGAATGAAGAGACCGGGTTTGCATATTCCCTATAGACATAATCAACAACTTCCTGGTTGAATTTCTTGTACTTCCTGTTGAACTTCTTTGTGTTCATATCCTTGTAGTATTCTTCAAACTCAGTACTGTTGTTCACCATGTCATAGCAGTAGTAGTTGGTATCCCAAAGTCTGTAGTTCAAATGAATCTGCCTGTCTATCTCTCGAGCAGCATCATTTGCATTTGTAATACTGCTGTCCAGCGGCTTACAGACCTGAATATGGACATTTCCTTTGTACAGCCTAAGGCCTCTGACAAGCTCCAGTATGTCCTGATACTTTTTCTTCTTGTAGACATCATAACACCCCTCTGCCTTAAGCTTGCGGATCTCCGATTGACCTTTGGAAACATCACAGGGATCATACTGGTAACTGATGGACACAGGAACAATGGAAACCTCCTTAAGGAAGTCTGAGAATGACATTTTCTGTTCTCTGGCGGCAAGGTAGAGCATCTTTGGAATAGCAGTGCTGGTATTATCCACACCATCCTTTGATCTTCCACTCTTCTGTGCTATCCACAGAGACTTCTTTTTCTCAAGCAGTGCATAGAGCATATAACGACTCAGTCTGAGAGTCTCTTTTCTGAGTTCTGCTGCGGAGCTGGCGGTTCTCTTGACAGTTATGGCACCATTGACTTTGAAAAGATCAGTTGCAAACTGGTTTACAAGGAGATTATCTCCTATGACCATCTCACAGAGGGTTCGGTTACTCTCATATAAAGCCAGATCCAAAAGAGCTGTATCAAGAACTATATCTCTGTGGTTGGAAATGTAGATATGAGGCTTATCATCAAGCTCCTGTATCCCATCAAAGGTAAACTCATCTATACTGGAAGAAACTATGAGGCTCAGAAAAACATCACTGGTTATGTTTTTCTGAAACTCATCATAATTCTTAACATATTGAAGTTCGTTCCTGAGAATATTCTTGGAGTGAAATGACTTCCACTTATTTACAATCCTTGAGTGTCGAGAAATGAGGTCCATGAAGTTGTCAGTAAACTGCGGATAGTTCCTCAACCTCTCCACGGCCTGCTCAAAATCCTCTCCCTCATAAGGAGCTATATCTCTGAATTCTTCTTCATATTCAATATGCATATCAGAACCTGTTCACCTTCATATACTGAGACCTTTCCCAACGCTGAGGATTCTCAATCTTCTCCTGGGCAAGAAGGCCATTGAAAGCACCTATACTGCTGTAGTTATGTCTCTCCATCCATTCTGATATCTCTGAAGCGACCTTACCTGCAACCTCATAACCCTGCTGGTATACAGCAGAAGTCATCTGCACAGCCTTAGCACCGGCAAGAAGCATCTTTATGGCAGTTTCACTGTCTCTGATTCCTGTGGAAGAACAGATGTCTGCTTTGATCTCTCCACTCATCATGGCTGTCCAACGGAGTGTTTCCGAATAGTCTCCCTTTGGCTGGATGAAGCGGCTTGAACAGACAGAAACCTTCTCAATATCAATATCCGGTCTGAAGAAATGGTTGAACATGACAATTCCGTCATACCCAAGATCGGAATACTTTTTCACAACATTAGCAATTGAAGTGAAGTGCCATGACAGTTTAATGGAAAGTGGAAGAGAGATGATCTGTCTTGTCTTTTCTGCCACTTCAAAATACTGCTTTTCTATCTGATCTCCGCTAAGCTTGGCGTTTCCTGCCATAATATAGCAGTTAAGCTCCAGCGCATCTGCTCCAGAGTCTTGAAATCTTTTTGCATATTCAAGCCATGCAGACTCTGAAGTGCAGTTTATGGAAGCTATAACCGGAATATCCACAGCCTTCTTGGCCTTTGATACCAGATCAAGATACTTTTCCAGATAGCGTTCTTTGGTTACTGATGAAAAAACATCCAGATAATCATTCCGGCCGTTGAAACCTTCTGCGCCATTGATATCTGCATTTGTCTCAGATATTATCTGTTCTTCAAAAATAGATTTGAGTACCACAGCTCCAAAGCCGGCATCTTCTGCCTTTTTAACACCATCAGCGTTTTCTGAAAGAGAAGAACTGCCGAGAATAAGTGGATTTTTGATTTTAAGACCCATATAAGTGGTTTCGAGATTCTGCATGAACACCCCCGTGATAAGGCTTATTCTATCATGTTTACCGCCTGTTAGCCAAATACAAAGGATTATGAGGCTTAAATGCAATATCTTTTAAGATTTCACAAATCTATTTAATGATTTTTTTTGATTACGTTAATAATCAAATAAAAAATTTGACTCAACATAAATTTATGTTAGAATAAAAATATCTCTGGAATTCCGGAGTCAAGGAGTATTATATGCTTATTCTCATTTCTGATGCTTTTGACTCATCCCTTGAAAACAAACTCAAGGCCTTTGGTGAGGTCACAACAGATAAAGCAAGAGCCTGCGAGGCAGATGTTATTCTTGTAAGAGCAAAAACAATCTGCAACAAAGAGTACATTGATGCAGCAAAGAACTGCAAACTGATTATCCGCGGAGGAGTTGGAATTGACAACATTGACAAGACCTACGCTGAATCAAAGGGTATAATTGTACGAAACACTCCAAGAGCAAGCTCAATTGCCGTTGCAGAACTCACATTTGCTCTTATGCTCAGTGCACCAAACCACATCTGTGCCTACGACAAAGGCATGAAGGAAGGCCAGTGGCTTAAGAACCTGAAGAGAACAGAGCTTTACGGAAAGACTCTTGGTCTTCTCGGAATTGGAAACATTGCAACAAAGGTTGCTGAAAGAGCAAAGGCTTTCGGAATGAAAGTAGTTGCCTATGATAAATACGTAAATTCATCTGCAGTTGCAGAGCTCGTTCCATCAGTTGAAGACGCTGTAAAAGATGCTGACTTCATTTCCATCCACATGCCTTTGACAGATGAAACCCGTGGTATGTTCAGTGAGAAGCTTTTCTCAATCATGAACAGAAAGCCAGTGATCATAAATGCTGCCCGTGGAGCAATTGTTGACGCAGATGCCATGGTCAAAGCTCTTGATGAAGGTCAGGTATCCTGGTACTGTGCTGATGTCTACCCTTCAGATCCACCGGCAGAGGACTACCCTCTTCTCAAGGCTGAAAAGGTAACTCTTACTCCACATGTCGGAGCCAACAGTGTAGAGAATCTTCTCAGAATAGGTGATGAGATCTGTGACACTATAAAATCTCTTAAGGATGAAGGCAAAATCTGATGATGAAACTAGATGAGACAAATAAGACAATCATCCGGGAACTTAAAGAAGACGGAAGAAAGCCTTTCAGCCAGATAGCACAGGAAATTGGAGTTACGGAAAACACTGTAAGAGCCAGAGTAAATCAGATGATAAGGGAAAACATCCTTTCCATCTCTGCCCTGGTTGATCCGCAGACCATTCCTGAGATGCAGGTTGTAATCATGGGCATAAAGCTCAAGACCATGGATCTTGAGAGGAAAGCAAAGGAATTCATGAATCTTAAAGGTGTTATTTCTGCTGTAGTTGTTACCGGGAGATTTGACCTTATAGTCCATCTGGTAACCAGCTCAGACGAAGACAAGAACCTTCTGAACTTCTTTAAGTTTGAATTAAGTAAAATCTCAGAGGTCTCGGATGTTGAGACCTTTGTAGTCTATCAGGCTCACAACTTCAAGGTCCCTTACCTTCTATAATCTCTTCAAGATGGAAAGAAACCTTAAGGTCCGTGCAGTTGTAACCTCAGTAAAACCACTGGGAGACATTCACAAAAGTGTCTCCCTTTTTTCACCCGAATCCGGGCTTATCTACGCCACTGTTTACGGCGGAAGGAAGGGAAAGAAATCTTCACTTGCTCCGCTGTTCTCAGTGGGAGATTTCCAAGTTTACCATAATCCCGTAAAAAACGAATACTCAATCATAGAGGAGGACTGTCTGTTCCTTCCTCAGAACATAAATACGGATATAGAGGCAACCTATACTGCTTCTTATTTTTGTGAGACTGTCACAAGAATCAAAACAGACACCCCACAGATGGTCTACAACCTGCTGGTTTCAGCTCTTCTAGCTCTTGAAAAGACACCTGAAAACAGAAGAAAGATACTTATTGATTACACATGGAAATTATTAAACATAAGTGGGACAGCTGCAGAACTCACCGAGTGTCCTTCATGTTCAAGAGTCCTGCCAGAGAATGAAGTTCTCTATTTCTCCACGTCCCTTATGAGCCCGGTATGCCGGAACTGCTCGGATACAGAGTCAATAGTCCTGCTCCCGGGATCCAGAAAATACCTGATTTACACACAGAAAATGAGCTTTGAGGAAGCTCTTTCAGTACAGCTATATGAAACAGCGCAGGAACGCCTAATCCAGACACTCCTGCGCTATGTAAATGCTTTTTGCAGATATCCGCTTAAGACAATCTCAAGCGGCATGCTTTGATTATCAAAGGCTTACAACTGTTCCTGTTTCTCCAGCAAGAGCTTCTTTAGCCTTATCCAAAGATGTGATTATACACTTTCTACCCTTCTTGCTCTTTGCAAACATGACTGCGGCCTGAACCTTTGGAAGCATGGATCCTGGAGCAAACTGTCCTTCAGCAGAAAGCTTCTCAGCCTCCTCAACTGTCATGGAAGACAGCCACTTCTCATCCGGCCTTCTGTAGTTGATAGCTACCTTAGGTACAGCCGTGAGAATGACAAGAAGATCAGCATCTATGATCTCTGCAAGTTTCTCAGAAGCAAAGTCCTTGTCTATAACTGCCGGTGTTCCGTAAAGAAGGCCGTTCTTCCTAATAACAGGAATTCCACCACCACCGACTGTGATTACTACACAACCACCTCTGATAAGCTCCTTGACTGCTGTTGATTCAATAACATCTATGGGTTTTGGAGAAGGCACAACACGTCTGTAACCACGTCCTGCATCTTCAACCATGACAAATCCTTTTTCCTTTGCAATTCTCTCTGCAGTCTCCTTGTCATAGAAGGAACCTACAGGTTTGGTAGGATTCTGGAAAGCTTTGTCATTCTCATCAACAAGAACCTGGGTAACAACTGTTGCAACTTCCTTTTTTATAGAACGGCTTACAAGTTCATTACCGATAGCATTCTGAAGGTGATACCCTATGTATCCCTGGCTCATGGCTCCACATTCCGGGAAAGGCATGTCGGACTTAATGGCCTTGGCCTCTGCAGCAGCAGACATTCCAAGATTTATCATTCCAACCTGTGGACCGTTTCCATGAGCTATTACAACTTCATTTCCATCCTGAATGAGGTCAACAATCGGTTTTGCAGTTTCTCTGACAAGTTCAAGCTGCTCGGCCGGTGTGTTTCCAAGTGCGTTTCCGCCAAGTGCAATTACAATTTTTGCCATTTGTTTACTCCTAAAAGAGATTCTACTCCCTGACGCAACAAATTGCAACAAAATTGAAAATATAGAAAATCAAGATAGAGACAATCTGAGGCCAGTTATTCTGGATCAATAAAGCCGGAAGAATCAGCTTCATAAGAATCAGCACAAGAATGACTGAGATAAATACTCCGTATGCTGTCCTGAGCGCTTTTCTGTGCTTTAAAGGTTTTAAAGCCAGGAATGATAGAACGAGCATGACTGGATTCAGGAAGAGGATGTTCTCATTAAGGAAAGTATAGTCATGGAGAGTGAAGAACATCATGAAAAACAGAACAGTTCCCAGTATTCCAAGAACCAGATGGAGGGCAAAAGTATAAACTGTACCTGTTATCCTGAAAAAGGCATTCTTCCTTCTCATGTACACAAGAGCAAGTTGGAGTAATCCCAGAGAAAAAGAAACAACAGCAGCTTTAAATGTGTAGTTCACAGGTTCTGAGGCAATAGAAGGACGAGCATTAGGGTTTTCAGATTTTATGATTTGTTCACTCTGCCCTTCAAGAGCGTCAAAGAACACCACAGGCAGGAACATCTGGTCCCAATAGGTCTGCTCCAGATCTATGTTTCTTCCCTGCAGAAAATCCAAAGCCCAAAGAACCGGTATGTTCCTGCACAGAACCATATTTGCCATCTCTCTGTAAGTACGTGCCGGACGACTTTCCATCTCGGCCTTGAAACTGCCATCTGTCAGCCGGTCAAAAAGATCTCTGATTCTTGTTGAACAGTTATCTTTGTAGTTGTGGTAGAGATAGGTGTTGTACTCTTTGCTGCTGTTGGTATTCAAAAAAGCAAGTACGGCAGCCTTTTCTTCGTTTGTCAGATCAAGAGTTTTCACATATACATCTCTGTCTGCTTGAGCAGCAACAGAAAGCTCATAAAAAGCATAGGAAGCCACACATTTATACCACAGTCTACCCATGGCAAAGTTCAGATAAAAATCAGGGCCAAACTCAAACCTTCCATAATCGTAAAGAACAGCAGGGGTGTCTTTGGTTTCAACCAGTACACCCAAATGTCCAAACCACTGGTAAAGAACATCTCCACTGTCAACAAACATTATGCTGATCTTGGTATTTTCCAGATAGGATTCATCAAAACCCTGATTCCCATCCAGATGGAAAAAATGATCGAGCATGTAGGAAGAATCATAGTACTCTGGCGTATCCACACACCAGGCAAAAGAACAAACAAGGGACAGTAACAGAATGATAAGTGCTGTTTTCTTCATCAATGCCTTCTCATATCCAGAACAGTCAGCTGGATGGATTCCTGGTTTCTATAGTAGTTCCTACCAACCCGGAACACAACATCAACACTCTCTCCGTCTGCAAAATCTACTCCAACCCTGGGGCCGGCACCCCAAAACACAGCGGACCACACATAAGAACCATACTCAAGGTTGAATCTCAGGTGCGCTGCGGCGGAGTCCTTCTGGTTTGCCATAAGTGACAGACCCTTCAAATGGGCTCCACTAATCATGAACACCAGTGGCGGGTTCTCCTCCCCATAAGGCTCAAACCGGCTGACAAGAGAGAGAATGCCGGGAGTGAACTGAAGAGGAGTAAGAGCAGCATCATACTCCACTGAAGGCTCTTCCTCCTGAGGACAGTCAAGATAGTCAGCATCCTCAGAAATCCTGATGAGAAGCTCACTGACGTTCTCCGTCTTCAAAGAAAATCCTCCTGCGTATGCATGTCCTCCAAAATCATCAAAGAGTTCCACGTATCCAGATAAGAAGTCATGGCAGTTAAAACCGTTAGAGCTTCTCATGGATCCTATACTTCTGCCTTCCTCAGGCTCTGTTATCACAACAGAGGGAGCATTGAAGGTCTTATTCAACCTAGTGGCAATTATTCCAGTCAACCCTCTTGGAATCTCCTTGTCGTTAACCACAACAAACTTGGTTCCGAACTGTTCATAGCTCTTCTTTGCAGAAGGATAGATTCTCTCCCAGGTTTTTTCTCCGAGCTTTTTTCTCTCATCATTCATCTGCACAAGTTTTGTTGCCAGATCAAAGGCCTCTACTCCGGATTTGGAAAGGAGCATACTTACAGCCACATCCGGTTTACCGAGCCTTCCGGCAGCATTCATCAGAGGAGATACATTCCAACTCACATCTGTAGCTGAGATAGCCCTACCTGTAAGGTTCTGCATGGATAGAAAGGGCACAAGGTTTTCACGGCATCCTTCCTCCATGACCTTCAGCCCGTTTTTAACCAGGATTCTGTTCTCATCCGTCATAGGCATGAGGTCACTTATGGTTCCTAGGGCAACCAAGTCAGTGAGGGTTCTGTAGTCCTTGTAAAGCAAAGGATTTGTTGCTCTCACATAGGCAGAAAACAGACCTATGAGAGTATCCAGTTCACTCCTTGAGTTACTGTACCTTCCAAAGCGGCTTATGGAGCTTAATTCAAAGAGGCTTCTTGACCTTACAGACGGGAGGGATTCATCAAACTGGGGTCTTAGATCCTGCAGCTGTATATCTGCTTTTGGAAAAGCCTTTTTCATCTGGATAAGCTCAGTCTGTGAATCAAGAACCATAATTGGCAAACCACATGAGAGGAATTTGAGCAAACGGCTGTTCTCTGCAGGCAGCACACCGGGCACAACCTCTTCCGAGACTCTGGCTGTCTCAATCAGATTCTCAAGCATGGCGGCTTCAATTATCACAGTCTCTTTTCCCGGATATGCATGAAGAAGCAAAAAACGCTCTTTGTAGAACGGAGTCATGGCAAAGCGCAATGCCCATATGCATTTGGCCGCCACACCAACCCCTGCCAGATGGGCAAATGGATATCCGGAGCCCTCAATCTTAGGGTCTATCACCGCCACTGCAGGAGGCAGAAGTTTTCCTATATGGTGGTCAGTAACAAGAAAATCCAGTCCCTTGCTGTTGGCATAGTCTATCTCATCAAAACAAGAGATTCCGCAGTCAACAGTAACCGCAAGGGTCACTCCATCAGAGACGGCCTGATCAATCTTTTCCTTTGTAACTCCATATGGTTCGTTTCCCATCGGAAGGGTATAAGAGACATCCAAACCCAGCCGGCGGAGTTCAAGCACCATCAAGGCAGTGCTGGTTATTCCGTCAACATCCCTGTCACCAAAGACCCTGACCTTCTCATTGGACTCAACGGCCTCAAGAATACGGTCACAGAAAGTCTCCATATCCTCAAACAGGAAGGGATTATGAAGAAAAGATACGTCATTTTCCAGGTAGAACCTGGCACTTTCCACGTCAGAGACCCCTCTCCCTGACATGATTTTTGCAGAAACAAGATCAAGATTGAGCCTTTCCTGCAGCAGCCCTATATCTGTCTGGCTGCTCTGTCTTGCAATCCATTTCATCTATCTATATTCACTTTTAATTAAAATCAAACCAATATGGAAAAGATAACTTAAAAAACCCTCATTTGCAACAGAGCCCAAGCTCCCGGACTTGAGCATTTCATTCTCTGTGGCTATGATTTGACTTATGGAAAAAATCAACGAAAAGAATCTTGGCAAGAGAGACCTTCTCTTTGCCCTTTTTATTGCCTCCATGATTATTGTGAATACACTGGGAAGCAAGATAACAACTATCCTCGGGGTCCGGGTCTCAGTGGGTATACTTCTTGTACCGGTGCTGTTCCTCATAACTGACATAGTAGGAGAAGTCTTCGGAGAAAAAGAAGCCCAACACTTTGTCAACATGGCCACAATCATGCTTGTATTCATGTTCTGCCTCAGTTTCCTCTTCATAAGAATGAAACCGAATCAGACTTGGGGCATGCAGAAAGAATATGAGCTTATTTTCGGTTCTTCCATGAGAATGACGGCAGCAAGCATAATCAGCTTCATAATCAGCCAGAAGCTGGATGTGGTTCTATTCAGCACTTGGAAAAAAGTGACTCACGGCAAATACCTTTGGATAAGAAACAACTTCTCAACCATAATAAGCCAGTTCATAGATACAACCATCTTCGATTTCATAGCCTTCTACCATCTGACTGAGAAATACACAGTATCCTTTGTCTTCTCCCTTATAATTCCCTACTGGCTTTTCAAGGTTGCCTTTGCCTTGCTGGACACCCCGTTCTGTTATCTGGGTGTAAGATGGATGAGAGGCGGAGAGCAGGCTCTTCAGCCATAAAAAATAAAACGGGACTGCTCCCATAAACAGTCCCGTCAATGCAAAAAGCCGAAATTACATATTATTCTTAGTTTCCTGAATTTCGGAGCGTCTGACTTTTGTAAGTTTGCTGATATCTGCAAGTGCCTTCCTGGCTCTGGAAGCAGAAGCCTTAACGCCCTTTTCAGTGAACTTCTGGTTTTCAGAGACATATGCTTCAAAAAGCTGAACTAATTCCTCGTGAGTTGTCATTTGCACAAACCTCCTTATTAATTTAGTGTCTTTATTTTATCATAAAACGACTTTCAAACAATA
>DBVL01000082.1:200-2622 GCA_002308475.1 Spirochaetales bacterium UBA1265 | reverse complement strand
AAAGTGTGAGTTTATAGGCCCAGCCTCTCCTTTGATTCTATTATTCCTCCACACAGGACCCTGTCACCATCATAGACCACAAGAGACTGTCCGCACGTTGCAGCCTTGACAGGATTTTTAAATACACAGTTTATTTTGCCATCTTCAGTAAGAGAAGCCTTACACTCCATTGCAGGACCGGCACTTCTTATCTTGGCCAGAGCCTCAATCTCACCTTCAATAGCATCTACAGCTCCCCAAACCACCTGGGAGGCGGTTACGGACACATCCTTGGTTTCTTCCTCAAAGCCTACAACCACTTCATTGGTTTTTACTCTTATTTCAGTTACGTACAGAGGTCTTTCCGCGCCTATCCCAAGACCTTTTCTCTGTCCTATGGTGTAGTTCCAGACCCCATCATGCCTTCCGAGCACCTTACCATTTCGGTCCACTATATTTCCGGGTTTTGGCTGTACATCCAGCAGATCGGAATAAGGACCACTGTAAAAGTCCTGGCTTTCTGTCATGCCTTCAGGATGAAAACCCAGAGAGACATCTATCTTTCTGACCTCTGTCTTTGTCATGCCACCAAGGGGAAAAAGAGTTTCGGAGAGCTGTTTCTGGCTCAATCTGTAAAGAAAATAGCTCTGGTCCTTGGACAGGTCCTTGCTTCTTAAAAGAGCATACCTGCCGTTGTCTTGCTTCTCTATTCTCGCATAGTGCCCGGTGGCAAAGTAATCAAACTCCAAGCCTTCTTCCCTGGCTCTTTCCACCATGGCTCCGAACTTAATCTTCTGGTTACACCAGATACATGGATTGGGAGTTCTACCATCCAGATATTCTGTTCTGAAATTCCCAAGAACAACCTTTTCATAGAGCTCAGAGATGTCCAGAACCTTATGTTCTATACCTATGCTTCTGCAGATGCGGTCTGTTGTCTCCAGATCCTTGGTCTCAGAAGGGGCAAAGCAGGCATTTGCATTCATGTCCCCGTGGAACTCCCTGCCCTCCTTCCAGATAGCCATGGTGACCCCGGTAACCTCATATCCCTGCTGTTTCAAAAGCCAGGCAGCAACTGAGGAATCTATTCCTCCACTCATACCAACAAGAACTTTAGTCATCAGAACGCCCAGTTTCCATCTTTGAAGATATCTACCACAAGTCCGTCACGGCACTTGCCCTTTATGCTCAGATCCTTGCTTCCTATCATGAAGTCAACATGAATCATCGAATCATTCACACCAAGCTTCCTGCACTCCTCAAGACTCATATCCTCATAGCCCTGAATACAGTCCTGGAATCCATGACCAAGAGCAAGGTGACAGGTTGCATTCTCGTCAAACAGGGTATTATAGAAAAGAATACCTGAGTTGTTGATTGGAGAATCATATGGTACAAGGGCACATTCTCCAAGGTAGGCAGAGCCCTCATCCATAGTAATCATCTTTGTAAGAAGTTCAGCGTTCTTCTCTGCGTCCCATTCAACGGCCTTGCCGTCCTTGAATCTGATCCAGAAGTTCTCTATCAGCTGACCCTGATAGCTCAACGGTTTTGTGGCATAGACTATTCCCTCAGCCTTTCCCCTCATTGGAGTAGTAAAACACTCCTCTGACGGAATATTCGGGTTGAACCAATACCCCTGAAGGCTTCTATCCTCTCCACCGCGGAAACAGCCTTTCTCTATCAATCCGGCCTTGAAATCAGTGCCGTTGGAAGACTTGTAGATAAGCTCTTCCAGACCAAGAGAATTAAGGTACTCACATCTCTTTCTCAAATCCTCGTTATGTTCCTTCCATGACTGGACGGAGTCTTCAGTGACTCTGGATGTGAAAAGAATGGCTTCCCATAGCTTTTCAACAGCCTTTTTCTTTGAGAGCTCAGGGAAGAGCTTTTTAGCCCATTTCTCTCCAGGAACAGCTGCAATGCACCACTGGTCCTTGTTCTCCCATGTATCTCTATACTTCTTCACCACAGGATAGAGCATGCGCTGTACATCTACCATCTTCTTCTGGTTTATTCCCTTAAGTCCATCCGGATCCTCACTCTCAAGGAAAAGACGGCATGGAATGACCTCAGCCTGATACTTGAGCTTCTCCTCCTCCCAGACTTTGAACTTACCCATGTCTGAAGTCTTCCTGTAGCGGAAATGAAGCTTGGCCAAACTCTGATAAGACCACTCAACACGNNACTTCTTTGGCTCCACACTTGTAGCACTGCTCCACAACCATCTGAACAAACTCAGGCTGGTCCAGATCACAGCGGATCCAAACATCCTGTCCCTTCTGGACATTCAGGCCCTTAACAGCTATGAGCCTGGCATATTCTTTTAAAACTGATTTTTTCATATGTATACCTCTTTAGTCTTCCGAATAAGGAATAATTTTTATTTATTTTCCTTTAGGATTATCACAACAGCCCCACTTCCGCCTTCTGAGGCAGGAGG
>DBVL01000082.1:0-177 GCA_002308475.1 Spirochaetales bacterium UBA1265 | reverse complement strand
CAAACTCCCTGACATGGCTGTCGTTTCTTATTACTTCTATTATCTGCGGTCTAAGAATGGCCTCTCCATCAGGAGAATGCAGACCCTTACCGGTTATGACTCTTATCTTTCTCAACTTCTTCTGCCAGGAGAGATCTATGAACGACCTGGTCAAAACCACAGCATCCTCAAGCTTTC
>DBVL01000129.1:17747-21739 GCA_002308475.1 Spirochaetales bacterium UBA1265 | reverse complement strand
AGGCTCTCCAGCAGGCCAAGGAAGGCAGATACCACATTCTTGGAATTATGGAGCAGACTCTTGCCGGTCCACGTCCTGAGATAAACAAGTACGCACCTAAGATTCTTTCTACCAAGGTAGATGAGGATAAGATTGGTGCTGTTATTGGAACAGGCGGAAAGACAATCAAGGGAATAGCTCAGGTAACAGGCGCTGAGGTGAATATTGATGATGACGGAACAGTTACCATCTATGGAAAGAACTCAGCTGTTGTCCAGGCTGCTCTTGAAATGGTCAAGGCAATTATTGAAGAGCCTGAAGTAGGCAAGATTTACAATGGTACTGTAAAGAGAATAATGGACTTCGGTGCCTTTGTTGAGATTCTTCCTGGTAAGGAAGGTCTGTGCCATATTTCAAAGCTTGCAAGAACAAGAGTCGAGAATGTATCAGACGTCCTTTCAGTAGGTCAGGTCATTCCTGTTAAACTCATTGAGGTTGATAGAACAGGCGGAAGACTTTCACTTTCCTATATTGATGCCATTGATCCGGATGGTGAGGTCAAATCTGAACCAAGAGGTGAAAAGCCCAGACGTCATGACTCAAAGCGTCCTTTCAAAAAGGAGTTTAAAGACTGAGAAGATGGAAAAGTGTATGGTTAAGATACAGCTTGATGAAGGAGCAAGACTCCCTCAGTATTCCTCTTTACAGGCAGCAGGCGCAGATATCTGCGCCTGCCTTGCTAAAGACCAATCCCTGGTCGTAAAGCCTCTTCAGAGAGTTCTTGTCCCCACGGGTTTGAGAATTTCACTCCCAGTTGGTTATGAGGCTCAGATAAGACCCAGATCCGGACTTGCCATAAAGTCCGGGATTACTGTTTTAAATACTCCCGGAACCATAGATTCTGATTACAGGGGAGAGATCAAGGTCATCCTTATCAACTTATCTGATACTGACTTTATAATCAAAGATGGCGACAGGATTGCCCAGATGGTGATAGCCAGACATGAGAATGCGTCTTTTGAAACTGTTCTTTCCCTCGATGATACAGAAAGAGGAGAAGGTGGTTTTGGTTCAACGGGTGTCTGATGGAAAGAAGAAGTTACAGGCTGCTTAGTTTCTATGTGGGAAAGGAGTATATTCTTTCCTTCATTGTGTCCTTTGCCTTCTTCTTCTTTATTTTTTTTGTTAACCAGATTCTTGTTCTGGCCCAAAGAATCCTGCTTAAAAATGTGGAATTCCGAGATGTCCTGATCTTGGTCATCTTATCTGTTCCGCAATTTCTTCTTTATACCATGCCGTTCAGTTCTCTTGCTTCGGCTTCTATGGTGATAGGAAACTTCTCATCTTCAAACGAGATTACAGCAATGAGATCCTCAGGTATTTCCCTTACCCGGATTTTCATGCCCATAATTCTTATCTCCATGGTTTTCTCTTTTTTTACACTGGCTATTGCAGATAGAATGATACCCTATACTTCAGAACGATACGCAGAGTTGTACGTATCTGTTTTGAAAAAGCTTCCGACTCTGGAATTTGAGGATTATGGTTCTGTCAGGTTCGGAGACATAGTTGTTTCAAACGGAGAAGTTGATGGGGATGTCATAAGAGATATAATCATCTATGATGGCTGTAATTCCTCAGACAGTCATGCAATAACTGCTTCTGAGGCGACAATTGATCTTGTGGATATGGAAAGCTTTACCTATAAGATAGAGCTGAAAGATGCAAAAATCCTGATAACTGACAGTTCCTCAAAAAAGAGCTACAGTGCCTCTACAGCCCAGAATATGACACTCTATCTGAGTTTGAGCTCCTCTTCAGGTGTCAGTTTTTCTTTAAACCCATCCCAGATGTCTGTAAGTACTCTTTATGATTTGGTTCAGCTTTACTCAAAGGATTCTGTCAATCTGGAAAACAACTATAATAATTCTCTGGAGAAGAGTGCGGAGAAGATAGGAATAGGCCTTGTATCCCTTGAAGAAAACCCAGACTCAGTTGATTACAAAAACATAATTGAAGATGTTCGGACCTTTGTGGAGCGAAGGAATAATAAGCCAGTAAACTTCAACTATCAATACTATCTAAGTGAACTAAACAAGAAGTTTGCCTTGTCTTTGGCCTGTACCTTCCTTGTGTTTATGGCCTTTCCTATCTCCTTTTTTAAGATAAAATACGGTCGTCTGACTGGATTTGGACTGTCAGTTCTGGTTGCTTCTTTTTATTGGTTTTTCCTTTATTTCATGCATACAAGAGCTATAATGAGTTTCCTTAATCCTGCTTTCTTTTTATGGACTCCTAATCTTCTGGTTCTTGTTTGTGGACTGCTGTTGCTTTGGAGGCTGAGAAAGCATTGAAGATAATCAGAAACTATACAGTGTTTTCCATACTCAAAGTGGGCTTTGCCACAGCAGCTCTTGCTGCTCTTATCATGCTTGGAGCAGATCTTTTCTCAAAGTTGGATACCTATGTCAGTAATTCAGTTACTGGTAGCGGGATATTCATCATGACTCTGCTTCATTTCCCCAAGTCTCTGATAATGGTCATGGGTCCGGCATTTCTGTTTTCCGTTACATATTTCCTTTCCATGCTTCATGCCAGGAATGAGCTTATATGCCTGTTGAATTCAGGAGTCAGCTATTTCAGGATAATAGCTGTATGCCTGATTACATGCCTTGGTGTCAGTTTTTTTAGTTTTGGTTTGAGCGAGACTGTGGCTTTAAGATGTGAGAACAAAAGAAATCTCATGTATGAGAATGCCACAAATACTTCTTCTGTAAATGCAAACAGTAGTGCCATTGCCTTAAGTGACATGTACAGTGGCTATAGTGTTTATGCTGCTCAGTACTTTGATTATTCTCAAACCCTGATTCGGGTAGTACTCATAGAAAACATGGACGATGGGCAATTTACCAGAACTGATGCTTCTACCGCTACATGGGAAGAGGAAAAAGAGTGTTGGCTTTTAAAGGATGCAACAGTTTATACCATAGTTAACGAGACTGTTGTTTCAGTGGAAAGCCATGACAGTCTTCTTAAAGAAAGGTTTACCATAAAACCCAGGTTGTTCAGAAACTCTTCAGCAGATATAGAGACCATGGACCTGATAAGTGCCCTGGACTATGCGTCCTCCATGAAGGCTGTTAATTCTGACAAATACAATAGTCTTTCTACAACCATATATAAACGCTTGTTTGAGAATCTTATGCCCTTGGTTTTTGCCGTAATTGCCTGCAGTATGAACTACAGATACAAGAAAAATATACTGTTTTTGAGTATTGTTTCTTCTGTGGCTGTTGCTGTTATATACTATGTGTGCCTTCTTGTGTCTTCTCTGATGGCAGATCAGGGAATAATAGCACCTTATATGGGCTCGGTATTTCCACTTATGGTTATTCTTGTCCTCAGTGCTTTGATCTATATTTTTACAACGAGGAAAAAATGACAGAGAAAATATTTGAAATGAAACATAAAGACCTCAACTGCAAGGCAAGAACAGGTGTTCTTTCCCTTGGTCACGGTGTTGTTCAGACTCCGGCTTTCATGCCTGTTGGTACAAATGGCACCGTAAAGGGACTTTACCATAAGACTGTCAGTGATATGGGATACAACCTTATCCTGGGAAACACCTACCATCTGTACCTGAGGCCGGGTTGTGATGTTCTTAAAACCTTTGATGGGCTTCATAATTTCTCTGCATGGGAACACAATCTGCTTACAGACAGCGGGGGGTTCCAGATTTTCTCACTATCTGATTTAAGAAAGATATATGAGGAAGGAATAAAGTTTCAAAGCCATATAGATGGATCTGCTCATGAATTCACTCCTGAAAAGGTTGTTGATATTCAGCAGGTGATAGGCAGTGATATAGCAATGGTACTGGATGTTTGCTCCGAGCCTGGAATTGATTGGAACAAGACACTTAAGGCCATGGATGTAACTCATGCTTGGGCTGAGAGAGCAATAGTCCGGAGAGATAGCCTTGGGCGTCTTACCGGAAGAAGTTTCAGGGGAAA
>DBVL01000129.1:2044-17724 GCA_002308475.1 Spirochaetales bacterium UBA1265 | reverse complement strand
ATAGTGCAGGGCGGTTTCTACGAGGATTTGAGGCTTCAGAGCGCAAGAACCATTTCTGATATGGATTTTCCTGGAATAGCTATTGGTGGACTTTCAGTCGGGGAGAGCAAGGAGCATTACAAGTACTTCCTTGGTCTTACTGCAGATGCAGTGACATATGACAAACCAAGATACGTAATGGGAATAGGAACGGTTGATTATATTCTTGAAGCTGTTTACAACGGAATAGACTTGTTTGATTGTGTTCTTGCAACCAGAGAGGGTCGACACGGTACGGTATTTACGGATGACGGTATGCTGAATCTGAAAAAGTCTTTCCTTGAGTTTGATCATTCTCCCATATCACAGTCATGTAATTGTACAGCCTGCACAAAGTACTCCAGAGCCTACATGAGACATATGTTCAAGGCAAATGAAATGCTCGGCAGTATCCTGGCTACTGAACACAACCTTCAGTACCTTTATAATCTTATGAAACGCGTCCGTGCAGCTATTGAGGCAAATGATTTTGTGCGTTTTAAAAATGAGTACCTGGAGCGTTTCTACGCAAACGGAGGCCTTGCAGTAAAATGAGGTTTCCGTATAGGGGTGCTGGTATAGGTTTGGTTTTTGAGGATAAGGTGCTTCTCGGGCTGCGGTCAAAAAAACCTTTCATGAGAACATGGTGTGTCCCTGGAGGTGGCTTTGACAAAGCCAAAGATAAAGATGTTTTATCAAATGCCATCCGTGAGTTTGAAGAAGAGACAGGTGTCAGATTTGACAGTTGTTGGGAATATATAGGTTCTTTTACTCTTTCCGTGCCTTTCTTCAGTTGGAAAACATTTTTCTACAGGGTTGATTCTGAGCTTACATCCTTCACTCCGGATGAGTTTTATTCTTTGAAATGGTTTCATATTTCAGAAATAAAAAAAGAAACGGCCGGTTTCGCTTTGCGACCCTTTGCCGTTTCAGAAATAAGAAAGCTGAAAAGCTTACTTTAAGTCAAAATCCGCAAGTTCAATAGATTTGACCGTGAGGTCCATCTTAACACCGTTAATCTCAAACTTCCTGTTCTCATCCTTTTGCATGTTATAAATCTTAAGTCCCAGTGGAGCCTGGAAGTTGAGAATGTTCTTGTCAGGATTTGATTCCCATGGTCCGAAAATAGTGTAGGTAATATCCTTGTTCGCAATATTGTCATGGAAGACAACCTTAGTACCGAACTCAACATAGGATGTATCTACATTGTCACTTTCTATAATCTTGGCTATATCTATCTCATCAGTCAGCTTGTTCATCATGAAGTTGAGATTCTTCTGTTTGTCTTTAGCATACTGATACTCGGCGTTTTCTCTGAGGTCTCCAAGGTCTCTTGCGTCTCCAATCTCCTTTGAGTTCTCTGGTATCTCAACATTCATAATATGTTCAAGCTCTGCAGACTTAGCAACAAACATAGCTCTTGTACAGAGGAAGCCTTTCGGAATCATTCTGGCAGGAGTGACAGGCTCTGAGTCAGTTGTGAAGATAGAATCAGCATCCTTTCTTTTGGAGAGAATGAAGTGCTTTATACCTATGATTTTCTCTTCCTCTATACCGGGAACATTGCTTACATATGAGAAGATTCTCTTTGCCTGCTGAGTTTCACAGGACTCAAGATATTTAACTATCATCTGGTCTGTGAAGAGCATATCAGTAAGAGTCTTCTGCCTTGCTTTGTTGACCTGCGTATCAACGTTATGAGATACCTTGCCGCTAACAAAGATAAGGGTCTGAAGACAGATTGTAAGAAGCTCTCCTTCATCAATAGAGGCCTTTTCCCACTCTTCTGAAGAACAGTTCTTGAGAAGGAAGAGAAGGAAATCCGGATCAGACTGGTAGTTGTCCACTGCGTCTGAGAGAATCTCAGTCATCATTTTTCTTCTTGGACCGTTCTTTACGTTTTCCATAAGGCTGGTTGACGGACTGATTTTCAGTAGTTGGGCAAGTACTGACTGCCACTTTTCATCTGTTTCCATTATGTATTCAACAAAGGCTCTTTTGAGTTCAGAATCAGTAATCTCAGAGTAGATTTCTTTAATACCATCCTTGCTCATGGAAGAATACTTTTCCTCAAATGTTTCTCCAAGATGGATGAATGTCATTTTCTGTTTTGTTATGAATCTGTCAAGGATAATGAAAGAACAGAATCCAGTTGCAGTATTGAGTTTTGCCTCATCTACAAAATAGTCAAGAATCTTTATGAATTCTTCACTATCAGTACTACCGTTTTTATTAATGAAGTCCTTGACAATAGCATACTTCTTGAAGAAGTCCTTTTCTCTTGAGAAAATCTGAAGGGTTTTCTCTTCAAATGTGATAGGAGTATCTCTGAGTACGTACACATCAGAAGCATCATCAGAAATGCTGAAGTAAGGATTCTTTGCAAGCTCCTTCTTTGCCTGGGCCTGCCAGGTTGTCCATTCTGCGTCCTTAAGTACAGAAGGAACAAGCTCGGCTTTGATCTGCTTGAAGGAGGCCTGACCGCCGAAAGAGTTAAGAAGCATTCTCAGACCCCATTCAATGTTCTCCATCAGGTGGTCTCTGATCTGAGCAGGGGAGGCTCCAGCCTTCAGGACAAGAATATGCTGTTTTGGCACAATCTTAAGACTTGAGAAGGCCATATTGCAGGTCATTTTGTGAAGGTCTTTTTTCTTGAGGAACTGAATGTACATCTCGTCCTTCTCAATCTTCTTGATTCTTCCGAGACCCCAGGTTGAATGGATGGCAAAAGCACCTTCAACAAATCCAATTTCTTTTTCAAAGTTAGCTACTGCAAGATTTATATCCATGTAGCTATGTAGAAGTCCTGTGTTACTCAGACAGTACTCAAGTCTTGGATTGTCAGCATATTTGGTTCTGAAAATATCAATGAGCCGATCAAGGGCGGTCTTGTTTTCCGGTGAGTATTCAAGAATCTTCTTGAGAATAAGAATCTTGGAATTGTTATCAAAGGTATCATGTGCATATACCTGGGTAAGGAAGGTTTCCGCTGCTTCTTTAGAGATGACTCTGGAAATTCTTCCTGCTATCTGGATGAGATATGATGAATTCTCATGATCCAATGGGTAGATGCACTGCCATGCTTTGGAAATACTATCCATGTCCTGGGCATTTATATGGCGCTGCATAACACGCTTGTACATGTTGAGCGCTGCAGGATAATTCTCTTTGCCACTGTAGTAGTCAGCAAGTCTGTAGAATACGTCTGTTTCTAGATGGTCTATTCTGATCAGGTACTCCCAGGTTTCTATTTTTTTCTCTTCCTGTCCTGTGTATGAGTAGGCTTCTGCGAGCACTTTGAGTACATAAGAACTCTCATTAAATGAAAGAATGAGATTTCCCATGTAAATGAGGTCATCCCACCGGCTGTCCTGATAATACTCCTCAAAAACAGAGATAATATAGGAATCATCAATAGGATGTCTTCCTGTCACTGTAAGAAGAAATCTAGGAACAATAGGGCTTCTTGGTTTATCTTCAAGTGCTGTAAGGCAGAGTTCTCTGAAATCTGACATGTCTTCCTGAGTCTTGAGTTTTTTCATGATGGTCTGAAGATTTGCAAAATCATTCGCTTTGACCTGTGAAGTGGATGTAGTATTCCAAAGCTCATTACTGATGAGTTCTCTGACTTTTTTTGCGTTCATAATAAAACTCCTTTTTCCTAAGGGCAAACAAAATCGGGCAGACCTGTGAGTCTGCTCGGTGTTCGTGGATTAATTTGTTCTGTCTTAATAATAAATCAAAAATAGGTTCTTATCAACTAAAAACAAAAAGTTCACACTTTGTCTCATATTTGCTATGATTGAGGCATGGATAAAAAAATAATTGTTGCCCCATCTGTTCTCTCTGCAGATTTTTCAGAGATAAGGATTGCGCTGGCTGACATAAAGGCCTCAGGTGCTCCTTGGGTTCATCTGGATGTGATGGATGGAAGTTTTGTTCCTAATATAACCTTTGGTTCAAAATTCATTGCTGATATTAGAAAACATTCGGATTTGTTTTTTGATGCCCACCTCATGGTGAGAGATCCACAGAATCATATTGAGGATTTTGCAAAAGCAGGCTGTCAGGCCATAACAGTTCACAGCGAAGCATGTGTTCATCTTGACAGGACAATCAATCAGATAAAGACCCTTGGTTGTAAAGCCGGAGTCTCAATTGTTCCATCTACACCGGTATCTATGATTGAGGGAATCTTGGACATAGTGGATCTGGTTCTTGTCATGACTGTAAACCCTGGTTTTGGTGGACAAAGTCTTATTCCCTATACCTTGGAAAAGGTCCGTAGACTTGTTGAGATAAGAGGAAATAGAAACTTCCTGATTTCTGTAGACGGTGGAATAAGTGACAGAACTATTGTGGATGCATCAGAAGCCGGAATAGATGTGGCTGTAGCCGGCTCTGCCTTTTTTGCCAGCAAGGACAAAGCTGATTTTGTAAGCAGGATCTCAAGAGGTTTTGGAAAAGAATGAGAGCTGTGGTTCAGAGGGTTAAAGATGCGTCCGTAAGAGTGGACGGGGAAGTTTCCGGCAGCATTGAAGCAGGTCTTCTTGTCTATCTGGGTGTTTCAGATTCGGATGACCTGAATATTTGCAAAAAAATGGCCGAAAAGATAGCAAAACTGAGGATTTTCACCGATGAAAACGGTAAAATGAATCTAAGTATTTCAGATATTGGTGCAAGCATACTGGTCATAAGCCAGTTTACGCTCTTTGCGAGTGTAAAGGGTTGTAATAGGCCTTCTTTAAGCGGAGCCGGTAAGCCTGAACATGCTCAGGAACTGTATGAGGCTTTTATGTCGCATCTCAGAAGCCTCGGATACCATGTAGAGCATGGTGTTTTCGGGGCACACATGCATGTTCAGTATGAGAATGATGGACCGGTGACACTTTGTCTGGACTCAGACCAGTTATTCTAAGACTAGGAGTTATTATGGCTAAAGAAACCAAAGAGACATTGGAAAACGAACTCAAACATAAACAGGAAGCTCTTGAAGCTGCAAGAGCACAGATTGATAAGGAATTCGGAAAGGGTTCTCTTATGAAGCTTGGAGACAGTGCAATTGCCAAGAATATTCAGGTAATCCACTCTGGATCCATTTTGCTTGATGAGGCTCTTGGAGTTGGCGGATACCCGAGGGGNNNNGGTCCTGAATCTTCAGGTAAGACTACCCTTGCTCTTCATGCTATTGCTGAGGCTCAGAAAAATGGTGGCATAGCAGCATTTATAGATGCAGAGCATGCATTGGATCCAACCTATGCAAGAAAGCTTGGTGTAAACACAGATGATCTGTGGATAAGCCAGCCGGATAATGGAGAACAGGCCCTTGAGGTTGCTGAATCTCTGGTTAGAAGTGGTGCAGTGGACATAATAGTAGTTGACTCTGTTGCTGCACTGACTCCTCAGGCAGAGATAGAAGGTGAGATGGGAGACTCTCACATGGGGCTTCAGGCCCGTCTTATGAGCCAGGCCTTGAGAAAGCTCACAGGTATACTGGCAAAGAGCAACACTACTATCATCTTTATAAACCAGATAAGAATGAAAATAGGTGTCATGTTCGGTAATCCGGAGACAACCACCGGTGGAAATGCACTTAAGTTCTACAGTTCTGTGAGAATGGAAGTGAGAAAAATAGAAACCATTTCAAAAGGTTCTGATGAATATGTGGGAAACCGCGTAAGGGTAAAGATTGTAAAAAACAAGGTGGCTCCTCCTTTTAGAAAGGTTGAATTGGATCTCATGTTCAATGAAGGTATTTCCTATGCAGGAGGAATTCTTGACGGAGCCCTTCGTTTTGGACTTATTGAGAAGACAGGTTCTTGGTTCTCTTGCAACGGAGAGAAGATAGGCCAGGGTAGGGACAATGCTCTCTCTTATCTGAAAAACAATCCTGAGCTTCTTTCTGAGCTTGATTCAAAACTCAGGGAAAAGATGTTCAAACCTGAAGAAGAGAAGGCTGAAAACAGCTGATGGCAGTTGATTTTCATGTTCCCGGATATGACGGGCCGCTGGATGTTCTGCTGGATATAATCCATAAGAACGAGATAAACATCTATGATATTCCCGTTTCTCTGATTACGGAGCAGTTCCTTGACTACATTAAGAAGGAAGAGGAACTTGCTCTGAGGGACCTTTCTGATTTTTACAGAATGGCGGCTGAACTTATATGGATAAAGAGTCAGCTTCTGCTGCCCATAAAGAACATAGAGTTTGATGAGGATTTCCTGGACCCAAGAGCAGACCTGGTTGAAAAACTTCTGGAGTATTCAAAGTTCAAGAAATACTCTGAACTTCTCATGGGTGTTGAAAGTTCGGGAACCTTCACTTTCACCAGAAAGGAAAGTGAATTCAACATGCCTTTCTCTGATGAAGAGCTGTGGGAGAACGTTACTCTTGATGATCTTCTTGAAATATACGCTAAGCTTCTTGAAACCTATGATGTGGTGGATGAGAAGGTTTTTAACGTTTATGAAGAAGTCTCTGAGAACGAAAAGATAGCTCTTCTGAATGAGATACTGGAAACAAAAGACTCACTTACATTTTCAGAACTATTCGTTAAGCCCACTAAAATGAATATAATCTGTTCATTTCTTGCTGTTCTGGATGCTGTAAAGGATAAGATGGTTCTTGTACATCAGGAAGAACCTTTCGCAGAGATAATCATCAGTAAACGTCCGGTAGAATGGAATCCTGAGCTTGCAGATGATTATGATGACAATTATGACGAGATTGTGAATAATGATCTGTCTGATGAAGATAATTATTCAGTCATAGAAGAAGAGAAAACTGAGGAAACATGACTTTAACTAACAACGCACGTCTTGTAGAAGCTATCCTCTATCTGGAAAATGAGCCTCTGTCAGTTGACCGGCTCCAAAGCATGACAGGCCTTGAGGAAGAAGAGGTCCGTAACGCCCTTAATGAAATATCTGAAGCTTACTATTCTGATAATCATGGTCTTTCATTGACTGAGAGCACTGAAACCTTCCAGTTTGTTCCGTCTCCTGATCTTTTTGAACAGTTGAGACAGTGCTACGGAAAGAAGATAGACAGGCGTCTGACAAAGGCTGCCATGGAAACTCTTGCCATTGTTGCTTATTCCCAACCTGTAACAAGAAGTGAGATAAGCAAGATCAGGGGAGTTGCCTCAGACTCAATTATTAGAATTCTGAGAGAAAGGGATTATATCAAGGTAGTGGGAAGAAAAGATGTACAGGGCCATCCCTGTCTGTATGGAACCACTAAAAAGTTCCTCTATACATTCAACATTACTACAATCAGCGATCTTCCCAGACTATCAGAAATAGACAGAGAAAGATTTGAACGGGAGCATAAATGAACGTAGAATTTCCTTTAAGACTTCAGGTTTATCTTGCAAAAAGCGGAGTAGGGTCAAGAAGATTCTGTGAATCATTGATTCAGAGTGGTCGTGTTAAGGTAAATGGAAAAAGAGTAACTGAGCTTGGAACCAAGGTGAATGAAGATGATGTTGTGTATGTGGATGATATTCTTGCTGAGATTGAGAACAAGGTCTACTACTTTGCTTTGAACAAGCCCAGAGGATATGTTTGCACAAATAAAGATCCGAATGAAACAGCATATGCAAGAGACCTCATAGATATAGAAGACAAGCATCTGCTTTTCAATGTAGGACGTCTGGATAAGGATTCCCAAGGCCTGATTCTGTTTACTAATGACGGCGAGTTTTCAAATCTGATAACTCATCCTTCTTCTGAGATTGAGAAGGAATACATAGTGAAGACAGATCTGGATATTCTTAAAAAAGATCTGGATTCCATGTACAGGGGAGAGATTAAACCGTACAGGATAAAGNNGAAGTCTTTCAAACTCCTGTCAAAAAATGAAGCTTCTGTGATTTTGACTGAAGGAAAGAACAGGGAAATCAGAAATATGTTTGAGGAGCTTGGGTACCGAGTAAAACGTCTTCTTCGCGTAAGAATAGGAAACATAGAGCTTGAGGATCTTCCTTCAGGAAAGTATAGAAAGCTCAGTTCTTCTGAGGTGAGAAAACTCAGGGAAATGGCAGGAGGAAAGAGATGATTATAGCAATAGACGGACCAGCTGGAGTTGGGAAAAGCTCTGTGGCTAAAACTGTGGCGAGAGAGCTTGGTATCTACTACCTGAACTCTGGAAACTTCTATAGGGGAGTTACTCTGAGAGTTTTACGAAATCATATTGACCCTTCTGATAATGAAGCTTGTGAAAGACAGGCATCTGAGGCAGTCTTTGATGTAAGAGATGGCCGTTTTTATCTGGATGGAGAGGATGTGGAGGATAAGCTTCATACTCCTGAAATTGATCTGAATGCTTCAAGAATATCTGTAAATCCTGCCGTAAGGGCTATTGTCAACAAAAGAATCCATGAACTGACCAAGAAAATATCCATTATTGCAGAGGGTAGGGACATGACAACAGTTGTGTTTCCGGATGCGGATTTTAAATTCTTTTTTGATGCAAAACCCGAGGTAAGAGCCCAAAGACGTTTTGATCAGAATCCTGAAGCCATGCCTTATGAACAGGTACTATCCGAAATAATAGAAAGAGACACAATAGATAGAAACAAGCCTGTTGGAGGCCTTAAAATAGCAGAGGATTCTCTATATATAGATACCTCATACTTGACCTTAAATGAAGTTTGTGAGAAAGTGTTAAAGACTGTTCGTTTGAGCAGTAAAATATAATGTTTTTAGGATCAGGAGACCAAAATGTCTGAAGAATTGGAAGTTGAAAAAAAGGATACTGAAATGCAGAGCCTTTTGCAGGAGGAGTATCTGAAATCTCTTGATGGAATCGAAGACGGTCAGCTCGTTACCGGTACTGTAGTTCAGGTCAACAACGAGTATGTATTTGTCGATGTCGGATACAAGTCCGAGGGAAGAATTCCTGTTGAGGAATTTGAAGAAACTCCGGCTATCGGCGATTCTGTCGTGGTTTTAATCGTTAACAAGGAAGGAAAGGGTGGCCAGCTCATCATTTCCAAGAAGAAGGCTGATATTCAGGCCAGATCACAGGAGCTCCGCCAGGCTGCTGAGGACAAAACACCTGTTGAAGGTAAGTTTGTCAAGGTTATCAAGGGTGGTTATGAAGTTGATCTTGGTTCGGATTTCTCCGGCTTCTGCCCATTGTCAAAGGCTGATATAGTAAGAACTGAAAACCCGGAAAGCCTTATCGGTGTTTCAGATTATTTCATTATTGAAAAGTTCCATACTGCAAACAAGCTCAAGAGTGTTGTTTCCAGAAGAGATTACCTTGAGAAGAAGATTAAGGAAAACAAAGAAGCTTTCTTCTCTCAGGTTAAGATTGGAGATGTTGTTGAAGGTGTTGTTAAGTCATTCACAAGCTTTGGTGCTTTCATTGACCTTGGTGGATTTGATGGTCTTCTTCACCTGAATGATATGTCTTGGGGACACGTCAGCAGACCAAGAGACTATGTGAAGAAGGGTGAGAAGGTTCAGCTCAGACTTATCAATATTGATCCTGAGACAAAGAAGATCAATCTTTCCCTCAAGCATATGCAGGAAGATCCATGGGTTACATTTGAAGACAACTTCAAGGTTGGAGATGTTGTAACAGCTCCTGTCACAAAGATGACAACTTTTGGTGTCTTCATTGAGATTGCTCCTGGAATTGAAGGTCTTGCCCATATCTCAGAGCTTAGCTGGACAAAGAGAATCAATAACCCTAAGGAAGTTCTCAACCTTGGAGATGTAGTACAGTGCAAGATCCTTGGTTACGACCTGGACAAGAAGCGCGTTTCTCTTGGAATCAAGCAGCTTGAGTCCAATCCGTGGGATACTATTGCTGAGCGCTATCCTGTTGGAACACAGCTCACAAGACCTGTTGTGAAAGTCACAAACAGTGGAGCATTCATTAATCTCGAAGAGGGTATTGATGGTTTCCTCCATGTTGATGATGTATCTTGGACAAAGAAGATCAAGAGTATTTCATCTTTCTGCAAGGAAGGAGATATGATTGATGTTGTTGTTACAAGAGTAGAGCCGGAAAACAGAAGAATCAGACTCGGAGTCAAGCAGATGGCAAATAACCCATGGCAGACACTGAGAGCTTCTCATCCGAAATTCTCCATCATTACAGGTACTGTTTCAAATGTAACTGACTTTGGTGTATTCGTTAAGGTTGACGGAGATATTGAAGGACTTATTTCCAAATTCAATCTTTGTGCTCCTGAAGAGGAATACACAGATGAGGTTCTCAAGAGATTCAAGGTTGGTGATGAGGTTACTGCTATGGTCATGGATGTTATTCCTCAGCAGCAGAAACTTTCTCTCTCAATCAGAGAAATGATTAAGAAGAGCCAGGAATCTGAAGTTGAGAAGTATCTCTCAAATGCTGACGATGATGATACTGTAACATTTGCAGATCTTATTTCTTCAGGTAAGGAGAAATAATAATGGCAAAAACAAACAAGTCTGAAGTTTCAGTTGCAGACAAGGTAACAGGATCTGTTACCGGCTTCTACTNNTTCACAAGAAAGCTTTGTTAATTGCCTGCGCAACTGTTGTTGTTCTTCTTTTGGCAATAGTCATTATTTCTGCTGTAGTCTCATCAAATGCAGAAAAGGCCATGATAAGGATTGTTGATCTTGACGACAGGTGTTCTGCGTATCTTGCATCAGAGGAGGGCAACCAGGAAGTATTCAATTCTCTGGTTGCTGACCTTAATGCTGAGATCAAGAATTCTTCTTATCCTTCAACCAAGGCAGCTTTCCTTCTTGGAGAACTCTATTATGAGACTAAAGATTATCAGAATGCCTATGCTTCTTATCTCAAGTGCTACGAGTTGAATACTTCCAGCTATCTTGCACCTCTTGCACTTGTCAATGCAGCTGCTGCAGTAGCAGAAACAGGAGATACAGATTCTGCTCTGGAACTTTATTCCAAGGTTCAGGATTATGAGATTTCCGGAGTTAATGCAAAGGCCATGTTCAACTCTGCATTGATTAACATGGGCAAAGGTAATAATGATCTTGCAAAGTCTCAGTTTGAGGCTGTTGTTGCTTCATATTCATACTCTGAATATGCTGCACTTGCAAAGAATATCCTTAACGTATTTTAATTTCAGGTATTTTCATGCTTGAGAGCAGACACCGTTCATTAGTGGTACTCATTATTGTTCTGGTGTCTGTTTTTTTATTTGTTTCCTGTGGTGAGCCAACATTCTGTGAGCTTAATAACATATCAATAATTGCAAATCCAGATAATGCATTTCGTATTTTTGGAACAGATGAAGATATTTCTCTGATAGAGAAGGGCCCTGGCCTGGTTCTTTGCTATTATATTGCTGATGACAACTTTGATAATATAAACAAAAAAGCAATAACTGTTTTCAAAACATCTTCTAATCCATTTCTTTTTATAGATTCTGATTCGATTGTTGGTGTTATGTCAGACATCAGTGGTGAAGATAAAGATTTCAAATTGAATCTGTATGCTTTTAAGAATGAAAATACTGTACCAGGTTCTCCTGTTTACAACATGGATCTTTCTTCTTATGTGGACAGATATACTTTGAATGCAGATTTTACTGCTACTGAAATTGATTGGGAAAACAAGACATTCACCATTACTGATAGAAGTTCTAATAGCTATGTTTTTTCCTTTGATTATTCAGAAGAGGATATTAATGAAGCTTCCATTATTATTCTTGCAGCATTTACCTCAGGTGTTGGAAACTTTTCAGACTCTTATTGGTCATCTCTTAAACAAGTGGGGAAGTTCTCTTATCAGAATAAATGATTATTATAAAAAAAATATTTTGGATATAATGTATATTCTGTTAAGTGAAAGTAGGGATTTATTGAAAAAACAATAATAATGGCTATAATGGTTTCCATGATTGAATATACATTGAAAAAGTCTGAAGATATTAATCAGTGCTTTAAGAATCTTTATGATATTGTAACTTTTCTTAGGGATCCCAAGGATGGTTGTCCATGGGATAAGGAACAGCTTCCTGCAGATATAATCCGTTCCATGCAGGGAGAGATTTATGAATACATTGATGCTCTCTGTGATAATGATAATTCTCACGTAAGTGAAGAACTGGGAGATGTTTTTCTTAACCTCTTCCTTCTTGGTAAGATTCATGATCAGAATGGTGACTTCAGCTTAACTGATTGTATAAATGATGCTTGTGAGAAATACATAAGACGACACCCGCATGTTTTCAATGACCAGAAGCTGGAAACCTCATCGGAGGTTCTTGATAATTGGCAGAAGATAAAGAAAGATGTGGAAGGCAGGAAGGATGATGAAAAGGATTTCTTTCGCGGTATTGAGCGTAACGCTCCTGAGCTTGAAAGATGCTACAAAATCTCAAAGAAAGCTGCCAAGGTAGGCTTTGAATGGAAAGACGTTCAAGGTGTCTTTGACAAGGTGAATGAAGAACTTGCAGAAGTTAAAAATGCACATGGAGAAAAAGAAATAACAGACGAACTTGGAGATGTTCTCTTCTCTGTTGTCAACCTATGCCGTTATATGCATGTTAAACCTCAAGATGCTCTTCAGAGTGCCAACAGAAAGTTCATATTACGCTTCAACAGAATGTATGAAAACGTGCAGAATGATGGAAAAAACCTGGAAGAGCTGACAGATGAACAGTGGGACAATTACTGGAATGAGGCCAAGTCCCTAATTCAAAATTCTGACAGATAAAGCTCTTCTCTTCTGATTGTACAGCTTCCTGCAATCAAAAACTTACTAATCTCAGGGGGAAAAACCATCTTGAAGAGGTTCTTTTCCCCTTTTGTTTTAACAAGATATACTCCGTTTTCGTAAGAAACGGAAAAATCCTCACTACTTTCATTCATCTTTGTTTTAAGAGAATTTTCCAGTTCAGGATTCCTTATATCTCTGATTGTGTACAGAGAACCTAGCATATGACTGGCTAAAGAGTATTTCTTGCCACTGGAAGGCATTTTTATATGCTTTATGGAATGAACCTTAAAGCCTTCAGAAAGCGCGTTATTCAGCTTCTTTACCGCTTCTGAGTTAATCTGTGACAATGGAAGCTCTGTAAGAAGAAGTTCATTTGCTCCACCTACTCCCATTGAAACAGGATTTAGGAATTCAAGCTTTGGTTTTGGATTGAAGCCCTGCGTATATAGAACATCAAGACCAGATCTCTGGAATGCCATCTCAAACTGCCTCATAACCGCTATATGAGAACTATAAAGAGCCTTTCCTGATTTTTCATAAGTAAAGATGACCTGTTCGTATTTCTCTATTCTCTTCTCTTCTGATTTCAGTGAATCAAAATCAAAGCTGCTGTTATCTGCCCTGATTACATCCACATCCTTTGCAGCGCAGACACCGCAGTTATGAGTACAGTTTTCAGTGCATGTACTGGTAAGGATTCTGTTCTGAGCATTCTTCCATTCTTTCAATAGGAAAGCCTTGGAAACATTCATTGAAACACTGTCCCATGGAAGAGTCTCATTCTCATCAAAACCATTTCTGAAATGATAACCGGTATCCTTTATGGCCTGCTGCCATTTCTCAAGAGAAAAATGATCTGACCACGCATCCATACGGCAACCAAGTTCATATGCCCTCTGAATAAGATCAGCACATTCAGAACCGCCTCTGGAGACAACACCTTCTATATAGGAGACAGAAGGCTCATGGTAGGAAACCTTAATCCCCGGGATTGCTGCCATGAGGGCTCTTTTTATGCTCTTCAAGTGCTGTTCAGATTCTTCCATGCTCATCTGCTCTGCCCATTGGAAAGATGTGTGGGCCTTAGGAATGAACGTACCTATGTTTATGTTCATATTGATTTTGGTCTCATTTCTGATCTTAGAGAGAAAAGAGACTATACTCTGCTGTTCTGTTTGCCTGTCCACAATAGGAAGACCGGTCATGAAGTAGAATTTGGCAAGTTTCCATCCTCTGGCTCTGGCTTCTTTGATTATCTCTATGACCTGTTCAACGGGAACTTCCTTGTTCATACTTCTCTGGTCAAGAATATCCGGAGTTTCAATAGCGAAAGTCAAACCGCTCTTTCTGACCTCTGCAAGCTGTTCAAGAATATCCAATGAGAAAGAACTTACCTTGAGAGATGGAAGAGAAAAAGAAACACCTCTGTTCTTGAAAGAGAGATTCAAAGCTTTAATCAGAAGGTCCAGATCTGGATAATCACCTGAAGAAAGAGATGAAAGAGTAATCTCATTGTACCCAAACTGTTCAATATTCTGTCTTACAAGTTCATAGACACGTTTGAGATTTCTTTGTCTGAAAGGCTTATAGTACTGCCCGGCATGACAGAACCTGCATCCGTTGGGACAGCCACGCATGATCTCAACAGTGCCGTGATCCTGAGCCACCTGGAAGGAAGGAACTACGGCATGTAAAAGAGCAGGAGACTCATCCTCTGTTCCAAAAGTGGTATCCACTGCCCTCTTTGTTATTTCTTTCTTGCCTTCATACCACAGGCATTTAATGCTCTTCAGCGCTTCAATTCTCTCACTTCTTGTTTTGTACTTCTGTATGGTTTTTATAATATTTGAAAAATCTGTCTCTGCTTCTCCAATATAGATGAAGTCAAAGAATTTTCCAAATGGAGCAGGATTAGTGGAAGCAGGTCCTCCGGCTATCACAACAGGGTCTGTTTCTTTTCTGTCCTTCTTGTCCAGAGCTATTCCTCCCAGGTCCAGCATCTGAAGAATGTTTGTAGCACAAAGCTCATAGCCAATGGACACTCCAAGCATATCAAGCTTGTTTATAGGAAAATGCTCTCTGATAGTGAATAGAGGTATGTTCTTCTTTCTTAAAAGCTGTTCAAAGTCTTCTGTAACTGCAAATACCCTGTCGCAGAAAGCTCCATCAACGCGGTTGATTATATCGTAAATAATTCTGATGGCATTGTTGGACATTCCTATCTCATACAGATCGGGAAAGCACATGGCACATTTGACGTTTCCTTCTTCAAAATGTGTTTTGCCTGTAACATATTCGCTTCCAAAGTATCTGGCCGGATTGTCTGTCTCCAGCAGTTCAGGTCGGAGAGACTCCTCCAGATCCATCATTCTTCCGAATTCATCATATTTCATCTTTAAACATTTCCTTTAGCTGAGGATCTTCAGGATTAAGAGAGTATGCTTTTCTATAGCAAATGTCTGCATCCTGATTATCAAATATCCTTGTAAGAAATCTTGCTCTGATTTTGTAAATGGCAGAGTGTCTGGAGTTTTCAGAAGTATAATAGCCATCGAGAAGCATCTTATCTGTTATGTCCACCCCTTCGAGAACGCTGTGTTCAGTGAGGTTTTCATATTCTGAGAAAGACTGCAGTAAATCAAGATAAAGAGCTTTCTGCTCAATACTCAGATTTGGCAGCCAGGCTGTCAGGAATGCCACAACATAGTCTGGCTCTACAGGATAGTTGACTATCAGAGTTATGAACTCCTCAACACTGAGATTTGTGGAAAGATAGTCTGAAAGAATACCTTTAGCCCTGTCATAGTCTCCCATACTTGCATAGGATTTATAAAGGGTAATCTGTGCTTTAATTCCGTCAGATGGTCTTAATAGAAGAACATTCAAAACATCAGAGAATCTGAGATCTATGAATAAATTTGATGCAAACTCTCTTTCATCAGAAGAGTCAGCTAAAATCATATG
>DBVL01000129.1:1878-2029 GCA_002308475.1 Spirochaetales bacterium UBA1265 | reverse complement strand
TCTCTCTTGCTTCTTCCTTTCTGCCCATTGAATTCAATGTTTTGGCTTTTAGGAGATAGTCTTCTTTTCCTGGATTCTCTTTGCTTTCAAGTATCTCAAGAGCTTGCTGGTATTTGCCACTATTATACGCTCTCTCGGCTTTGTTACAGGG
>DBVL01000129.1:0-1809 GCA_002308475.1 Spirochaetales bacterium UBA1265 | reverse complement strand
TCTGTTTATGCAATCATCTATCTGGATTTTCAGTTACCTGAAAACTCTAGCACCCTACCCGCATGTTATGGAAGGACAGGTCCACATGCTTCTTGGGCTTGCCACTGATGAGGTTTACCATGCGAAGACCATTACTGCTCTCCCGGTAGTCTCTTACACCACCATTTCACCCTTACCGGAAAACCGGCGGTATACTTTCTGTTGCACTCTCTGTTGCCTCACGGCACCCGGTCGTTAACCGGCATCATTGTCCTTGTGGCCCGGACTTTCCTCTCATTGCAAAAAACAACAAGCGATTGCTTGAAAAACCTTAAAATAATCAGTCATCAAAAAGATTATCATCACTTGAGATGAAGTCGCTGGAGCTTTCTCCCTCTTCATCCTCAAGATGAGTATCTCCATGAATTGAAGGCTCAAACTTCTCGTCTTCCTCAGATGGTTCATAATAAAGAATACGGCTACAATAAGGACAGAAATGAATGTCTTCATCTTTTCTGACATCATTGGCAAACTGCTGGGGAAGTTCCATATGACATCCCTGACAGATAAAACCATGAATAGGTACAACACCTACTCCGCCCTTATTACGAATGATTCTCTCAAACTTGAAGAGAAGATTATTCGGCAGATCTTTAGAAAGTTCATCTCTCTGAACCTTTATATCTTCAAGAATCTGATTCTGCTCAGCAATAAGAGAATCCTTCTTTGCTGTCTCCTCTTCTACTTCCTGAGTCTGGGAAGCAACTATATCTGCACTGATCTGAAGCTTCATCTGAAGCTCCTCAAGATACTTCTTTCTTGTGTTGTAGACCTTAAGAAGATTCTGCTCAGAAGCCTTGGCCTGCTCTATTTCCTGAGCAAGGTTCTCATACTCTCTTGAAAGAGTAGTAAGCTCCATCTGCTTTTCCTTCTCTTCTTTGGTCTGACCAGCTTTAATGTATCTCTTATAGATGTCTTCGACTTCATTGCTCAAAGAATCACATTTATTGCTCAGATCAAGATAATCAAGCTTTGTCTTCTGAAGAACAGCTTCCTTATCATTCAGATCTCTGGGAATATCCTTGATCTTGTCTTCAATCTCGAACATCTGTGCGAGCACTTTCTGAAGTGCAATCAGTGTGTCGTAATTAACGGTCATTTCGCCTCCACCTTATACATAATCCTTGAGTTTCTTAGCTCTTTTCGGATGTCTCAGTCTTCTAAGAGCCTTAGCCTCAATCTGTCTGATTCTTTCTCTTGTAACACCGAACTCCTTGCCGACTTCCTCAAGTGTTCTGTTGCGTCCGTCTTCAAGACCGAATCTTCTGATAAGAACCAGTCTTTCACGGTCTGTCAGCGTCTGCAGAACGAGTGCGATCTCATCCTTCAGCAGCTGCTTGTTGGCGTAATCTTCCGGGGATTCCTTTTCCTTATCTTCAATGAAGTCTCCGAGATGGGAATCATCTTCCTCACCGATCGGCGTCTCCAAAGATACCGGGTCCAGAGCGATCTTCTGGATCTCGCGGACCTTGTCGNNCCGTCTTCAAGACCGAAACGCATTTTGAGAACTTCCTGTTCTCTAGGTGGAAGTGTGGAAAGAACCTCTTTCAGTTCTTCCTGAAGAAGGGCAAATGAAGTCTGTGTTGCCGGGTTTTCAACATCCTTATCTTCTATGAAGTCAGACAGGAGTGAATCCTCTTCTTCTCCAACCGGAGTCTCAAGGCTAATAGGTTCTCTTGCTACATTCTTAACCGTCTTAACCTTACTTACCGGCCAACCGAGCTTGTGAGCTATCTCTTCATCAGTGGGTTCTCTTCCGAGAGTCTGCAT
>DBVL01000099.1:5632-6641 GCA_002308475.1 Spirochaetales bacterium UBA1265 | reverse complement strand
AGGAGAACTGGTGGACCGAAGAGGACGAGTCAAACTTTACAGCCAGGGCAAGCCTCATAGCAGATGCCATGAGCGGCATTTCCATAGCAGATGGATATAATGTAACCGGAGCGTATGTTCTTGATGAGATGGTTGCGGACCTTGGTGGAATGGCACTGTCGCTGGACATAGCCCATCAGTATCCGGACTTTGACTATGATGAGTTCTTCCGCACATATGCGTTTATGTGGTACAAGGTCATTCCTGATGTTGATTCTGCTCTGAATACTTATTCTACAGACAAACATCCGGCAGATTACATAAGGACCAACTTTGTTGTTCAGATGTTTGATGAGTTCTATGACACCTATCCGCAGGTCACCGAAGGGAAAACCATGTACCGCTCTCCGGATGAAAGGCTCTCTGTCTGGTAATCAATAAGTCTTAGCCATATGCAAAACCTTATGCTAAAATAAAGTATAAGGATGGAACTGGATATGGACAAAAGACTTAAAGCGCTAACAACGCCTTGGAAAATTGGAAACTGCGAGATTAAGAACCGCATTGTTTTGACATCTATGGGTGGAACCAATCTGCTGGGATGGATGGAGAGGCACCATTTTGACAAAGAAGGAGCCTCCTTCATCATGGAAGTGGCAAAAAACAACGCAGGTCTGGTACTTCCAGGTTGCCAGCCGGTCTACAACCCCATGTTCGGCAGCTGGCTTCACAAAAACAGGAAAATGTACCGGGACCTTGCCCGGTGGATGCCTGAATTCCACAAGACAGGGGCAAAACTGTTCGTACAGCTTACAGCAGGCTTTGGCCGTTCATTCACAGTCAGTGAAATGATGGAAAAGCTCTACAATAACAAGGTCCTCAGAGTTCTTTCCAAACCAGTCATGGATCTGGATAGAATAACCGCTTCTGCAAGCCCTTCTCCGAACCGCTGGTCGGACAAGCTTCCCTCAAGGGAAATGACTAAAGAAGAGATTCAGCAGATAATCCATTCGTTTGCTGAAAGCGCCAG
>DBVL01000099.1:1458-5579 GCA_002308475.1 Spirochaetales bacterium UBA1265 | reverse complement strand
TATCTTCTCGATCAGTTCACATTGAAATATGTAAATAAAAGGACCGATGAGTACGGAGGAAGTCTCGAGAACCGTTATAGGTTTGCTGCTGAGATTGTAAAAGCCATAAAGAATAGCTGCGGAAAGGATTTTCCGGTCTCTCTACGCTACAGCATAGTGTCCAAGACCAAGGGAATGCGTATGGGTGCCCTGCCTGGAGAGGAATACACAGAGGTTGGGCGTGACATGGCAGAATCAGAGGTTGCTGTGAAGTTCCTTCAGGATGCCGGCTATGACATGCTGAACTGCGACAACGGAACCTACGACTCTTGGTACTGGGCTCATCCGCCAATCTACATGCCGGAGAACTGTAACCTTGAAGATGTGGCCCACATAAGGAAATTTATAGATATTCCTGTTGTCTGTGCTGGAAGAATGGATCCGTTCGTTGCAGCAACGGCCATTGAGGAAGGTAAGATAGATGGTGCCGGCTTTGCCAGAAGGTTCCTGGCAGACCAGCAGTGGTTCACCAAACTGATGGAGGACAGACCACAGGATATCCGTCCCTGCATACTTTGCCACAACGGGTGCTTCAATATGTGTCACTACAACGGTGTTCCGAACGATCAGGATCTGAGCGACTCATTGCACCTGGCCCGCTGTGCTGTAAATGCCCAGACCATGCAGAGCAACAAACACTTCATCAAGAAGACAGCCACACCAAAGAAGGTACATATAGTCGGCGGAGGTATAGGTGGCATGGAGGCCGCCAGAGTGCTGAAACTCCGTGGGCATGAGCCAATAATACATGAAAAGAACAACTATCTCGGAGGCGTTTTCGTTGCTGCCTCCAATGAATCTTACAAAGGGAAACTCCGTGAGCTTCTTGACTGGTACAGGCACGAGATGGAAAGGCTTCAGATTGAGGTTCATCTGGGAGATAAGGTCTCCGATCCTGACTGTTTTGGAAAGAGTCCTGTGATAATTGCAACCGGAGCAGAACCCAGGCTTCTGAAGTCTGTTCCCGGATACGAGAAAATGATTGAGGCAGTTGATTTCCTCAGTGGCACACCGGTAGGTGAGAAAGTTGCTGTGGTAGGTGGAGGATTAACCGGCTGCGAGATTGCTTATGAGCTTGCCCTTCAGGGAAAAAAGGTTTCTATTGTTGAGATGAAGCAGGATCTTGTAGCACAGAAAGGTGTATGTCTTGCAAACAGCTCTTACCTGAGAGAGTGGTTTGAGCTAAACAAGGTTCCAGTTTATCTGAACACTGTTCTCTGCAAGGTTGAGGACGGTGCAATAGTCTGCAAGGATGCGGAAGGTAAGGAAATCCGTATAGAGTGTGACAGCGCCATATCTTCCGCTGGCTACATTCCTAAGCCACTGGTTAGCAAAGCCAGAAACCGCTATCTGGTTGGAGACTGCAGCAGTGTTGGCAACCTGAGAAGTGTAGTATGGCAGGCTTATGAGACTGCCATGTCCATTTGATGGAGGATAAAATGAACAAGAACCAAATTAGTCTTACACCTGAACAGCAGGAAATCCTGGATGGGAAAAAGGGAGAGGTACAGGCAAAGGTCATGCAGACACTGATTACGTATGGTGCTCTGTTCGGTGCAAAATCCATGGAAAAAGTTACCGGCACCTATAACCATCTTGTAACATCCTTCGGACTTAAGGCATTGACTCCGGTCTATGATCTTATGGATACCCTCATAAACGCTGGAGCAGTAAGCGGTCAGAAGTTTTCCGCAGACCCGCGACCTCTGGACAAAAACGTTCCCAGCTCGTTTCTGCAGAACATAGTGTTCAAACACTTTATGTATTCTCAGCAGGAGAACTATGAGAAACAGCTTCAGAAGCTAGGGCTTATGGATGAGGATGCTTTTACATGCACCTGCTACCTTCCTGAGGTAGGAAATGTTCCCAAGATGGGAGATGTTCTCTCCTGGTCGGAATCCTCAGCTGTGGTTTATGCAAACTCAGTTTTGGGAGCACGTTGCAACCGTAACTCCGGAATAATAGATCTTATGGGATCTGTGGTCGGATATGTTCCTAAGTTTGGCTTGCTGACAGATGAAGGAAGAAAGGCCACCTGGAAGATTGAGGTCAGGACTTCAGAAAAGCCCGAGGCACAGTTGCTGGGCTCCTGCATAGGGATGAAAGTGATGGAGGACGTTCCATATATTACCGGTCTTAACCGGTTTTTTGACTCCCTAAATGATGATGCCAAGTCCTACCTTAAGGATTTTGGAGCCGCAACCGCTTCAAACGGCGCTGTCGGGCTATACCACGTGGAGGGGCTTACACCAGAGGCGGTCACATATGGTGAGAGTCTTCTCAAGAAGGGATACCGGACTTTTGTAATAACAGATGAGACTTTACGGCAGACCTATGAGAATTATCCCATTGTATGGAAAAACAAAGATGCCAAGCCCAAGCTTTGCTTCATGGGGTGTCCACACATGACGCTTCATCAGCTAGTGGATTGGACTCACAGGGTGGATAAGGCGCTTAAGGAAGCTGGGAACAGACAGGTCTGCATTCCCACGGTCTTCACCGCATCACCCTCCGTAATCAAGGCCTTCAGGCAGCTGCCCGAATCCTCAATGCTTGAGAGCACAGGCGTTGTGCTTTCCTATATCTGCCCGTTGATGTACATGAACAACCCGCTCAGCGGCAAGATGCCTGTTATCACCTCCAGCAACAAGCTGAGGACCTACACTACGTCCAGATACTACACTGACGATGAAATTCTTATGCAGATCACCAGGGGAGGGAAAGACGCATGAAAACATTTAACGGAAGAGTTGTGTCCGCAGGGACCGTCACAGGTCCTGCTCTTGTTTCTCACGGAGGGCTCAACACCCTTGCCTCCTTCCAGAAAGCCCTGCAGTTCGGCGACAAAAAGGCGACGTGCGGCGATCAGAACAACCCGGATCTTTACGGAAAGCAGATGGCAGGAAAGGCACTCTGCCTGCCTCAGACAATAGGATCAACGACGGGCGGACTCGTGCTTTACTGCGCATGNNTTCGGCGACAAAAAGGCCACATGCGGGGACCAGAACAACCCCGATCTCTACGGCAAGCAGATGGCCGGCAAGGTGCTCTGTCTGCCCAGAACCATAGGTTCCACCACCGGAGGTCTTGTGCTTTACTGTGCCTGCTCCATGGGCCGTCAGCCTGCCTGCATGCTCTTTTCCGAGCCGATCGATTCCCTGGCCGCCGCCGGGGCGGTGCTGGCCGATGTCTGGCTGGACAACTGCTCCATGCCCGTAGTCGATTCGCTNNTAGCAGATGTCTGGCTGGATGATTGCTCCATGCCTGTGGTTGATTCTCTGGGACAGGAGTTTCTTGACTATGTCAGGGACGGCATGACCATAACCGTGAAACCCGACGGCACGGTAGAGGTGGACGATACAGTGTCATTTAAAAATGACAAAAGTTGAGTAATTTAACCTTTTAAAAATGACAAAAATACTGTGATTTAACCTTTTAAAAATGACATTTTTGAGTTATGATAAGCATGGAGGTTCCTTATGCTTTCAAGATCCGTATGGAATGAACTTATAGCTTGGAAAAACAGAAAGCATCATCCTCTTGTCATAAAAGGTCTCCGTCAGGTCGGCAAGACTTTCATAGTCATGGAATTCGGAAAAAGATTCTATGAGAGCGTGGTTTATCTTGATCTGCGGAAAAACAAAACAATCCATAAGGCTTTTGAAGGCGATTTCGATGTCAATCAGATGGTTTTATCAATCACTGCTTCAGTACCGTCTTCCAGATTCATTAAAGGAAAGACTCTTCTTATTCTTGATGAAATACAGGACTGTCCCGATGCCAGGAGTTCTCTGAAATACTGGGATCTTGACGGAAGGTATGATGTGATTGCAACCGGCAGCTTTCTTGGAGTAAAAGGTTTTCGGACTCCCTTTGTAAGAGGCGTTCCTGTCGGATATGAAGAGCAGATAACCATGTATCCTCTTACGTTTCTTGAATTTCTCATGAACACCGGTCTGGATAAGAGTGTTCTGGACTATCTGTCTGATTCAATAAAAAGCAGAACGGCAATCGAAAACAGCATTCACGAAAGCATGCGGCGTCTTTATCTTCAGTATTTGGTAGTAGGAGGGATGCCAGAG
>DBVL01000099.1:0-1447 GCA_002308475.1 Spirochaetales bacterium UBA1265 | reverse complement strand
ATGATATCAATGAGGTGCGTGAAATTCAAAAGAGAATTCTCAGATCAATCCGGGATGATTTCGGTCGTTATGTGAATTCAGAGGGAAAAGACAGTACCAATGAGACTCTGAAACTGCGGGCAGAAGCATGTTTGAATTCCGTTGCGTCTCAACTGTCAAAGGAATACAAAAAGTTCAAGTACAGTCTGGTTGACGTAAAAGGTCATTCTCCTGAAAAGGCGGACGGTCTTCAATACCTTGAAGACGTGGGACTTGTAGTCAGGGCATACAACACAAACGAGCTGGACTGTCCGCTTGAAAGCAAGAAGATTCCCACTGAGTTCAAGGTTTTCTTCATTGATACAGGGCTTTTGGTATCTCAGATGAACGAGGATGTTCCTGCTCTCATTCTTGCAGGAAATCTCGGAGCATATAAAGGAGCAATAGCAGAAAACATGGTTGCGTCGGCTTTGGCCTGCAGTGGTGAGAAACTGTACTACTATCATGCTCCAAGCGGTTCTCCTGAACTTGATTTCCTGCTTGAAAGAGACGGAGAGGTTGTGATAGTCGAATGCAAGGCATCAAACAATAAGGCTACAAGTATGAAATTTGTGCTTGCAAACCCGAAGAGGTTCGGACAACACCATGCAATTAAAATTGCAGATGCAAATGTGGGCGGAGGGGAAGGTTTTGAAACAATTCCTTTGTATTCACTTTGTTTTCTGGAATCCGAAAAGAGAAAGAACATCATAGAAACTGTTGATGTCAGTGATCTGAAGGTACCGGAGAAGCAGCCTCTCACTCATGCCTGATTGACAGGGTGCGCCAGTAGATTCTGCGGTTGAGCTCAACCAATGCATAACTCAGGCCGATTCCCATGCAGAAAATGATGGCAAAGCTGGCCAGAACAAAGGCAATGCCTGTCTTGCGGACGTCCATAAAGAAATACGGAACCATCTCCTGCGGTATGTGCCCTATGGAAATCAGGGCAGTGACTGTCACGGCATAAATCAGGGCATAGGCATTGCCGCAGAAGACCCATCTGAAGCGGAATTTTCCCAAAGGGGAATCGTTGTAAATAAAAGAAACAATTGTCAGAATCGGGATTATCACGTGCATCAGCATCATATCCGGTCTTATGATGTGCATGTGGTCTTGGAAAACAGGCAGCTGGCTGATCATCACCACCAGAAATATTATTCCCTCCGTTACGGCACTTGAGAGCCTGATCATATAAACAAAGGTCTTTGTAACTTCCGTGTATCTTTTGAACTCCACGATATTCACGACAACGGCTATTGCAGTAAGAACAGTTGTGGATATTGTTCCGTCCACCGTGAGCCACCTGAAAGCGAGGATTCCTCCCTGCTCATGAACAAAAATATAGGCAACGGCAAAAATCCCCATAAGCACCGTTGCAGATGAAATTATGATGTTTGCCAGTTTTTTTCTGCGGTACTTTGCGTTG
>DBVL01000009.1:28967-34602 GCA_002308475.1 Spirochaetales bacterium UBA1265 | reverse complement strand
AAGTCTATGAAGAAATGGGTTTGTCCCATGTTTCCGCAGTTACCAATCGCAGCAAATAACAGCTAATTCTTTCAGGCAGGAGAAATTCCTGCTAATTTTTTTAATTTTTTAACAACTTTCTCTTGTTGGTTGTTGTTGGTTGTGTTATAATGTTTACAGGGGAATTCATTATGTTTGTTCAGAAGCTTTTCGAGAAGAAATCAGGCAAAACGTTGCTTTATTTTGCAACAGGTAAAAGGATTAATGGTGTAACCAAGAAAACTCTAGTTGAAAGGATTGGATACTTGGAAGATTTACAGTCCCAATATCCGGATCCCATTGCACATTTCAGGGAAATTGCAAAACAGAAGACAGAAGAGGCAAAAGATTCTGAGTTTGATCTCCATTACTCATCTGCGGAACTGATTTCTTTCTCCGACGGATTTGACAAGTCAATCTCTCAGGTTCCCGAGAAAACTGATCTTATGCGTTCCTACGGAGTGCTGCCCCTGCTGAAGATTTACAGGGAACTTGAGCTTGATTACTTTCTTGACATCAAGAGACAGTACAGGAAGACCGGATATAATCATAACCATATCTTCCAGATGCTTGTCTTCGGCAGGATACTGAGTCCCGACTCAAAGCTCGGAACATGGAGAGAGCGGAACAGGCTGCTCTCCAATGCAGACTTCTCTGATGATGATGTCTACAGGTCCCTTGAATTCTTCTCCTCTGTAAAGAATGACATGGTAAGACACCTGAACAGTCAGATGGTCAACAAGTACAGGAGAAAGACAACCCTCATGTACTATGATGTGACCAACTACTACTGGGAGATAGATGATGAGGATGAGCTCAGGAGAAGAGGAGCATCCAAGGAGCACAGGCCTGAGCCGATTGTACAGATGGGGCTGTTCATGGACAGTGACGGGCTTCCTGTTACATATGGTCTGTTTCCGGGAAACACAAATGACGTCATCACAATGAGACCCATGATGGACAGACTCCTGGACGGACTTGGGAACAGGTCCTACATATATGTGGCTGACAAGGGAATCATGAGCGGGATGAACATAGCCCAGATTGTTCTGGACAACAAAGGCTACGTGATCAGTGACGCTGTGAGGAAAGCAACAAAAGCCATGAAGGACTATGTCCTTGACCAGAATGACTATATAAGGTCTGAGGATGGATCATTCATGTACAAGAGCAGGTTCTACCCGAGAGAGATCAGAGTCGAGACCTCAGACGGGAAGATCAGGCTCATAAAGATCAATGAGAGGCAGATAGTGTTCTGGTCTGAGAAATACTTCAACAGGCAGAAGCATGAAAGGGAGAAAGCCATCTGCAAGGCTCTGAAAAGAAGCCTCACCAATGGGGCAGGCAGTGTTCTCAACAATCACGCTGCAAACAGATACATAAAGAAGATGATCTTTGACTCTGCAAGTGGTAAAGAAGTCACAGAACCGGAGTTCATGACATCAATAGATTCAGAGCTGATTGCCCAGCAGGAGGAACTGGACGGCTATTACATCATCAGGACAAACGTGGTCGGGATCAGTGAGGACTCCTGTAAGGAGGATTTCAACGGCTACGAGTGCCGCTGGCATGCTGCGGATAATTTCCTTGAACTGGACAGACCTGTCACAGACCTGGACATAATAGATATCTACAGGGGCTTGTGGCAGATTGAGGACTCTTTCAAGCTCACCAAGAGCGTACTGAAGACCAGACCTGTGTTTGTGCATAATGAGCAGAGCATAGAAGCACATTTCCTTTCCTGTTTTGTCTCCCTGCTGATTCTGAGGCTTCTTGAAAAGAAGACCGGGAACAGGATTCCAGTAAAGACAATTGTGGAAAGCCTCAGAAAAGCGAATCTGGTGGAGTTGCCCAATGGCACTTTCATGAATGCTTATTGTGACAACGTAATCAATGACATTGGGAAATCAATGGATTTACAGCTCAACAAAAAGTTCTATTCAAAAAAGGATCTTGTGAAGGAACGTGGAAAAACAGTGAAAAAAATCTGAACATGACACATCAGGAAATTATTAATTACGGCTTGTAATGTCTTTTACAACAAGGAATTACAGGCTGTTTTTATTTAGTATCACTGCGGAAGACGGGTAACAGGCAAAGAGTAAATTCTCCAGTAAAACTCATATTTATTGAAAAATCATAAAATACCATACATAATTACATGACCGGCATGTGCCGGAAAGGAGATAAGTCTATGAAGAAATGGGTTTGTCCGGTTTGCGGATACGTTCACGTTGGTGATAATCCTCCTGAGGCCTGTCCACAGTGTAAGGTTCCTGGAAGCAAGTTCACAGAGATGAAGGGTGATATGACATGGGCAGCTGAGCACGTTGTCGGAGTCGGAAAACAGTTCGGAGAAAATGTTCCTGAAGAAGTCAGAACAATGATTGTTGACGGATTGAGATCAAATTTCAATGGAGAATGCTCTGAAGTCGGAATGTATCTTGCCATGGCTAGAGTTGCACATAGAGAAGGCTATCCGGAGATTGGCCTGTACTGGGAAAAAGCAGCTTATGAAGAAGCAGAACATGCTGCAAAGTTTGCTGAGCTTCTCGGAGAAGTTGTAACTGACAGCACCAAGAAGAACCTTGAGATGAGAGTTGAAGCTGAAAACGGTGCCACAAGCGGAAAGTTTGAGCTAGCCAAGCTTGCCAAGCAGTACAACCTGGATGCAATTCATGATACAGTCCATGAGATGGCCCGTGATGAAGCCCGCCACGGTAAGGCTTTTGCAGGTCTTCTTGAGAGATATTTCAAGAAATAATCATTTCCTGAAAAAAGATGAGGCTGAAACTGACAAAGCAGTTTCAGCCTTTTTTAAAGCGAACTCTGATTACTCTTCAGGTTTTTCCTTTGCACTGGCAAGAGCTCTCATGGCGTTGTCAAACTTCTGGAACTTACCATTTTTCAGATGAACAACAACTCTTGTCTTCTGATTTTCACTCATCTTCATGATAGCCTCAAGCCCTTCAACTTTTGTTTTGTAGTACTTGATGACCTTGTCACTGCCTTCTCTCTTGATTCCCCAGCCCTTTCCTTCCGTCCAAGCCAGAATGTGAACTTCCTTGACTTCTTTTTCCATACTCCGTCTCCTCCATTCTATAATTTCTGAATTTTATTGAATTATACCACTTTTCAAACCCGGATGGGATAGATGTGAACCGTATAAGACACTTTGTTTTTGGATCCAGAGGACTTCTCTTCTGCAAAACCTGAATGACCTTTCCATACAGACGCTGTCCGTAGATATCAAAGCGAATATCATCAAATACTCTCAGAGCAGTTCTCGTATATATAATGGCTTCAGTACAGCTCAGCTTAATGACATCTGCAGAATAGACATCTGCACTCACCATCTTGTCACTGACTACCCTCATACTGAGCCTTACAGGACTCTGAAGCTTCTTCAGAGCTTCACTCTTTGCACCGCCAAAGGTCTTGCCGTCAAGAGCTTTGACATCAAACACAGTAATAGGAGTTTTAAAGCCCTTTGGGAAGATTTTATTCTCTGAAGCAACCTCAACCTTCCCATTAAGACTCTCATACGTGGTGGGAGAAATAAATATCTGGCCTCCAACTGTAAAGCTTTCTATACGTGAACACATGTTTATGGCATTTCCTATCACACCATACTTGATATGCTGCTTGCACCCAATATTTCCAATAATCAGATCACCTGTGTTTATTCCTATCCCCATATGGAGCGCCGGATACCCATGCTCAAGGTTCCATCTGTTAACTTCTTTCATTAAAGCCTGCATATCTATGGCCGCACTCACAGCCTTATCTGCATGGTCTTTCAAATCTATAGGGGCACCGAAAATAGCAAATACCGAATCTCCCACAAACTCAAGAACCGTGCCGTTGTTTTTCCTCACAGCTGTCACCATTGCATCGAAATAATGGGAAAGCATATTCAACAGGTCATCAGGAGCAAGAGACTCCGCAAGAGCAGAAAAACCCCTCAGGTCAGAAAGAAGGACTGTCAGTTCTCTTATTTTTCCTCCGAAACGGGTTCCCCCATTCGTATCCACAATCTGACGTGCAATCTCTTCAGACAGATACAGACCTATGGTATCAAAAAGCCTGTTGTTGCGCTCGCCTAGAATCAGATTCTCTTCCTTTATGTTGCTTGAGTCATCTTCCGGAACATCCAAAACAGCAGGATCCAGGCTCTCCCTGTCCTTTCCAAAACCCATATATGAATTTGTCTCAAGGAAGGAGATGGAAGACTTTACACTTTCAAGACCTCCGCACTCAAAAGTCATGTTCATGTTTTTTCTTCTTTCTTCCGGAAGAGCCCTGAAGCAAATGTCCACCATCTCCCAGTTGATTGTTCCCGTGCCCAAGGCCATATGATCATCATAACGACCCATGTTATCAGAAAGATGTATATACCCTATATAATCCCTGAGCTCTGAAAACCATGTTTTAAAGCCAGTGGGAGAACAGTTTGCATGCCCTGTGTCAAAACACACACTCAGTTTCGGATTGTTACAGAGATCCATGAGTGTCCTGATTGGACCCGGATCAATATCCTGAGAGTTCTCTATAAATATGTTCAGTCCATACTTCTCAATAAGGCTGTTGTAGAATTCAGCGCAAGAATCAGCCCATGAGGCCAGATACTGCCCCCGTAGAATAGAAAAACAACTTGAATGAAATACAACATTCTTTGCGCCAAGACGGAGGGCCTGCTCGCAGCTCCTCATGCACCTTTTCCTTGAAAACTCTGCAAAGTCCTTATCTCCACTTGCAGGGTTTACATCTATAAAAGCACCATGAAGCGAAGTGGCCAGATGTGTGGACCTGTACCAGGCTTCTATATCTGCTGACATTTTCTCATCTGCCACGCACTTTGGACTGCTCAGATCAAGGACCTCAAACGATAAACCCTTCTCAAGAGCGTATGCGAGCCAGTCTTCTCTGTTTGTGTTTGTTGGCTGGATCTGAATCATAACAAAATTATACACTCAATTGAAAAACTATCATCAAAAATGTATATTCCATCGATATAGGGCAAAAAGATACCTCTCAAAACAAGGAACAACAGATACGGAAACAATTCAAACGTGTCAGAAAGAGCTCTCAGAGACCTCTATCTCAAAGGTTTTGGGATTGCTGTACGCTCCGCATCTCCAAAGTGTGTCATGACTTCCTACAACTTGCTCAACGGAAAGCATACCTCAGAGCACAGGGGTCTTGTTGAAGACATACTGAGAAGTGAATTCGGCTTTGACGGCATAGTAATGACGGACTGGATTATCGGTGGCATGGAAGCCTTTGGCAAGTATGGCTCGCCAACCTCTTCTAATATTGCCATGGCCGGGGGCAATGTCATGATGCCTGGAAGTGAGCACGACTACACTTCTCTTCTTGAAGATCTCAAAAACAACAAGATTTCTCGAGAACAGCTGGAGATAAACGCTAGTCGTATGTACCTGCTGGCCAAAGAGCTATTTCAGGTAGGCTAAACAGCCCCATGCAGGGGCAAAATAGTCTACTATGGTAGTCTAAATCAACCCTGCAGGGGCAAAATAGACTACCGGTCCCAGAACAAAATAAAGGCTACAACGAATTTGTTGTAGCCTTCTATAAGCAGCAGGCGAGATTCGAA
>DBVL01000009.1:12879-28951 GCA_002308475.1 Spirochaetales bacterium UBA1265 | reverse complement strand
CGTAACCACTACGCTACTGCTGCATGACGAAAATAGTTTATAGCATTTTTGAAAAACTTACGCAATAGCATTTTTGAATTTTAGAATTATTGAGTATTGTTTTCTATTTCAATATAATTCGTAAGGTGCGTTTATCGGAGGCTTAACCATGAAAAAAGTTGAAGACTATATTATAAATATCCCGGATTTTCCTTCAAAAGGTATCATATTCAGAGATGTCACAGGCATACTGGAAGATGCTGACGGACTCAAACTTGCCATAGATGAGCTTGTAAGACTTCTTGATGGTGTTGAATTTGATGTTCTTGCAGGAACAGAATCCAGAGGCTTTGTCATGGGTATGCCGATTGCATATCTGCTTCACAAGCCGTTTGTACTCGTAAGAAAAGCAGGAAAACTCCCTAGAGAAACAGTTTCTGAAACATATGATCTTGAATATGGCTCTGCTACAATTGAGATAAACAAGACCGCTGTCAAACCGGGACAGAAAGTTGTTCTGGTAGATGACCTGATTGCTACCGGCGGAACACTGAAAGCCGCTGCAGATCTGGTTGAGAAGCTTGGTGGAAAGGTTGCGAAAATTATCTGCCTCATTGAGCTGGCTGGATTAAACGGAAGAGAAGCCCTCAAAGGCTATGATGTTGCCTCTGTAGTCAGCTATCCAGGTAAGTAAATAGCAGTCATAAATTTACAAACTCATTCTGTCTTGTCACTTTCTCTTTAATTATATATATTTTACTGTCGGCGTTCCTGACGCTCAAGTTACAGTATTAACGTCATATATTGCGAGGAAATTATGGAAATCAAAAAACTTGAAAACTCCAGCGTAGAGCTCACTCTTACTCTTGAATCAAAGAAGATTGAAGAAGAATACGCAAAGAGAATAAAAGATTATGCAAAGAAGCTCACACTCAAGGGCTTCAGACCCGGAAAAGCTCCGGTTTCACTTATTGAGAGCAAGTACGGCCCCGAAATCAGAGAAGAAGTAACATTCAAGCTCATGGAAGACAATCTTGAAGCATCCTACAAGGATCTGGATTCAAAGCAGAGACCACTTCCTTATTGCACCCCTGTTCTTCAGAACGAAGAAGAGCTTCTTCCGTTCAAGCCGAACACAGATATAACATACAGTGTAGTATATGATGTTGTTCCTGAGATTAAGCTCCCTGCCTGCACAGGCCTTACTGTAGAAGCAGAGACAACAACTATCTCCGACAAGGAAGTTGATGAGGAGATTGAAAGACTCAGACAGCAGAATGCCATGGTTGTTTCCAAGAACGGCGCTGTTGAGAAGGGAGATATTGTTACAGTCAACTATGTTGAACTTGACGCTGAAGGAAATGCTGTTGAGGCAACAAAGAGAGAAAACTTCACCTTTACAGTCGGAACATCTTACAACTTCTATAAGATAGATGATGATATTCTCGGCATGAACAAGGGAGATAAGAAGGTCATTGAGAAGACATACGGTGATGACAGTGGCATGGGCAGTGACTATATAGGAAAGACCATCAAGCTGGACGTTGAGGTCACAGAGGTCAAGAGAAAGGAAGTTCCTGAACTTGATGATGACTTTGCCCAGGATATTAAGGACGAGTACAAGAGCCTTGATGATCTGAAGAAAGCCACAAGAAAGAACCTTGAAGATGCTACAGCAGCTCAGAATGAAAACTCAAAGCTGGATGCTGTTCTCAAGACCATAGCAAAGGACACTGAGATTCAGATTCCAAAGAGCATGGTTGAAGCTCAGCTTGACCAGGAATGGAGAAACTTTGTACAGCGCTTCGGCATGTCTGAGGCAGATGTTGAAAAGCTCATGAGTGCAAACGGAGCAGGAAAAGATCAGTTCCTTGACACCAGAAGAGCAGACGTCTCAGAGCAGCTCAAGCTTCAGCTCATTCTCGAGCAGGTCAAGGAAGATCAGAAGTTTGAAGTTTCTGAAGATGAGCTTAACGAGAAGCTTAAGGACTACGGTCAGGATATTACAAAGGATAATCCAAACTATGATGCTTTCAAAATCTACGCTGAAGATGATGTGAAGTTCGAGAAGGCAAAGAAATACCTGATTGAGAACAACAAGTTCATAGCTCCTTCTAAGAAAGCAGATAAAGACGAAAAAAAAGAGGATAAATGAACAGAAATACCGAAGCCTATCTGGTACCTACAGTAATAGACAGCTCAGACAGAGGCGAAAGGGCCTATGATATCTACAGCAGGCTACTGAAGGAAAGAATTATCTTCCTTGGTGGTGAGATCAATGATGAGACTGCTGACCTTGTCGTAGCCCAGCTTCTGTTCCTTGAGGCAGAAGACCCCTCAAAGGATATAAGTCTCTATATCAACTCCCCTGGTGGAAGCGTTACTGCCGGTCTGGCAATATATGACACAATGAAATACATTAGACCCGAGGTTTCCACCATCTGTATAGGTCAGGCAGCTTCTATGGCTGCGCTGATCTTTGCCGGAGGATCAAAGGGAAAGCGCATGGCTCTCCCCTCTTCAAGAATAATGATTCACCAGCCTTGGGGCGGAGTTCAGGGACAGACCTCAGATGTAGCCATTCATGCAAAGGAGATACTGAGACTCAAGCGTCTTACAACTGAATATCTGGCACAGAGCTGTTCAAAGAAGGCAGAAGATGTGGCAAGAGACATGGAGAGAGATTTCTTCATGACAGCAACTGAGGCTGTTGAATACGGAATAGCAGACTCTGTCCTTCAGACAAAGGGTAAATAAGATGGCATTTGGCAAGAATAACAGATACTGTTCTTTCTGCGGGTCTTCTGATTCAAGACTGATAACAGGTCCGAACGGAGTAGCAATCTGTGAGGACTGCGTTTCAAGATGCAGAGATATATTTAAAGAAGAAAAAGGAGCAGAGCGAGATGAAGCAGCCTCAAAGCTCCCAGATGTTCTCCCTACTCCTCATGAGTTGAAAGAGTATCTTGATCAGTACGTAATAGGACAGAACAAGGCAAAGGAAGTATTATCCGTTGCTGTTTACAACCACTATAAAAGAGTCAAATTTGAAAAGCAGCTGGCAGAACAGAATGTTGAGCTTGATAAGTCAAATATCCTGATCATGGGTCCTACAGGGACAGGAAAAACACTTCTTGCAAGAACCCTCGCCAAGCGCTTGGATGTTCCATTTGCTATTGCTGATGCAACAACAATCACTGAGGCAGGCTACGTAGGAGAAGATGTTGAGAATATTCTTCTCAAGCTCATACAGGCAGCAGATGATGATGTGGCAGCAGCCGAAAACGGAATCATCTTCCTTGATGAGGTGGATAAGATTGCAAAAAAAGGTGAAAACGTCTCCATAACAAGAGATGTTTCCGGAGAAGGCGTCCAGCAATCTCTTCTCAAGATTATTGAAGGCACAATTGCAAGTGTACCTCCCCAGGGCGGAAGAAAGCATCCAAACCAGGAAACCATAAAGATAAACACAAAGAACATTCTCTTTATCTGTGGTGGAGCCTTTGTTGGTCTTGATAAGATAATCAAAAAACGCCTTGACTCCTCATCTATGGGCTTTGGTCAGGAAATAATAGATAAGAAGAACCTCTCTCTTGAAAGCCTCTACAGAGAGATTCTTCCTGATGATCTTATCAAGTTTGGCCTTATCCCTGAATTCATAGGAAGACTCCCAGTACATGTAGGTCTGAATGACCTGAAAGAAGAAGACCTTCAGAGAATTCTCATTGAGCCGAAAAACTCAATAATAAACCAGTACATAGCCTCTCTTAAGTTGGACAATGTTGATCTTGTTTTCAAGGAAGATGCCATAAAGGAGATAGCTCATATGGCCTACACTCAGAAAACAGGAGCCAGAGGGCTGAGAAGCATTGTCGAGGATCTCATGACAGATTTGATGTTTGATGTCCCATCTATGAAGAACATCAGAAAGATTGAGATAGATAAGGAAACAGTGCTTAAGAATAAGAAGCCTGAAATCAGCTGAGTATGAAGAGTTTTCCATTGCCGCCAGAGAATGTTATCTCATCCTTAAAGAACTGTAAAAGAGCTGTTGTGTGTGGACATGGCTCACCGGACGGAGACTGCGTGAATTCAGTAGCGGCAATGGGTCTTCTTCTGAAAACTCTTGGAAAAGAAGTCTATCTTGTCAACGATGGACCTTTTTTCAGACCTGAGGTTGAGTTTATTCAGGAGATGCTGACAGACTCCCTTCCTCAGGAAATTCTCAACAAAGACACTCTTGGAGTTGTTGTGGACTGCTCCACTCCCTCTAGACTTGGAAGCAAATGGGACTACTTCAAGGATTTTACCATTACGGTAGTGGACCATCATTCAAGCGGAGAGGAATTCGGAGAAAACAGGTATATTGTTCCTGAAAGCATCTCAACAACCCTACTTGTCTATCAGCTCTATAAGGCCATGGATGTTCCTTTGACAGAACAGGCTGCCAGATACATATTCAGAGGTTTTGCAACTGATAGTGGCTATTTCAAGTTTCTTCACGAAGATACAGGATCCACACTGAGAATAATTGCAGACCTTGTTGACCACGGAGTTGTTCCAAATGATGAATACCACTTCATCTCAGGCGGAAAGCCTCTGTCAGTGGTTCGTTTCTTAGGGGAACTGATAAACAGGGTTGAAAGCTTCTACAATGGGAAGGTTCTGATAAGCCATGAGGAAGAGGCAGACTTTGAGAAGTACGGAGATAACGCCAGGGCCTCAGATGACCTTTATGCTTCTCTCACACTTGTCAAAGGTGCACAGGTGGTTTTCTTCTTCAAGATAAGCAAAATGCGTCCTGGCGCCATAGAAGTGGGAATAAGGTCAAACCACAGTTGCAGTTTTGATGCCGGAAAGTTTGCATCCCTGTTCGGTGGTGGTGGACACGCAAAAGCAGCAGGACTGACTCTTGAGGGAACCTATGAGGAAGTGAAACCAATCATACTCTCAAAGGTCAAAGAGTTCCTTGACTGAATCAGATGAAGATAATAGATTCACACTTTCACGCACAAATACTCAAGGAAAAAGGCCTTGATCCAAATGAGGCTATGAGCTTCCTATCCGGAGGAATAGATATAGGTTGCTCCGCTGATGATATAGAGGAAAGGATAAAACTGACCTCTGCCTTCCCTCACATCCTTATCTCTGCAGCAATGGGTCCTTGGGAAACTCAGAGCAGAAGTCTTGAGGATCTAGAGAACCAGCTGAAAATACTGTTTTCAAATATTGAGAAATTCAACATCAGGTTTATTGGAGAAGCCGGACTGGATAACTACTGGGGCTACGGGACTGCTGAGAGTCAGGAGTTTCTCTTCATAAGCCAGATGAGATATGCGGATAAGACAGGAAGAAAGATAATCATCCACAACAGGGAAGCTGACAAAAGAACGGAAGAGATAATAAGGGAATATGGCCCCTCTGAAGGTGGAATAATCCACTGCTTCAGTGGAAGTATGGATGTAATGAAAATAGCCTTGGACAGAGGCTACTACATAAGCTACGCAGGAAACATTACCTACAAGGCAAACAGCTCACTGAGAGAGACACTGAAAGCAGTACCCAAAGACAGGCTTCTTCTGGAAACTGATGCACCCTATCTGGCTCCTGTACCCATGCGTGGCAGACCGAACACTCCACTGTATATAAAGCACACATACGAATGCGCTTCAGAAGTACTTGGAATAGGTGTTGAAGAACTTAGTGAAAGTATCTGGTCAAACTTTATCACCTTGTGCGGGTAACTCCTATTTTCGGGCATCTTTGTTTTTCCGGACATTCTGAACATTTTGGAGAGACACTTGTACAAATCTCCTGTCCATAGGAAACCAGTAGTTCATTCAGAGGAATCCAGAATTTTATTGGCATAACTTTCTGAAGAACTTTTTCCGACTCTTCAGGAGTCTTTGTCTCTATCCATCCGAGCCTGTTTGAAATCTGATGCACATGGCAGTCCACACAGATTGCATCTATTCCAAAGCCCAGATTCAGAGTAAGATTCGCTGTCTTTATACCCACTCCAGGAAGGGACAGAAGTTCCTCAACGGTGGAAGGAACCTTTCCATCATATTTCTCAACCAGAATACTGCTTATCTCAAGAATTCTCTGAGCCTTGGTTTTGTAAAAACCTGTGGGAAAAATCAGTTCTTCTATCTCAGATGCTGAGAGCTTTAACATGGAAGCAGGGTCCGAAGCAACACTAAAGAGCCTCGTTGAAGCATCTAGCGTTACATTGTCCTTTGTTCTTAGGCTAAGGAGTGTGGATATGAGGACACAGAACGGATCATTATGCGTTATGGCAACATAGCTGACAGCAGGAATAATCTTTCCTCTCTTATCCAGGGCATCCTTGAAAGAAGTGAATATTCTTTCAAAATACTTCTCATCCTTATCTATAGCCATAAACAAGAACACCTCCTGTTCCATGTATCTCTTCCTTTGAAAGCCCGAGAAGAGGCAGTATACTCTCAGAAAGCAACGGACAGTAAACCTTTTTCCCTTCTGAATATGCACTGAATCTGTAGTCTACAGCATCTTCCGGAATCTCGTCTGAAACATATGATTTAAGAACCATATCAAAAACCTCATACTCTTCCTCTGCTCCCAGGCCTGCCACAATGCAGCTGAATTCTGAAGAGAGTAAAAGACTCTGACTGACAGCTGCTGCGGAAGAAACAGGAGAGAGAATCAGAAGCGAACAACTGTTGGTATAATTTTTATAAGAAGACAGAAAATCTTCAAAATCCATGCAAATCAGTCTCCTGCCCCTGAGAAACAGTCCACGACGCAATCTGCTCATCTCCTCTCTGGGTTCAAGAAGGTTCCAGCTATCATCTGTAACAAAAACAACTTCTTTGAAAGCAAAGATATATACAAATACAACAACTGAGATAAGCGCAAGAGTGGATATAAGCAGGACAAGCTTTTTTCGGGACATGGCCTGATAATAGCAGATTAACATAAAACAGTGAACAAGTCCCCTGAAGACAACCTTTCATTGACCTCAGAATAAAAATGTGTTTTACTATTTCGGTAAGGAGTTTACAGATATGACATCATATAAAGACCTTGGACTGGTCAACACAAGAGCCATGTTTGCAAAAGCCGTCAAGGGCGGTTATGCTATTCCTGCTTACAACTTCAACAATATGGAGCAGCTGCAGGCAATCATTATGGCATGTGTTGAAACAAAATCACCTGTTATTCTTCAGGTTTCAAGAGGTGCTAGAGATTACGCTAACATCAATTTGCTGAGAAACATGGCAAGAGGAGCTTGCGAGTATGCCCACGAGCTGGGATATGATATTCCAATTGTTCTTCACCTTGACCACGGAAACAGCTTTGAAGTTTGTAAGGAATGCATTGACAACGGTTTCTCATCTGTCATGATTGACGGTTCTGCACTTTCATACGAAGAGAATGTTGCAGTCACAAGAAAGGTTGTTGAGTATGCCCACCAGTTTGATGTAACAGTTGAAGGAGAACTCGGAGTTCTCGCAGGCATTGAAGATGAGGTACAGGCAGCAGAAAGCCACTACACAAGACCCGAAGATGTAATTGACTTTGTTGAGAAGACCGGCGTTGACTCACTTGCTATTTCCATTGGAACAAGCCACGGTGCAAACAAGTTCACACCGGAACAGTGCAAGAGAAACGCTGACGGAATTCTTATTCCACCTCCACTCAGATTTGACATTCTTGCTGAGATTGAGAAGAAGCTCCCGGGATTCCCGATTGTTCTTCACGGTTCAAGCTCAGTACCACAGGAATTCGTAAAGATGATCAACGAGCACGGTGGAAAACTCAAGGACAGCGTTGGTATTCCTGAGGAACAGCTCAGACAGGCAGCAAAGAGCGCCGTCTGTAAGATCAACATTGACAGTGATGGCAGACTTGCCATGACCGGAACAATCCGCAGAGTTCTTGATGAGAAGCCCAGCGAATTTGATCCGAGAAAGTATCTTGGACCTGCAAGAGAGGCTCTTAAAGAAATGTACATGCATAAGAACAGAGATGTTCTCGGCAGTGCAGGCCAGGCCTGATCCAAATACGGTTATTTATTTCAAAGAGCGGGAGTTGCAGACTTGCAACACCCGCTTTTTTAATGCTATATTCTCTTTGGCTGAAAAGAACTTTTTCAAGTCTTTATTTTTACAGAGGTTTGGCATTTGGCTGCAACAAAGGAATTAAGAATCAACAGACAGATCCACGCAAAGGAAGTCTTTGTACTGGATGATGAGAATAATAAGAAAGGAATTATGTCCTTCTTTGATGCCCTGGCTCTCGCAGAAGAAGCGGGCCTTGATCTGGTAGAGATCTCGCCGACAGCAAATCCACCCGTATGTAAGATTACAGACTACGGAAAGTACCGCTACATGCAGGAAAAGCGCATGAAAGAGGCAAAAAAGAATCAGACCGTAGTAAAAGTCAGGGAAATACGCATGCAACCCAAGATTGATACTCACGATCTTGAGACCAAAACAAAAGCCATCGCTGAGTTCGTTGGAGGCGGAGATAAATGCAAAGTGACAATCCGCTTCAGAGGAAGGGAACTTGCTCATACGGAACTTGGAAAAGAGGTACTTGAAAAAATCCTTGAGGCCTTGACTGAAAAGGGAATTTCGTACAATCTTGACAGTCGTCCTATGATGGAAGGCAGAAACATGAGCATGATGCTCTCACCTGCCAGAAAGAAGTAAACATCTCCGTATGGAGTGTAAATAGCAACGTCCCGGGGTATCTTGTTCCCGGTCGTGAAGTAGAGGTGAAATATGCCCAAGATGAAAACAAGACGTGCAGCTGCAAAGCGCTACCGTGTGACAGGAACCGGCAAGGTCAGATACAAGAAGCAGGGTCTCCGTCATATTCTCACAAAGAAGACTACAAAGCGTAAGAGAAATCTCCGCGCCACAGGTATTCTTCACGAATCGGAAGCAAAGAAAGTCAGAGTCATGCTTCCTTATGATTGATGAGGAGGTAGACAGATGCCAAGAGCAGTTGACGGAACAAAACACAAAGACAGACGCAAGAAGATCATGAAGCTTGCCAAGGGTTACTGGGGAAGAAGATCCACCAATAACCGTATTGCAAAAGATGCCGTAGCAAAGGCCGGACAGTATGCCTACCGTGGCAGAAAAGAGAAGAAAAGAGATTTCAGAAAGCTCTGGATTGCAAGAATCTCTGCTGGCGTTAAAGCTGAAGGTCTGAACTATTCACAGTTCATGCATGCTCTCAAGCTTGCAAACATTGATCTTAACAGAAAAGTTCTTTCAAACATGGCAATTGAAGACAAAGAGTCTTTCAAGGCTCTCTGTGCACAGGCCAAAAAGACACTTTCAAAATAAGATTAAAGCTTTTGTGTAGAATGAACCCTGTTATGTTTTCATAACAGGGTTTTTATTTTTCAGTCATTTTTTGAAAAAAACTGTGAAAAAACACAGTTTTTGCCTCATTTTTTTCCACCTAGATATAAAAACCAGTGTTAATCTGCGAAATAACTAAAGGAGGAAGAGAAATGAAGCATTCTCTTATAGACAGTTGTTTATCGGACAGTATTATCAGATTTCAGGAACTCTACAAACAGTGTGTAGACAGCGAAGAATGCATACAAATGAGAGATCATCTTATTCATGAAATACTGATAATATCTTATTTTCTTCCACAGACAGATTTCGGCATGAAGGAGGAGGATGCATCTGAGTTTATCCTTTACTTGAAGCCTTATGTTGAGAGTATTATACTCAGTTTCCAAGGTGGAGATTTGACCTCTTACATAAGTAAGACTCTCAAATACAGGCTCACATCGTTTTACAGGTCAAAGACCAGAGAATCTAGAGCTCAGTCTATTGCCGAGATTGAATCCGGAATAGAAATGCTGCACGACTCTGAACAAAGGTATATGACAGAGCTTGATGAGCAGATTCTTTCTGATAATAAAAGCAGTGCAGTAAAGCTCCTTAGGGCAGTCTTTGCTGATAACAGTATAACAAGAAGACGCTTTTTCATTTTTCTTGCTTCCCTGTGTCCTTTTGTATCGGAACCAGATCTGGCATTGATCTGCAAAGATTTATCCATAAGCTACAGGGAAACAATTGGTCTGAGAAAGTATCTTATTGCCATATCCGAGGCAGTTAAAACCATAGCAGCCATAAAAGCATCAGAGGAAAGAAGGAATAATAATTTCTCATTGGCCCTTATCAACGAGATAAAGGCAGAGATAAAACAGGAGGAAGGACTTCTGGAAGAGGCTCAGGAATATCAGGCCAAAGCAGAACACAGAAAACTGCTGGTCGAAAAATCTCTTCTGAAAAACAGAAAACTTTCCCTTGGGGTTGGACCTAAAATCCTTTCCAAAGTTTTCAATGAATCTAACGGGACAATAGCGAATGATCTTTGTCTTACAAAACGTCTGCTTTCCTGGTGCCTGTCCCCCTCTTCCTACTCAAACTCCATCATGCTTGATTTACGGATAAACAGGAAGTTTGCTCTTTTAGCCGCCAATGCAGACATAAAAACAAAACTTGAACAATTTTCACCCTATAGAGAATTCAATATTTGTGAAGACTATTACAGATTCAAGGACAAAGGGTACAAGTTTCCTTCTGTGAAAAAAACATCTCTGCATTGAGCCGAGCTTGAAAAGATAATTATTTACTGATATTATTTCTCTTGTTCAGATCATATGCTTAGATTGCATATCATGTTTCTGATACAATAATCCCCCACAGAGGCTGTATTTCCATATAATGAACATACGGCCTCTGTATTTTATGATGAAGATGAAGAGTGTTTTCCTTTTCCTGCTCTCTATAACCTGGGAACTTCCACAGACCCTTTCAGCTCTGTTTTTCATGCTCCTGCACAAAACAGAGTATCTGGACAGTAACGGAAGAAGACGCTATGTACACCACAACAGTTTCTATACCTGTTTTTCCTGCGGAGAGTTTATCTTCTTCAGAGACTGCTACATGAACTTCATAGACTGGGAGAAAACCCAGAATCACGAGCTGGGACACAGTATACAGAGTAGGATACTCGGACCTCTGTTCATTCCCTTGATTGCCTTTCCATCAACCACATGGAACCTTCTGTCCCGCATGAACAACAGATTAGGACGCAAAATGGCTGAAAACTACTACAGAACGCCATGGGAAAGCTGGGCAGACAAGCTCGGAAAAGTTCAGCGCTGACTACCTGTTTTCAGAAGCCATGCCATTCCCTTGGCTGTCCTCAGCTCAGTATCCTTAAAGTGGTTTCCCGGGTTCAGTTCAAAAAAACAATCCTTCCCATCTCTCAGAAGTATCTCATACTGCTTTTTCATACATTCATCCACTGTTGCCATGACAGGATTTCTGGATTTTGCTTCTGTATCTCCTAAGCTCAGATAAACATGAGAAGCCTTAACCATGTGCTCTGAAACATAGTTCAGCCAGGAAGGAAACCACAAAGATGGAGAGGCTGCACAGACTCCGGAAAACACTGAAGTATGAGTTGAAGCCCACAGCGCAAAAAGACCGGCAAGAGAATAACCGCAGATATGAAGAGTTCTACCGTCCTTAATATAATGCTCCAGGACACCAAGCATTTCAGTAAGAGTATCAGAAGCTCCGTTACCGAACCTCTGCTTACCAAATACAGGAGGAGCCTCCCATGGTGAAAGACAGTCAAACCATGAAGAGACTCCCAGGGAGATTAGTCCAAAGTCTCTCGTTCCAGAGAGACTACAGACTAGATCATATACTTGTTCAACACTCTCCATTTCCTCCTGATCGCAGACAAGGATAAGAAGATTCTGAGAAGACAGAAGCCCAAATGTCCTTAAATCCATCAGTTCTCCCATCACATCTGACGGAACAGTTTTATTCCTGTCTTCTTCATCCATGAGGAAAGAAGAACGAGAAGGACACAGAGTATAAAGCCGTAAATACCTGCAATCAGATATTCATTGATCCTACCCATCAGCATGATTGAAGGAACAAGAATCAGAGCTGCGAGAAGTATTCCCTCTCCGAGAGAGAATAGAACGGACATACTCTGCTTTATAGCAATGGCTTCATTCATATAAGATGTATTACCATGCTTTAAATCATTGAAAAGCCCCAGGTAGGCAACAACAAAAATATAAAGAGTCATGACCGCAAGCGAGAAGACAGCCTGTAAAACAGAGAGAGAAAAAACATAGCAGCCGCTTATCAGCAAAAGCAGGAACGGCACAAAGGTAAATACAAAATGAAACCTGATCTTGGAGTACAAGATTTGTTCTGTCTCAACAGGAAGACTGTTCAGAAGCCAGATGGTTTTCCCTTCTGTTGAGATAGAAGGAGCTGTTATGTCATTCATTGAGGCCATGCCACAGAGAACACCGCAGAAAAGAGAGACAGGAACTGGAAAACTTCCAAGGACTGCCTTGATTCTTCCGGAGAAGATAATCATTGCACCAGCGCCTATAATAGCCATAATGCTTCCAAGCATGCAGTTAAGCACATATAATGCATTTGACATGACCCTTCTTCTCTCACGTTCAAAAAGAGTCTTCTTTACGCTCTTTGTACGTATCATGTTTATTCTGAACTTAACCTTCTTCTGCTTTTCAGTTATTCCCAGAATACGCACAAGTGAGTTTCCAACAAGGGCTATAACAGCACAGATGAAAACCAAGCTTAGAACCAAGAAAACAACAAGAGATACAGCATTTCCGGCAAAAGCCTTTCCCGCTAATCCAAGAGGATTCAAAAATCCTTTCGTGATAGAGAGGAAGCGAGTAGGTACGATGCTGTCCATATTCCCTGTTGCGGCTGAACCGGAAAGAAAACTAAAACCGAAAGACATGAACATGGTTCCGATCAGGGTAAGAATCATGATTCCGGCCTGCTTATGACGCATCCGTGCAGTTACCAGTCCAATCAGATACCCAAGCAGTGTTGAAATAGAAAGAACAACCGCAGGAAGCAGGAACAATAAAATGGCAAAGGTGCATACACTCATGATTGTCACTGCGCCATACCTCAGATACTGTACAAAAGCAGGAATCAGAGCAGCGGCTGTAAATACAAAGGAAAAAATATAGACAGAGCACAGCCGCGAGAGAAGAATCTCATATGGCTTGACCGGCAGAGAAAGAATCAGTGAGTTGTCCTTAGACATGAAAAGTGATGAGTATATGATTATAAGAGACAGAAAGAGACTCATCACAGAAGAAACAATGATTGCATATGCAAAATAAGCATCGGTGTTTCCTGCGGGAACCCAAGAGAAGGCAGTGGCACCGAAAATACCAGCATACATCCTTACCAGATTAAAGACAATCAAAGCATATAGTAAGCCGAACAGAATCAGACTGGAGGGCTTTCTTCTTTTCCCCGTTTTCTGTTCCCAGAAAAAAGAACGGAAGGCTTCCAGCAGTTCTTTTCTTATCAGAGCTCTGAATCTCATGTCAGTCCTCCTCTTTTTCTTCAAGCTCCAGGAATACCTGTTCAAGAGATTCATCCCCCTTGACTTCTTCCATGGTACCACTCTTTATGAGTTTTCCTTCCTTAATGATTGCTATCTTATCACAAAGCTTCTCAGCTACCTCAAGAACATGGGTTGAGAAGAATATACTTCCGCCATTCTGGCAATGCTCTCTCATAATCTGCTTGAGAAGAAAAGCGGCTTTGGGGTCCAGTCCGACAAAGGGCTCATCCATGATTATCAGCCTGGGTTCGTGAATCAGAGCAGCAATTACCGCAAGCTTCTGCTTCATACCGTGGGAATAGGAACGTACACTGTTGGCAAGTTCCCCTTCAAGTTCGAAAATCTCAGCATACTTCTGAATCTTCTCTTCTCTCTTTTCCTGAGGAACCTCAAAAATATCTGAAATAAAGTTAAGATACTGGATGCCTGACATAAAGTCATAGATATCCGGATTATCCGGTATGTAGGCTATGCGCTTCTTGCTTTCAAGGCTGTTATCAGCCACATTTATACCATCAATGGTTATTTTCCCGCTGTCAAAGCCGAGGATTCCAACGCAAGCTTTGATGGTTGTGGTCTTGCCTGCACCATTATGTCCTATAAATCCATAAATCTCACCCTTTCCAATGTGCAGGGAAAGATTATCCACCGCTTTCTTTTCTCCATAGGTTTTTGTAAGGTTTTCAATAATAAGCATGCATACCTCCATTCATTATATTCATTCTACAACTAACTGCTGTTCATATCCAGCAACTCATCTGAAAGTAAAAAAGCCTTGCCACACAGGACAAGGCATATAATATGATTTATAAAACTCAGCTTGTGGCAGAGACCTTTGAGTCAACATGCATTCCCATACCTGCTGTGTGGGCTGAAACCTCTGAAGAAAGGTAGAGAACTGCATTTGCAACTTCCTCAGGCTTTGCATAGCGCTTATCCATAGCATAAGTGCCGGCAAGCATGGCCATAGCTTCCTCATGAGTCATACTGTCACCAAAGAAGTCTTTTTCAATTCTGAGCATCATTGGTGTGTCTACTGGACCCGGGCAAACATAGTTTACAGGAATTCCTGCAGGACCAAGCTCAAGAGCAACGCACTTTGTGAGACCTGCTACTGCATACTTTGAAGAAACATATGCACTGTTTCCGGCTGTTGGTTCATAAGCTGCAGCAGAAGCAACAACTACAACAGCACCGCTCTTCTTCTCTATGAGAGTAGGAGCTGCATACTTCATAGTAAGCATAACTGCAAAAACATTCAGCATGTATGTCTGCTCAAAAAGATCAAGAGTCATATCCTGAACAGGATGAGCTTTTCCTTCATAGCCTGCATTAGGTACAACAATATCAAAAGTGCCGAAGTGAGCCTTTGCGTTTTCAACAAAAGCCTTAATCTCTTCTTCTTTTCTGAGATCAGCTACAAAACCTGCAACCTTTCCCTTGTACTCTGAAAGCTCTGAAAGAAGCTTGTCAACTTTTTCCTGGCTTGTTGATGAGAAAGCAACCTTAGCTCCTTCAGCGAGGAAACCCTTGACGATTGCACTGCCGATTCCACCTGTTCCACCTGTAACAAGTGCTACTTTGTCTTTAAGTTTGAGATCCATTTTTACCTCTTTTTATGTATGTTCTTATTGAAAACTATTACCGGTAGACTTATTTGTCAATAATTATCTATTCCGATCAGCGACCTTGAGCAGCCTGTCGGCCGTCCATTGTCACAAGAGAACCGGTAATATGTGAAGACTTCTCTGATGCCAGATAGAGTGCAAGATCAGCAACCTCTTCGGGTTTGCAATACCTCTTGTTTGGATAAGAGGCGGCAAAAATCTTCATGGCCTCTTCCTTTGATACTCCTTCTCCAAGAGCCTGCTTCTCGAGCTTTGTCATCATGGGTGTATCAATTGGGCCAGGTCCAATGCAGTTGATATGAATTCCAAGCTCTGCAACTTCAAGAGCCACACACTTTGAAAGCCCGAATACGGCATGCTTGGATGAGACATAGGCACTCATAGTAGGAGCACCGGTCACGGAAGCCTGTGATGAGATATTTACAATAGCACCGCTCTTCTGCTTCTTCATCTGAGCTATGGCATATTTCATACCGTAAAGCGGTCCGAAAACATTTATATTGTAGACATCCATTACATTCTCACGTGTCTGAACATCTATAGGCAGACTCTTTCCTTCATATCCAGCGTTGTTCACCTGTACATCCAGACGGCCCCACTTTGCAACAACAGCATCTATCATGCCCTTAATCTGAGACTCTTCCCTGACATCTACTACAAATGTGAGAAGATTCTCGCTCTTAATACTGACCTTTGAAAGAAGAGCATCAAGCTTTTCCTGCTTTGTAGATGAGATGGCAAGTTTGCATCCTTCTGCTGCAAAAGCCTTTGTAAGAGCTTCTCCAACACCGCCGGTTGAACCGGTAATCATGACAACTTTATCTTTAAGTTTGAGATCCATTCTAAACTCCTTATTTAGATAATACGTTATCGATTGAATCCTTGTCAAACCCCTTCTGCGGAAATCAATTCAATTCATATGCATAGCGAGGATCCTGGTCTTCCTCAACGTGAATTATCCCACTTTTCCTGAAGCCGCACCGCTTCAGAAGACTCTGCATGACAGTATTGTC
>DBVL01000009.1:12577-12869 GCA_002308475.1 Spirochaetales bacterium UBA1265 | reverse complement strand
CTCAGGTTTGAACATCTGCTGTAAGCCCATTCAATGCAGAACCTGCCCGCTGTCCTTAGCCTTGAATCTGTAGCAATCCTGTGCACTACGCCGTACTGATTGGAGCCCTTCCACTCTCCTTCTTCTATCTTTCTATAGGTCTTCTCTATATCTGTTCCACAATCAAAGAAGAAAGTAGCAACTATTGTTCCTCTGTAAAGACATACATAGCTTTTTTTGCTCCTTATATCTTCATGAATAAGGCTCTCCGGAGGCCAGTTGGTTTTTCCCCACTGATTCGGATTTCCATGCT
>DBVL01000009.1:8261-12517 GCA_002308475.1 Spirochaetales bacterium UBA1265 | reverse complement strand
CCCGGAGTGCCTTATGGAAAAGCTGTCAATTGCAGGAATTCCTTTCTCTTTCAAAAGTGAGGCCAGAACTCCTGAGCCTGTTACTCTAATGTGTGAAAAGCTTCCGTCATAAACTTCATTTACGCCACAGGATGGGCTGAGACTGCTAAGGATAGCAAAGTCCGCCTTCTCGTCCAGAATCTTTTCAAGACACCTTCCGGCTCCTCTTTTGAAAGGCTCAGTAACATCTTCCCCGTCTTTTGTAATAACACTACCTCCAACTATCTCAGCAGGGGTTCTGGGACAGGAAAGGCCACCTTCCATCTCAGGACATATGGGAATGACGGTACACCCTTCAGTGATTTCAATTACACTACTATTTGCATTGTTCTTTCCGTCATATCTGCAGTTACAGCCCAAAAGGCACGCGCTGACAGCCACAGTCCTCCTATTTCTCATGAACAAGCTTCCCTGTCATGTGTTCTATGCTTATACAAACCATGTTTACTCTTGCATAGGCTCTATTCATCTCGTCTTCAAGCTCAGGTTTTGTCGGAATGTATTTCTCTCCGAATCTTCTGCAGATGTTGTATTTTTCTTCCCCTTCCTCCATGACAGAAGCTCTACCGAACACAACCACGCTTGTGACATAGTATGACCAGTCTTCTTTTTGATAACCGCTGTCGTGGACGGTAAAACACACCTTATCATATCTTTTAATGGCATCCAGCTTATGGCCTTCCCTTGAGCAGTGAAAGAATATCCGGTTACTCTCTTTGTCATACAAAAAGTTAATCGGGACCGCATACGGATACCCATCATCCCCCAAAACAGCCAGCACACCACGTTTTTCCTCGCAAAGAATGCGTTTGCAATCATCTTCTGAAATCTGTTGCTTGTTTCTTCTCATTTCACGAAACATGTTCATCCCTCCATGGGAAACTTAAGTCCCCAGTCTTTTCTTATACCATCCATAATCCTCAAGACATTCACAGTCTCATCAAGAGGCATGGACCAGGACTCTGTCCTTCCATCTCTTATGGCGTTCATACACTCTCTGAATTCATATTCGTAACCGCTTATCTGAGGAGGAACAACTGTTTTACTTACAAGTTTATGCTCAGAATCATAGACAGATATAGATTCAGGATTGTTTATGTTTTCAACTATGGCATAGCCTTTGGTCCCATAAAAGACTCCCTGTCTATCTGAAATGCAGTACATACCGCTTGAGACACTTGCCAGTCTTCCGTCAGCATAATGAATGGTGATGAAGTTATTTGCATCCACTCCCAGATTTGTCTTTTGAACAGAACTGTCAATCTTCACTATATCTGAGCCAAAGTTCATCAAAGCAAAGTTAATCCCATAAATTCCAACATCCAGAAGTGCCCCTCCTGCAAGAGAAGGCTCACGCAGCCTCTCCTTGTCAGCTATGCTGTAGAAGAGATTTGCACTAAGAGCCTTCACTTCTCCTATAACACCACTGTTGATTATGTTCAGAATCATCTGTCTGGAAGGCATGTATCTGGTCCAGATGGCCTCAGCTACAAAGATTCCATGTTTTCTTGAATATTCTCTTACTATCTCAGCTTGCTCTGCGTTTACAGTAAAAGATTTTTCACAGATAACAGGCTTTCCGTTTCTCAGACAAAGCATCATATGCTCAAAGTGGTGAGAATGTGGAGAGGTTATGTAAACAAGCTCAACAAGCGGATCTTCAACCATCTGCTCATAGCTACCATAGGCCTTCTCAAAACCCAGTTCAGATCGGAATGCTTCTGCCTTCTCCTTTGTTCTTGAAGCTACGGCGTAGCATTTTATTTCTTCCATTGCTTTAAGCGTCATACAGACTTTCCGGGCAATTCTTCCGGTTCCCAGTACTCCAATTCTCATGCCGTACCTCCTTTTCTTTTTTTTAAAAACTCAACCACACAGCTCCAGTCATAAGAGTTACAATCATGCTCTCCCTCTCTGACATGGTAGCCAAGAATATCTCCTTCCAAAACCTTTCCCAGAGGAGGAAAAACTGATGTCCCAAGCCCCTTGTATCCCAATTTCTCATGAAAAGCGCTTACAAGTGCACAGCCTTCAAATTCCTTTTCAGGGTCTGACCATATATCTTCAATTGCACTGCTAACATACAGTGGTCTTGGAGCTATAAGAGATAGGAGCATATGCTGGTCAAACGGGAGAGAGTCTTCTTTTTCTGAATACTTTTTGAAGCTGTCGCAAGACCAGTACGGGTAGCGCTCAGTTATATCCTTTATCCTCTCTCCTCTCTTACCTCTGAATATGGCAGCACCACAACAGCCGGGATTACATGCGTAAACAGATTTGAATATCTGATACTGAGCCCCTGCCCAGAGGGCTGTCTTCGCACCTCGGGAAAAGCCACAAACAGTTATGTTTTCAGATGTGAAGCCCAAAGAAAACAAAAGAGATGCCACTTTCTGAGCTCCCCATGCCCATGCACCTATAGTGCACCAGTCTCCAGGAGGATACATAGCAAGAATATCATGTGTTGTGAAAACTGGAGAGTCTGCACTCAATTCATCCACAAAACAGTCAACTGCAACAAACCCCTCCTCAGCAAGATGAAATGCAGGAAATACTCCTCCATCCTCATATTTGCCAAAACTGAAAACACGGTTTGAATACACTTTGGGATTATGGGAGAAAGGGTTTATGTAAAGAATAACAGGATTGTTCTTACAAGATTGCTTACAAGTTACCGTGAACTTCATACCACAGTATAAAGAGCCTTTTGTGAAACAAAGACCGTACAGGTATCTTTCAAATCCATTTTCCAGCTTCAAACACTCAAGGCAAACACAGTCCTCACTGTCAAAACAGATATCCGGTGTAGTGCCGAACATCTGACTTCTGAAAAGCTGAAGAATCTCTTCCCTTCTTCCGTTCCAATTCTCAAGATCTTTGTCATCTCTGATAATCTGTGGCATGCTCATAATGCAATCATACAGCACAGCAATCATAAATACCAACTTCCATGTCTTGCATTTGGGAAAAGAGAAGATAAAATGATTGATTATGGAAAGAGAAATAACACACAGCGAGAAGTTCCTCTCAGTCCCTTCAACAGATTGCACAGATGAAGACAGATATCTGTTTGATGATCTTATGGACACATTGAAAGAGCACAACAAAGAGTGCGTAGGCATGGCAGCAAATATGATTGGCGTACAGAAAAAAGCAATCGTCTTCAAAGAGGAAGACGGCTCTTATACTGTTATGTTCAACCCACGGATAATCAGCTCATCAGAAGAAACCTATACTGCCCAGGAAGGGTGTCTTTCTCTTAAGGGCCAAAGAAAAACAAGACGTTATAAAAGCATAGAAGTCCTGTTCCTTGATAAAAACTTCCGGCAGAGAATAAGGACATTAGAGGGCTTTACNNCAGATTGTCCAGCATGAGATAGACCACACTCAAGGCATACTTATCTGAATTTTTTTCGGATTATCCTCTTCATAAAGAATAGTCACAGTGCTTCCTTCCTGAGGCACCGTAGAATAAACGCCATACCATTTTCTTTTAGTATATTCCTTACCGTCAACACTGTATCTGACTTTCACAATGTGTGGAAAACGGGCTCCATCCACCGGGCTTGNNACCTTGAACCAGATCTGAGTTCTGACAGATATGACTGTTCCTGTTGTTTTCAGCATTCTTCCCTCCTATTTCCCGTATTTATCCGGCAGGCTTTTATTCTTCTTCCCATCTCAACGAGAATCTCTGTATCTTAAAGACCTTTTCTATCTCCATTGTATTAAATAAAACACAACTATTTTGTCNNGAAGCTTAATTACTAATTTCTTAATATTTATAGATTATTCAGACAAACAATCCATAGCCTCACATAGTAGCTCGTAATTCTTCAGTACTGTTTTCAGACACCTCTGACCCTCAACTGTGTTAACAGGCTTTAAATCCCTACAGTTTATTGAACCCATCTTATTCCTGAAATTCTCAACGTATTCAGAGCATCTTTCCTTAAGCCCCTCTGTCTCATGTGCCTTTTCATCTATCATCAGCCTGCCTATTATGGCTATTGAGGCACACAGGGCACCACAGGCTTCGCCACAGCCCAGACCTCCACCAAAGGCTCCTAGCATCTTTATCTCTTCCCTGTTGAGATCCATCCCCTTTTCTTCCGCCATGGCCATCAGGGTTGCCTCAGCACAGTTGCACCCTTCTTCCAGATACAGTCTTCTTATTTTCTCAAGATCCATAAAACGGTTCTCCCTCTTTGAGAATA
>DBVL01000009.1:8032-8238 GCA_002308475.1 Spirochaetales bacterium UBA1265 | reverse complement strand
CATATCTAAACGAGAAAAATATTGGAGAAATGAATAATCCCGTATTATCATAAAAAAAACAAATACATAAGGAGCATTACTATGACCTCATTGGAATACGGAATAGCTGCATGTGAGACAATGATGCGCAAGTTCAAGGCTGAGGATCTTCCTCCTAAAGCCCATTTTCACTACCACCAAGGTGTCTTTCTTTCAGGTATGGAGAA
>DBVL01000009.1:7049-8026 GCA_002308475.1 Spirochaetales bacterium UBA1265 | reverse complement strand
ATTTACCAGCTTTGCAAAGATGAACGTTACTTCAACTATATTAAAGACTGGGTTGATTCCTTGATTGATGAAGAAGGAAATGTGAAAGAGCACGTAGGAACCAAAGATGTTCTCAGACTTGGTTCCAGTGAGAATTTCCTGGACTATGGTTTTGCGCAGTTGGATGACATCCAGCCCGGAATACTTCTCTACCCATTGTTTGACAAGACAGGAGACCTTAAATACGAGAAAGCCATACATAAACTTGTACCATTTGTCCTGAACTTCCCGCGCAACCGTGTAGGAGGTCTTTGGCACAAGCTACGCTACCCCAGTCAGATGTGGCTTGACGGCCTGTATATGGGTGGCCCGATCTGTGCTGAATACGGTAAGCGCTATGGCAAGAAAGAATACACTGAACTTGTAATTGACCAGGATATACTTATGAGAGAGCATACAGAGGACAAGAAGACTGGTCTGTGGTTCCATGCATGGGATGCCAGCGGCCGTGCTGTCTGGGCAGATCCCGAGACCGGTCTTTCTCCAGAGTTCTGGGGAAGATCCATTGGCTGGGTTCCCGTTGCGGTTCTGCAGGAGCTTGAGTTCATAGATAAGGACAATCCACGCAGAAAAGATCTTGAGAAGCTTGTAAGAGACCTTCTTATTGCCCTTGTTCCTTATCAGGGAGAAGATGGCAGATGGTACCAGGTAACAGATAAGACCACAGACCCGAAGAACTGGGTTGAAAACTCATGTACCTGCCTTTATGTTGCAGCCATAAGCATGGCTATCCGCATGGGAATCCTTGATGAGAAATACCTGCCTGTGGCAAAGAAAGGCTATGATGGTCTGATGGCTTCAATCACCTTTGAGGGTGAAGATATCCAGATTGGCAATGTCTGTGTTGGTACCGGAGTCGGCAATCTTGAGCACTATTACGGCAGAGCCACTTCCACCAATGACCTGCACGGTGTAGGTTCATTCCTCATCATGTGTGC
>DBVL01000009.1:0-7012 GCA_002308475.1 Spirochaetales bacterium UBA1265 | reverse complement strand
CTTTTCTTTGTTATTTCTTGAGAATCTTCAGCAAACCTTTTATGTTGGCATCTGACATGCCGGCTTTTTTCAGCAGGTTTTCAGAAGCTCTAGCATAGTTGACCGGAGTTACTTTTGACAGGTCATAAGTACCGTCTCCCTCTGCTTCCAATGAGGGATCGAACGTCAGCAGATAATAGATCATATCATTGAACTTCAGCTCCACAATATACTCATAGGCCATCTTATCTGACTGTTCTGTAAGAGCATAGTAATTGTCATAAGTGACCATGTAGTCGTACAACATCTCATCATACGTAGCCCCACAAAGACCTTCCAGCAACACTCCCACAAAACCTGTTCTGTCCTTTCCCTCGGTACAGTGGAAAAGAATTCTGGTTGCTCCTTTATCAAGAGCCGCTTTCAGACCGGATACAAGAGCAGACTGATAGGCTGCTCCTTCGTAAGCAGCAGACATGGACATAAGGCTGACCCTGCCTTCTCTGAGAAGCTTTGTAGAATAATCCAGCTTTGTCCACACATCTGATTTAGCATATCTGTCTATCTTTGACTGTGAATCTGCCAGATTGAGAACATAGTCTATCCCATATTCCTTCATCAGATTGTTGACATACGGTGCACGGTTGTTTGCATTGTCATAAGGTGAAGCCGACCTGAACAGTACATTTTCCTTCATGGCTTTTGATTTGACTGCCCTGAAGTTGCCAAAGACCGCTTCATGTGACACATCATTTTTTGCCATGTAATCAGCAAATTCCTTGCTGTATGTCAGACCACCTACCAGATTCTGTTCATAAGCATAGCCACCCCTCTTAACAAGAGTTATGGTACACTTCATGTCTGTTGTCAGATGCAAAAGGTTCCACATCTCCCTGTTGTTATAGCAAAAACGGAGATAGGGATAGTCTGTTCTGGTATAGACATAGTCTTCTCCCCGGTTTTCTTTTACAGCATAGCCGTAGCCGCAAAGCAGTGGATCACCGGTTTTTGTGTAATACCCGTTGTAGAACGGAACTGATTTGAATTCATAACGGTAGAGGTCATTCTCAAGAACAACATTAAACTCGTCTCCGAATTCAAATCCAAGGTCAATGAATTCCTTTATGGAAATATTGACATCACATCCGTAAAAGGCATCGGAGCCCCTATTCAGAACATCCAAAGTGACAGAGGGAACGCTATCTGTATACTTTTTGGAGCTATCAAGGGAACTACAAGCACTCAACAGGATCACGGTAACAGCAAAAAGACAAACTACAAAAAAATAGTGTTTCCTTTTCATGTTAATCTCCTTCTTTTCTAGATTTGTGCGGATAAACACAAGTCCATGCTGACACAGTATTTTCCACCCGTCAAAATCCACGCAATTTGAAATATAGCGAACAATTAGCTGTTACGAAACTCTAAGAGTTTCGGTGTATTTGATACCACATGTATGCATCAAAGAGAAAGGGGCTACAACAAAAGTTGCAGCCCCTATTCCATTAAACAGCCTGAGCTTTAATTATCTTTAAAATGCTGTCCAGTACCATAGAAATGTACAGAGTATATTGTTCCACTGGGACTGGCTCCAAGAATCCTCCAAAGAATGTTGGCTTCAGTCCAATATTAATCCTTTTTAAAGTTTATTCCCGAAGTTTACTCGGGTCAAATTATTTATTAAAAAGAGCGATAATTGCAAAAACTCTACTGATGAGTGATTTCAGTATTGCGTTATTGACAAGTTCAGATTAATCTTGATATCATTTTGATATCATCAATAGGAGGTCTGTAATGGAAAACAACAGAACTTATAAAGAGAGGGTTATAAAGCCTTTTAACGGAATAGCTGCCCTTATTCTTATTATTCTTCTTTTAATAGCATCAATAATGATGTTTATTTTCGGTGCAGTCCGTATTGCCCTTGAGTCCTTTTCTCTAGGCATAATCCTCATGATTTCAGGAACTCTCCTCATGATTGCCAGCTCAATCAGCTTTGGAGGACTCAGGATTGTCAAACCAAATGAAGCTCTTGTCCTTTCCCTCTTCGGAAAATACCATGGCACAATTTATGATGCAGGTTTTTTCTTTGTAAATCCCTTTTCAACTGCCATCTATCCTCATTCAAGAGATGAAGAAGCAAAACCTGCTTCCGTTGAGAATGTAAAAGGAAACCTGCAGGTCAGTCTCCCTAAGATTTCAAAGAAAGTCTCAACCAAACTTACGACTCTTGCAAACGGAGCCCAGAAGGTCAATGACAAGCTGGGAAATCCTGTTGAGGTAAGTGCAATTGTAGTATGGAAAGTTGTAAACGCAACAAAAGCTGTGATTAATGTGGATAACTACACTGAATTCATTTCAAACCAGACGGATTCCACAATCAGAAACGTTGCCCGCCTTTATCCTTACGATCTGATGAGTGATGATGATCCGAATGATGAAGCGGATGAAACAACACTTCGCGGTTCAGCAATCAAGGTTGCACAGCAGATGAAGGAAGAGCTTGCAACAAGAGTAGAAGATGCTGGAATCGAGATTGTTGAGGTCAGACTGAATCAGATAGCATACGCAACAGAAATTGCTGCAGCAATGCTTCAGAAGCAGCAGGCCGTTGCAATCATTGCAGCTAGGAAGAAGATTGTTGAAGGTGCAGTCTCAATGGTTGAGATGGCTCTGGACAAACTCAAAGAAGACGGAGTTGTTGATCTTGACGAAGAGCGCAAGGCTCAGATGGTTTCAAATCTGCTCGTTGTTCTTTGTGGAAACAAAGAAGCAAATCCCGTTCTGAATACAGGCTCAATCTACTGATATGCCGGCAACTAAGGAAAAGGTCTCAAAAAAACAGATTCCTCTGCGTCTTTCCGCTTCCCTGGTTACCGAATTGACCCGTTGGGCTGAGGATGATTTCCGCAGCCTTAACGGGCAGATTGAGTACATTCTGACTCAGGCTGTACGGGAAAAAAGAAAAACAGACAAAGATAGTGACAATCAGAATTGAAGATTATAGTTTCCAGTTCATGCCGGAACTCTGAAGCATTGCCATTCTACGGAAAACACCGTCTTCCTTCTTCAGCAGTTCTGAAGGTGCCCCCTCCTCGACAACCCTGCCGTCTGCCAATACCACAATCTTATCTGCGGCCTCAACCGTGCGCATACGGTGCGCAATCACCAGAACCGTCTTCCCCTCAAGCAGATGCAACAAAGCTTCTTGAACCCTTGTTTCGTTTTCAACATCAAGCGAAGCAGTGGCTTCATCAAGAAGTACTATTGGAGCGTTTTTAAGTAGTGCTCGGGCTATTGAGATACGCTGGCGTTCACCGCCTGACAGTTTAGCACCGTTTTCACCAATCTGCGTGTCGTATCCATGAGGCATTTTAAGAACAAACTCATCACAATTTGCGGCTTTTGCTGCAGCAAAGACCTCTTCATCGGAAGCACCTCGTTTACCAAGTCTTATATTCTCCTTGACGGTATCATCAAACAACACCACATCCTGAAAAACCATGGAATAATCTGAAAGCAGGACTTCAGGATCAACTGTATTGATATCTATTCCACCGACCTTTATTGAACCCTCAGTCACATCCCACAGCCTTGCGGCAAGTTTGGCACAGGTGCTTTTCCCGGAACCCGAAGGCCCTACAAGCGCCGTAACCTCACCCTCCTTTGCTGTAAAACTCACTCCCTTGAGAACCTGTTCATTCTCGTAGGCAAACCTGACATTGTCAAAGACAATATCATACCCTTCAGGGTTGAAGAAGTCTTCTCCCTCAGCTGTTGAAGTATCGTGTATTTCCATAAGACGGTTCGCCGAAACCTGAGACATGAGCATCTCTGCAATCAAGGCTAATGCCTGATCAAAGGGAGAATAGATTCGGGTTATGACAAGAAGGAACATAAACAGAAGCATGAAATCAATATGGCCTTTCAGAATGAGGGTTGTACCCATGAGGATTGTGGTAGCAACTCCCAACCGCATAATCACGCTCGCACCGTTGACAAACAGTCCAGCAAAAAGCTCCCCACGTATATTCTCCTTTTCGTAGTTGTCTATCTTGTCATCAAGGACTTTCAGGAAACGGTTCTCCTGATTGGTTGCACGTATTTCACGTATATTCTCCAGCGTCTCCTGTATACCGTCTGCCACATTGATTCCGGCCTTCTTAGCAGTTTCGGAAAGACTCTTTGACCTGGCTCGGCTTCCAAACAGAAGAGCAAAGGCCACCGGAACTCCCCACATACATGCAAGAGCCATCCTCCAATCGTAGACAAGAAGGATTACAGCAATTACTGCAGTTGAGATAAAGGAACCGTAAAGATAGCCAATACAATGGGACCAGACATGTTCAAGACGGTTGACATCTCCCATTATTGTCTCTGTCAGATCAGCAAGATCACGCTTTCCAAAATACCCCAGAGGCAGTTTTCTCAGACGTTCGGCAAGTCCTATTCTCACTGTTTTGATTTCCCTGTAAACAAGTCCGTATGTGGCATGGTACTGTTGGTAATGGGTCAGATATGAGAGGATAAAAAACAATAGAACACATACCATAAAGGCAACAACAGCCGGCAGCGTTCCATTACCTGTGAGAACATCTACGTAACTGCTCATCATCATATAGAGAATACCCATTCCTCCCATCACAACCAGATTGACTATGACAGTCCAGAAAGTACCTCGCTTTGCATTTTTCACACCCTGGTCAGTTAGTGCATATTTTTTCTGAAAATTCTTACCAAACATTTATCAACCCTCCCCAGAAGAAGCGATGCGCCATTTAACAGCCTTGTTGTAATCTTTCCACATCCTTGCATAAAGCCCATCTTCGGCAATCAACTGGTCATGACTGCCTTCCTGTTCAACATGTCCATTGTTCAAAACCACAATCTTGTCCGCTCCCACTATAGTAGAAAGCCTGTGGGCAATCATGATTACTGTCTTATCTTTTGTAAGAACAGAGAAAGCCCTTTGAATCAAAACCTCATTCTCAGGATCGGTAAAAGCAGTTGCCTCATCCAGTACTACAACAGGAGCATTCTTGATAATTGCGCGGGCAAGACAAATGCGTTGCTGCTCTCCGCCTGAAAGATAAGTTCCTTCAGTGCCAATCACAGTATCAACTCCCGCTTCAAGCTTTGCTATGATATCATCACACTGAGCCGCAGAAAGAGCTGCAAGAACCTCCTCTCGACCGGCATCTGGTCTGGCAGATTTTACATTATCCAAAACACTTGCCTTGAAAAGCCTGTCATTCTGAAAAACAAATGCCACCTGATCCATCAACACATGCGGATCAATTTTCCGCACATCAACACCTCCAACCTTAACAACTCCACTACTTACATCCCAAAACCGTGGAATCAGGCTTGCAGCTGTTGTCTTTCCACCTCCGGAAGGCCCCACCAATGCAACAGTCTGCCCAGGCTCAACCTTGAACGAGACATGGTCCAATGCCGGGAAATCAGATCCTTCGTAGGTAAACGAGACATCATTGAACTCAACACTGTTGTCAGAGGGTTTCTCCAGATTATCGGCAATCTTTAAAACAGGTGCGTTCATGACAAGACTTATACGTGAGAGAGCCGTACTTGCAAGCATTATACCGCTTGCAGCAAACATGATGCGTGCCAAAGCTGTTGATATAATTGCGGAAAATACGGCATAGAACGCAAAGTTTGTGATGAAAATGGCAAAGTTCCCGCTTTGAAGTGCATATGGAGCCAGAAAGAGAGCAGCGAGGACAAGGAAAACAAAGGATCCCTCAGTAACTGTCAGATTGACAGACTGTGGAATACGGCAAACATCACCTGCGTACTTTTCTGCCTTTATGCTGTAATTCTCAATTGCCTGTTTAAATGCTCTGAAAGAATACACTGTCTGCTGAAAAACCTTAACAACAGGGATTCCTCTTACATACTCCGTTGCTGCCTTGCTCATTGCATCCTGGGAAGCCTGATATTCCTGTATAAGCTTCGCATTCTTACCACCCATCATGGCAAACATGGCCAACAGTGATATTAGAGTCGCCAGAAGACAGGAAGCACCCATACGCCAGTCAAACAAGAACATCAGTACCACCATTGAAATCATCATTGTGGCACTTCCTACTATATCAGCAAGGTTATGAGCAAGAAGAGTCTCAGTCTCTCCCGCCGCCCCATCAAGTCTGTTTCTGATTAAACCCGATGCATTTGAATTAAAATAACTCAGAGGGGTTTTCATGAGGTGTTTCATTCCCTGCTTTCTAATATTTGCAGCTGTACGGAAAGCCGAGAGGTGCGTGCACATGAGTGCAATAAAATAGACAAGAATTCCAGCACCGGCAAACACAAATGCCAAGCATCCGTAATGAACTAATCCTGATGCCCTAGTCCAGTCTGGAGCTACAGAAATCAGATCCCTGACTAAAAGCCAGATACATATGTACGGCAACATACCAAGAACCATGGCTACAGCAGAAAGAGCCAATCCGACAAAAGTCAGTATTCTGTAGTTACCTGCATAGTTCAGAAGAACTGCAACATCACTTTTCTTTTTGTCTTTCATAATCAACCATCCTAAGAAATCAGAAACATCTATTATTGATCCTTAATGTCCACGTTTTACCATAATCAGTTAGCCATAGCTAACCAATATCATTATGGTTACCCTAGGCTAACCTGTCAACCATGAAAAGTAAGTACAAGATTTTTTGGGCATTTTAGTGGAAACGTTATGCGAACAGGCCTGAAAAACCTAAAAAAAAAGTTTCATAAGGAAAATCTGTTTACCATACTTATGGAAAACTCCTTACCTTACTGGGAGGGAAAAAGTGGTTGACATTCTCATACAGCCTATTCAGAATTGCATCCAAGAGCTTTTCATCCCCATTGACGCTGATTTCAAAAGCTTTCTTGCCTGCATCCTTGATAGAGGCTCCTATGTGATAGAGTTTCTTTTCATCCAGTATCAGAAATCTGTCATGGAATTCATCTGTAAACTTGACGCTCAAAGGTCCGTACTGGCAGTTGAAAGCTTTTGACTCCTGCTCTG
>DBVL01000037.1 GCA_002308475.1 Spirochaetales bacterium UBA1265 | reverse complement strand
CTGGAGAATTTACTCTTTGCCTGTTAGAATCTTAAATATGATTAAGAACCTTGTATTTGATATGGGAGGAGTTCTGATTGACTGGATTCCCACACAGATAATGGAGACTGCAGGGCTTACTGACCCCGAAGACATTCGCCTTATAGGTGAGGCTATGTACAATACTTCTGACTGGGCTCTCATGGACTGGGGGTATGTTGACGAAGCGTCCATGGAGGAAATAGTAAAGACCAGAGTGCCCGAACGCCTTCACGATGCGGTTCACAGACTTCTTTTTCATTGGGCAGATCATGTTTTCCCCATTAAAGGTATGGGTGAACTTATTAGAGAGTATAAGGCCAGGGGACTGAATATCTACCTTATATCAAATGCCACATGTATGCTTTTTGAATACTTCCCCCATATTCCGGGAAGCGAGTGTTTCTCTGATCTTGTTGTCTCTGCAGATGTGAAGATGATAAAGCCCATGCACGAGATTTTTGAGCTTGCTATAAAAAAGTTCGGTATAGTCCCAGCTGAGTCCCTTTTTATAGATGATCTTCTTCCGAATATAGCGGCAGCCAGAATCTGCGGAATGCATGGCTTTGTTTTCAAGCACAATGTTGACTCTTTGAGATCTCACATTGAGAGTCTTTTGGCAGGGGAAGAGGACCTTATAGGAGCTCCTATAGCCTGATTTCCGAATAAAAATACCTTAAATTCGCCTCTTTTGATAGTTTTCTGAAAAAAAATACAAAAAATCTGTAAAAAAATGCATATTTTGTATTGCCATTTTTTCGCAAAAACACTAAAACGTGTTTGAAAACAAAAAAACTGGTTTTAAAAAGGGTATAACAATGAAAAAGATTACAACTTTAATCATGGTGCTGATCATGCTTCTCACATGTTTCAGTGTTTTTGCAGGCGGATCAAAGGAAGCTGCATCAGCTTCTGTTGATTATTCAAAGTATTCACTTGCTGATCTCAAGAAGGCAATCAATACTAAGGTTTCAGGAAAGCTCACAGTTGCAACATCTCCTGACTATGCTCCATATGAGTTCTATGCAGTTGGTTCAGACGGAAAGCTTGAGCTTGCTGGTTTTGACATGGCTCTTGCTGAGTATGTAGCAAACTACCTTGGCCTTGAGCTGGATGTAATTCCTATGGATTTTGATGGAGTTCTTGCAGAAGTGGGAATGGGAAATGTGGATGCTGGAGTTGCAGGTCTTTCACCATCTCCGGATAGAGCAGATGCCATGGAATTCTCCTCTATTTACTATGCTGGAACACAGGCGTTCATCTGCCTTTCAAAGAATGCTTCAAAGTTTGCTACCCTTGAAGATACAAACAAGGCTCAGTACAAGATTGGAGCTCAGGTTGGTTCAATTCAGGTCGGACTTGCAGAAGAGAACTCACCGAATGCAGATATAGTACAGCTTGCAAAGGTCACTGACATAATTGCTGAAGTCCTTAATGGAAAACTTGATGGAGCTTATGTTGAGCTTGCAGTAGCTGAGAGCTATGCAAAGAACTATCCGGAGCTTAAGGCAGCACTTAATGTTCCTTATGAGTCAGAAGGAAATGTTGTTGGAATAAAGAAAGGCAACCTTGCTCTCCTTGAGGGTGTGAACAGGGCAATTGCTCAGGCTATTGCAGATGGTTCCATGGCAGACTTTGTTGCCAAGGCTTCAGAACAGGTATCTGGAGAGATTTACGAAGGACTTATTGACTGATGCTTACATCTGCAGGTTTTGCTAAAACATTTCAGTACATTGACCTCTTCAAGCAAGGGGTCATTTGTACTGTTTCTTTGTCTTTACTGACTGTTGTATTTGGTTTTATCATTGCACTTTTTCTTGCTTTTGCAAGAATATCCAAACTTCATCCGCTGGATTATATTGCGACAGCTTACGTAGAGATTTTCAGAGCTACACCTATGCTTGTGCAGCTCTTCATTGTTTATTATGTCTTTTTCGGAAATGTCAGTCTTCCGGGTCTCAAGCTTTTCGGATTCATAAGATTTGAGCGTTTTCTTCCCGGAGTTGTTGCCTTGGCTATGAACTCAGGCGCTTACCTTTCTGAGATTATCAGAGCAGGTATCCAGTCCATAGACATAGGTCAGACGGAAGCTGCCAGATCTCTTGGAATGAACAACTATCAAACCATGAAGACCGTTATCCTTCCACAGGCAGTGAAGAATATTCTTCCGCCGATTGCAAATGAGTTTGTTACAATCATTAAGGAGTCTTCAATCTGTTACACAATAGGCGTACAGGATATTATGTATGCGGTATCAGCCACAAAGGGTGCAACATACAGGATTGCAGAGCCTCTGGTGATTGCCACACTCGTATATTTCTGTCTTACATTCCCGACAAGTAAGATAATTGCATATTTTGAAAGGAGGATGGCACGTGCAGACAGACACTAAGATTTTACAGGTAACAGACCTTAAGAAGCACTACAATGGTGAAGAGATAAAGGCATTAGATGGTGTTTCTCTGGATATTTACCAGGGAGATGTTGTTGTTATAATCGGACCTTCCGGAAGCGGTAAGTCCACATTTCTGAGAAGCTTGAATCTTCTTGAGCAGCCCACAAGCGGGAGCATAGTTTTCGAAGGTGTGGATATAACAAAGAAAAAGTACACAGATGCTGATGGAAATGTCAGAAAACTGAATATAGATGACTACAGAAAGAAGATGGGAATGGTTTTCCAGCACTTCAATCT
>DBVL01000117.1:12267-14266 GCA_002308475.1 Spirochaetales bacterium UBA1265 | reverse complement strand
GCAAGACGTTTTTCCTCATACCCCATTCCTTCCCAGCTCGAAGGATAAGCATAGAAAGCTGTTCCTATCATGGAGAAAGAATTCTCTTCGCCCTCTGCAGCTACAGCTATTTCATGAGCAACAGAACCTGCAGGAGCAAGGTGACTGATCATCCCTCCATCAAGAGTGGTACTGCTCAAGCTGTAGCCCTCAAAAAGAAGGTCTGTATATTCAGAGCCAATCTGGGGGAAAAGCTCTACGACAGAAGATGTTTCAGAGTCTTGCGCAAAAACCGGAAGGCAGACAAGAAAGAAAACAAGAAGAATAGAAAAGAATGCAGTCTTCTTTCTCACAGATACTCCTCCTCTTCGTCCAGTCTGAAAATGAATCCGGCAAAGACAAAGGAGACAGCACAGCCAAGAAGAATTCCACCGAAAACGTCTGTAATCCAGTGAACACCACTGAGGGTTCGTGAAACAACACTTAGAGCCAGGACAAACATACAAAGGAAAGACAGAATTCCCTTTGCCTTACTTTTTCTCGGAAAGACCCTGCTGATGATAAATGCAGCGGAAGCCATGATACTGATGGTCAGAAGCGTGTGGCTTGAAGGGAAAGAAGCCTCAAGAGTGCCATCTGCTTCAAGAATAGGCCTGTAGTTGATGACAAATCTATCAAAGAAGAGATAGAAGAGAATGACAACCACATAAAGGTATCCAAGATAGCGGATTTCAGTGTCCACCTTGAAGAAATTCCTGCGCTTGATAAACTGGACAAGACCGGTTATGGCAAAGGATGCTGCAACAAGAAGGTTCAGATATCCGCAGATTTCTGAAATAGTGAACCATGTGACGTTGTAGGAAAGCATCTGCGCAAACTCTTCATTCAGCGAAGCCAAACCGACAAAAGTTCCCATAGGACCAATAGCTCTATAGTCTACAAGTTTGAGAACAATTGAAAAAACAAGGAAAAGAGCCAAAAAGGTAAATCCTGAGTAAAGATAAGAATAAGATTTTCTCATCCGAAGTTCTCCTATTAAAACTTAATACGTCCACGAAGTGAACGAGTAAGAGTTCTTATATCTGCATACTCCAAATCTCCTCCAATGGGAAGACCTGAAGCAAGTCTTGTCAACGAAATATCCGTTCTGTCTTTGAGAAGGTGTCTTATGTAAAGGGCTGTGGTATCCCCCTCCTCAGTGGGGTTGGTGGCTATTATTATTTCTGAAAAAGAGCCACCATTAATTCTTTCCAGAAGCTTGTCAAAGCTTAAATCCTCCGGCCCCTTTCCTGCCAGAGGATTGATTGCACCACCAAGAACATGGAACAGCCCGTTGTAAACTCCTGAAGACTGGATGGTAATCACATCCTGTGGCTGCTCAACTATGCATAAAACACCTCTGTCTCTACTCTGATCTGAACAGACCTGACATGGGTCAGATTCCGTAAAGGATCCACAGACAGAACATTTATGGACCTTCTCCTTTATGGTTCTAATGCTATCTCCGAGCAGTTTGTTGAATTCTTCAGTCTTATTAATCAGGCTGTATGCTATTCGCATGGCACTCTTTCTGCCCACCCCAGGGAGTTGGGAAAGAAGAGTTGCAAGGTTTTCCAGTTCTGTCATATTCCTAAGTTAAGCCCCTGCCCTATCTGTCCCAGTTCCTGAGAAAGACGGGACTTGACGTTTTCAAGTGCATTGTTCACAGCGGAAGCAACAAGAACCTGCAACATGGACGGATCCTGTTCAAGAAGAGAAGGATCTATCTTTACACTCTCAATCTTCAGCTCTCCGGTTGCAACTACCTCAATCATGTTTCCCATAGCGTAACCAGTAGCTTTGATTAAGGCTGCCTTTTTCTTCATTTCTTCCGCCTGAGATTTAAGGTTCTCAAGGTTTCTCATCATTTCAAGTGGATTTATCATTTTACTTCCTGTCCCTTAAAAGCAGCCATCAGATAGTCAAAATACTCAGGCTTCTTTTCTTCTGCCTCTTCCTGTTTCTTTTTTTCCTCTTCTTC
>DBVL01000117.1:6561-12204 GCA_002308475.1 Spirochaetales bacterium UBA1265 | reverse complement strand
AAGAATTCTCTGACTGATTGCATCAAAGTTCTTTAAAGCATCCTGATAGAAGAACCTGCTTCCAAACTCAAGTACAACCTCTTTTCCCTCTCTCCTGAGGTTAACAACCCCAGCAGGAAGGACTTCTCGCAAAGCCTCGTCAGACACAGAGGTTTTTTCTTCCGGTTTGGGCTCTGGCTCTGGCTCTGGCTCTGGCTCTGGCTCTGGAGCATTATTCTCCATTTCCTGTTCTTCTGCAACAGGGGTTATAGCGCCACTCAAAAGATCATTCTTAATCCTGGCAAGCTTCTCAAGCACTGTGGCGTTTGAAGCCATGTATTTCAGTCGGCAGAGCTTACTCACTGCAAGAGAGAGCTCAAGAGAGGGATTAACCGTGTATCTTATGTCTCTGTAGAGGTTCACAAACAGTTCCAAGGCTCCCTCAAGCTGCTCAGTACTGTACAGCGTGATTGCCTTTTTCTGAACCTCAGACAACCTGCACCCGAGAACATTCTCGCTCTTCACTCCATTTTTGTAGAGTAAAAGAGTCCAGAAGTAGTCTGAGAAATCCTTGATGATCTGTTCGCAGCTGATTCCGGCAGACAGAAGATCTCTGAGTTTATCCTGAGCCTCTTTTGAAGAGGAGGATAAGACAGAGGAAAGAATGGAGTCTATTCCCTCAGGACCGGCAAGAGAGAGTTTGTCTCTTATTCCGTCCATTGTAATATTTCCATCAGAGAAAGAAACAACCTGGTCAAAAAGAGTGTAGGCATCTCTCATGGAGCCCGCACCCTCTTTTGCTATCCATAAAAGAGCCTCTTCCTCAGCCTTGATTCCCATTTCTTCCACTGTATCTCTAAGCTGTTTTTTGATTGTCTCAAGAGGAAGAAGACGGAAGTTGAACTGCTGGCAGCGGCTTCTGATTGTGGCAGGAACCTTCTGGCTTTCGGTAGTTGCAAAGATGAAAACCACATACTCGGGTGGCTCTTCAATGGTCTTAAGAAGGGCATTGAAGGCGCTTTGGCTGAGCATATGAACTTCATCTATTATGTAAATCTTATACCTGGAGGATGAAGGCGGAAAGAGAACCTCTTCCTTGATGACGCGGACATCATTAACTCCTGTGTTGCTTGCGCCGTCTATCTCCATAACATCCATGCTGCTGCCTTTGGCTATGGCGCGGCAGGCTTCACATTCACCACAGGGCTGATCCGTAGGTCCATGTACGCAGTTGAGCGCTTTTGCCAGAAGTCTGGCACTGGTTGTCTTTCCAACTCCCCTCGGGCCACAGAAAAGGTATGCATGAGCTATTCTTCCCTGCTTTATTGAGTTTTTAAGAGTTGAGACAACAAATTCCTGTCCGACAAGTTCCTCAAACTGCTGAGGTCTTCTTCGTGTTGCGGTTACTTCGTACATACTCAAAATATACCATAAGAAGCAGTCGCTGTGAACGCCTGCTCCTTTTTATTTGATGCCCCGTTCCTTGCAGATCTGCTCGTAGGCGTTCTGCACTTCCTGAAAACGTTTTGCTGCATAGGCCCTGAATTCTTCTCCGGCCCCTTCCTTGTTTGCAACCGTATCCGGATGGTACTCCAGAATGAGTTTTCTATATGCTTTTTTAATCTCTGCCTCTGTTGCTGTCTTCTGAAGACCAAGCACCTCATAGGCTCTTGATGAGGAACCGGCAGAAACTCCGTACTTCCTCCTTAAAGCATCTACCGTCTCCTGCGAGATTCTGAAAAGCCTTACCACATAGTCGAGCATGCTCTGCTCTCGCCCTGAGATTCTTCCATCTGTCATGCCAACGCTGAAAAGAATTTCAAGAACCACATGGAGTATCCCTGGGTTCCCGGCAAAGGAGAAGTAAAACCTCTGAGCCACCATTTCAAAAGACTCAGGAGAAGACAGAGCAGAATTGAAAACCTGTCTTGCATACTGATAACTCTGGTTGTCCAACCTCAGCTCGTAGATCATGAACTGGTTTATTCTTGCTCTGGCAGCTTCAGAAACCGTTCCGTCTGCAGAGGCAAACTTTGCAAGCATGGAAAAGACTCCATTGAAGAAAGCCTCATTAGAAGGAATATAGGCAGATTCCTGTGATTGAGAAGAATCATAAAGAGTTTTAAATACTCTTTTCAGCAGGAGGAACAAGAGAAGGAAAAGAAGAAGTCCTCCAAATCCTCCGCCACCGAAAGGAAAAAAGAAAAACATATCAAAGTTTGTCTATGAGCATGGAACACTTTCCACTCGGAATGGGCAGAGTCTTCCTCTTGTCCTCATCTATAATCTCAATAGTAAAGTAATAGAGCTTTTCGCTCTCAAGTCTGATTTCCCAGCCTCTTGTGTTTTTGCTGCTCATTATCGAAATGAAATTCCTCTTCAGAGAGAGTTTGTCTATACCCATGACTTCAAGACTGGGCACAGTCCAGTTGACTGTTTTTCTCGGAAGGGAAATATCAAGCCCTACTACATCTTCAATCATGAGGGTAATTGTCATAAGACAAAGCTGAGGCAGGAACCTTCTTCTGGGGAAGAAAGGCATGTTATCTGCACCAGAGGGGAAGCCCTCTCTGGACGGAAGGTATGCTTCCCAGGTGTCCCCCTGCCTGTCCTCGTCAGGATTGAGAGTATCCAGAATGAAGTAGATGTTTCTTATGGCACATTCACGTGCAAACACCCTCTCTCCATACTTTTCAAGGCCTTTAACTACAAAATAGGTGTTGAAAGGAACAACTGCTCCGCAAAGGTTGTATGCATCTTCTCTGAAACACGGACTGTCCGCACTTACGTTCGGGAACGGGTTCTCTGTCCCAAAATAAGAAGGATCCTTGAGTTTCTCCACCATCAGAGTAGCTTTCTCATCATTCGGAATCTCAGCAAGAAGAGTCCAGTAGGCACTGATCATCTTCAGAGGAAGTCTCTTCTCCTCAGCATCCAGATCATAGTAGAAAGAAGTTTCCGGATCCCACATAAGGGAGTTTATTCTTGTCTTAAGAATAAAGTAGAGCTTCTTGTACCTGAAGCTGAGTTCCTTATCATTGAGAATATCTCCAATCATAGAGAAGAAAAGAGCATTTATGGCTACTACAGTGTTGAAATCCAGCTGATAGACAGCTTCTTCTCTGGGCACACCACCGGTGCCACAGGCGCTCACAGGAACGGAGAAGAGGCCGTTTTCCTTCTGGAAGTTAGCTTTAAGCCAGTTAAAATACTTCTCAAGAACAGGAACTACTTCCTTCAGTCTCTTTTTGTTTCCTATCTTGTGGAAGAAAAAGTACTCCACATAGGGAAGAAGAGGAAGACAAACACCCTGAGGGTTTTCTGCTGAAAAAACAGGTCTACCATCTTCCAGACTGTAATCACTGCGGATAGCTCCGTCTTCTTCCTGCCTGGAATAGAAGTAATCTATGGCTTCAAAAGGAGAATAAACCTGATTGCTGTAGCCCAGGAACAAAGAAGAAAGGCAGGTGTCAAACAGATTGACAGATGTCTGTCCCTCATGAGAAATAAATGTTGGGGAAGCAGCTTTACCGTCACTTACGGAACCCTGCTTCCAGAGTTCGTCAATCCATACCCACGATCTGTCGTATAAATCTACAAAATCCTGATCGTAAAAGATGATTGATGGAATTTCTTCTTTATTCAATTTCTAACCTCTGAAATCATGAGAACTCGCAGTTTACGCATTTTAACACAAAAAAGTCCATCCCGCAAAAAAAATCTTAAAATTTTAAATAAATGTCGGAATAATGCTCAGAAAATTCTCAATTCAGCAGAGAAAGAAGATTTTTCACAAAGCAATACATCCTTTCTGTTGATTTTATGCTGAGATGTTCGTTTACGGTGTGGACATCATACAGATCAGGACCTATTGAAACGCTGTCCATACCCTTTATCTTACTGTTTATGACTCCACACTCCAGTCCTGCATGAATGGAAGTGAGAACTGCCTTCTTTCCAGTGCTTGCTTCCCACGCTTTGGCACAGAATCCGGCAAGAGCGGAAGACGGGTTGGGAGTCCAAGCCGGATAGGAGGATTCAAAAGAAGCCTCAAAGCCGAAAACCTGCAAAATAGTAACAATCTTTCTTCCAAGCATGTTCATGGCGCTGTCTATAAGGCTTCTCACGCTGAACTCAACAAAGAAGGAATCCTCATCCAGATGCGCAATAGCCAGATTGTCAGAAGTCTCAACAACACCTTTCACCGCAAAACTGTTTGCGTAGACCCCGTGAGGAGAAACAAACAGAGCCTCGATTATCTTCTCTGAATCTTCCCTGCAAACAGCAGTTGTTCCGGAAACATCCTGAGAACAGATATCTGTATGAAAGCCCGGATCCTCAAAAAGAGACTCTTTCCTTATGCTTTCAGACCCATCTTTGAGAACAGAAAGAGCCTTCTCCTCGTTTTCCTTGCTTACAAGAATCTCACAGCAGCATGAAGAAGGAATGACATTTCTTTTTGTGCCTCCGGAAAAAGAAACAAGGCGGTATTCAATCCCGTTTTTGCCCAGAGCATCTACCAGACGTGAAGCTGCACTTATGGCATCTGTCCTCTGCAGATGAATTTCTCCTCCACTGTGACCACCTTTGAGACCGGAAATCTTCAAAGCTATCTTAGTGGCCTTGGAAACCTTTTCTTTTCTTATCTTCAGAGTTCCTTTTATATCCACGCCTCCTGCACAGCCTATGTAGATAACACCCTCTTCCTCGCTGTCCAGGTTTATCATTCTTCTGCTTCTGATCAGTGTCTCATCCAAAGCAAAGGCACCATAAAGCCCTGTCTCCTCTCCGAATGTGAAAATGGCCTCAAGAGGTCCGTGTTCTGCACTTTCATCTGTGAAAAGAGCCATGGTCATGGCAACAGCTATTCCGTTGTCTCCACCGAGACTGGTATCTTCAGCTCTCAGATAATCTCCGTCCAGAACAACATGGATGGGATCCTTCGTGAAATCATGGTTACTGTTCTCTCTTTTTACACAGACCATGTCCATGTGTCCCTGGAGAGCTGTACTCTCTCTATCTTCAAAGCCCTTTGTGGCTGCCCTTCTTATAATTATGTTTCCTGCCTTGTCTCTCAGACCCTCAAAGCCGTTGGCTTTTGCCCAAGAGAGAAGATACTGCCTCATGCCTTCCTCGTTTCCGGATTCACGGGGGATGGAGCAGATTTCAAGGAAATATTCAAATGTTTTATTAGTACTGTTTATTTCAGATGCTTTCATATTGGTTAAATATAATGAAGAGCATGTTTAACGGCAAGAAGGCAGGTCAGAAGAGATTTCTCACACTCCCGCTTCTTGAAATGGCCTTCAGCTGCTTTTCTTTTTCTTTTATGTCCGGGACGTAGGTTTTGAGCATGCTCTTAAAGCCTTCCCCATGCCCATCATGGACCAGGTGGCACAACTCATGGATGATTGTCATGTCAATAAGGGTCTCTGGAAGGGCGGCTGTTATGGCACTGAGCCTTATAAGAGTCTTTTTCCTGTAACAGCAGCCCCAGCGGCTTTTTGCATTACAGATTTCCAGTTTTGGTTTCTCAAGCGCCATCTGAGAACAGAAAACAGGAAGTCTTTCTTGAGTATATGCGTAGAGCTTTTTGCAGTAGTAGTTATAGAGTTCCTTTTTCACAGAGGTTGGATTATCCGGCCTTGGAACAAATACGTACAG
>DBVL01000117.1:0-6446 GCA_002308475.1 Spirochaetales bacterium UBA1265 | reverse complement strand
GGGATTTTGGAAACATTTTCCTCAATCCAGGCTTTATTAGACTCTATAAAGGACTCTATGAGGCTCTGGGGAGCCGAGTAAGGAGCAGAAACTATCAGCGAGCCGTGATCATCCACATGCATGCGGAGGTTTTTTCTTCCTCTTCCCCTCCTGATTATAATCTTCATACTTCAAGAACCTTCTTTGCGTATGCTTCCCATTTTCTGACTATTGGGACGGTTCTGAACTCAAGAGATCTCTCTCTTGCCTCCCTTCCCATTTCTTCAGCCCTGCTTGGGTTCTCAAGAAGTTCTGTTATGGCCTCAGCAAGAGCTTCTGGCTTCCCAACCGGAACAAGAATGCCGTTTTTGTGGTTCTCAATGAGCATTTTCGGCCCACCACATGGACAGTCAGTACTCACAGAGGGAACTCCCGCGGCCAGGGCCTCCATCAGGGAGTTAGGAAGGCCTTCATACAAAGAGGAGAGAACATAAACCTGGGTCTTAGAGAGAACAGCTCCCACATCTGAGATATAGCCGCAGAAGGAAACACAATCTTTAAGGCCCAGTTCTTCTGCCTTTTCCCTGAGGCTGATCTCTTCCTCTCCCATTCCGTATATTCTAAGAGAGCTTTCCCTGATCTTCTCATGAACAAGGGAGAAGGCCTTCAGCAGAGTTGGATAATCCTTCTGCTCTGTCAGTCTTCCACAGGCAGTGACCACAAACCTCTCAGGATTTCTTGGAAGAGAGAAGAAGTCTTCTCTAACAACGTTCGGGATAATGACGGATTTTTCTCCAAACTTCTTGGGAAACCATGAAAGAGCATCCGGAGTCTGAAAGACACAGCCGTCAGCCTTTGTCAGAAGCCTCTTGGCAAGAAAGCGACCAAGAAGACCTTTGTATTCCTTCTTCGGGTCATTTCTGACGGAGATGATTGTTTTTATGCCAAGGCCTGCAGAGGCAACAACTGCCCGGTAGTTGGATTCCGCCATGAAGGATATGAGAATATCCGGTTTTTCTGTCTTCAGTATTTTCCTCAGACCTCTGAGGCGCCTTATGTTCCGCTTTAAGAAGTTGTCATGCTCAAGGTCCGCTTTCTCAAGAAAAAAGCGTCTGACTCTCTCTTCTACAGGATACTCAAAAGAAGTCTGGTAGGCATTCACAATGGCACAATCATGACCAAGGGAAGAAAAAGAGGAAGCAAGGTTTGCAACCACCCTTTCGGCTCCACCATCACTTAGCTTCTTTATAAAAAAGAAAACCCTCATCTTCTGCGCCTCCTGTCTTGCCTTTGTTGAATATATTCAATTATATGGATAAAATTCCAAACAGCAAAGGAGTGCGCAGTGAAAACAGAGGCTGTAAGCGATACGATCAAAAAAATTACCCTTGATAATGGAAACACCATAACCCTTGTGGGTACTGCTCATGTTTCCAAAAACAGCGTTGAAGACGTAGAGAGGATAATTGAACAGGTAAACCCTGACAGGATCTGCCTTGAGCTGGACAATGGCCGTTTCAAGACAAAGACCGAGGGCCAGAAGTATTCGGAGACAAGCCTCAGAAAAATATTCAAGGAAGGTAAGGCCTTCCTTGTTTTGGCAAACACAGCACTGGCATCATTTCAGAAAAAGCTGGGGAAGCAGACGGGCATTGCCCCAGGCGAAGAGATTTTATCAGGGGCAAGGATAGCGGAGGAGAAAGGCATTCCCTTCTCTCTTTGCGACCGGGAGATTTCCGTCACGCTCAAGAGAGCATGGGCCATGAGCAGCCTGATGGATAAGGCAAAGCTTCTCGGGGCTCTTATTTCTTCGGCTTTTGACAAGGAAGAAATCAAGGAAGAGGATCTGGAGGAGCTGAAGAAAGGCGAGGCCATTGAGAACATGATGGGCGAGCTGGCTAAAGAGCTTCCTCAGGCCAAGGCTGCGCTGATAGACGAGAGAGATGGGTATCTGGCCACGAGCATCTATAACTGCGAAGGCAAAAACAAAGTTGCAATTATTGGCGCTGGACATGCAAACGGAATAATCAAGACTATTGAGAAGATTGAGAAAAACGAGATTTCCACGGACCTTTCAAAGATTGAGGAAGTTCCGGCTCCTTCAAAGGCAGGGAAGATTGTCTCTTGGATTGTTCCTCTGGCCATTCTGGGATTTGTTCTTTATTCCTGCCTCAACTACGGCTTTGAGCAGGGTCTCAGGTACTTCCTTCTCTGGGCAGCTTCAAACGCCGGTGGGTCCATGCTTTTTGCCATTCTTTCGAATGCGCATCCGCTGAATTGGCTGGTTGCCGCAGTAAGTGCACCGGTGGCAGTGATGAATCCGCTGATTGGTGTTGGAGTGTTTACGGGAATAGCGGAAAGCGAGCTCAGAAAGCCTACGGTAAAGGATTTTGAGACCATCTCTGATGATATCTCCTCTTTTAAAGGCTGGTTCAAAAACCGCGTTCTTCATGCTTTTCTTATATTTATTACAACAAGCATTGGCAGTATTCTGGGTACTTTCGTCATTTTCCCGATTGTCCTCAGAATTTTCGGCTGATAACAGGAGAGACCATGTCGGATACCCTTTCAGAAGCAATCAAATTTGCAGTTAACAACCTTCCTCAAGAGAATTCAGCTACATATTTTGGGATTAAGAAATCTGCAAGGAAGGCTGTTCTTCTTCTCAAACAGGCCATGTTCCCTGCTTTTTCAGAACAGCAGGGAGTCTCTTCCTGTGGAGATTCCAATGTGGATGTTCAGAGAAACGCTTCTCTTTCTCTTGCGGCTGAAAGCCTCATTCAGGCCCTTGCTAGTGTCTTGGATGGGAAAACCGCAGTTGAAAAGGCAGCTTCTCTTATAAGAAAGACTCCGGAGATAGCAAGAATCCTTCAGACTGATATAGATGCAGCTTATGAAGGAGACCCGGCAGCAAAGAGCAAGAGCGAGGTAGCCTTGGCTTACCCTTCATTCCATGCAATCTGCATTTACAGAATAGCGCACGCTCTCTACGAGGACGGAGTTCCTCTCATTCCTAGAATCATGACAGAGTACGGGCACGAGCTGACGGGTATAGATATTCATCCGGGAGCTTCCATTGGTCCCTACTTCTTCATAGACCACGGAACAGGTGTGGTTATAGGTGAGACTACTACTATTGCTGATCATGTGAAAATTTATCAGCATGTTACATTGGGAGCCAAGAGCTTTAAGGTAAATGAAGACGGCTCTCTAGTCAAAGGTATAAAGAGACACCCGGATATAGGTTCTCATGTAGTTATCTATGCAGGAGCAACCATTCTTGGTGGAGATACAAAAATAGGGGACAACTGCGTAATAGGCGGAAACATCTGGCTTACCAAGTCTGTAGCTGCAGGGACAACGGTTGTCTCAAAACCTGCCGAGATTAAAAAACTCTAAGTCTGACTTGGGAGTTAAACTTCCGTTGCTATTCTTGCGCCTCTGTTTCCCTGCTGGCGGAAAACATCTGCTATTTTCTTACAGCCAAACAAATTAACTTTTGTTTTATCTCCAAGAGCCACAGCCATTGAAGAAGACAGATATGCCTTTGTGAAGCCCATATCATCCGTGGCCTTGAGTCTTCTTTCTCCGTGGCTTACGGGTCTGATTTCTCCGGAGAGAGACAGTTCCCCAAGCCAGACGGCGTTTCCTTCAAGCGCCCTACCCGTCACTGCTGACCAGATGGCAGCTGCTACGGCAAGCTCCACAGAGACCTCGTTTACCCTTATTCCACCGGCAACGTTTATGTAAATATCTCTGTCACAGAGCCTGAGCCCTGCATGGCGCTCAAGTATGGCGGCGGTCCTCATGACCCTCTGGCTATCTATTTTTTCTGAGAAGACTCTTGTGTAGGAGCCTTTGGCATCTGTTACCAGAGCCTGGATTTCAACAACAAAGGTTCTGGAGCCCTCGGATATGGTGGCATAGGCTGTTCCAGGAGAGAGTTCGTTGTTCTCACGCTTTGAGATGAAGAAGGAAGAGGGGTCTTTTACAGGAACAAGCCCGTTCTGTGTCATCTCAAAGATTCCAATCTCATCTGCAGCTCCGAACCTGTTCTTAGATGTCCTGATCAGCCGGTTATCCAACTCGGACTCCTCAAAGTAGAGTACGGTGTCCACCATGTGCTCAATGATCTTTGGTCCAGCTATGGTTCCTTCCTTTGTGACATGTCCTATGAAGAAGACGGAGCTTCCGTTCTGTTTTGCAACTGTGTTTATCTCCAGACAACTTCCTCTCATCTGGGGAACAGAGCCAGGAACAGATGTAAACTCTTCTCCCATAACAGTTTGCAAAGAATCTATTATAACCAGCTGAGGCTTTTCTGTCCGTATGACATGGCAGATTGCCTCTAGGTGTGTCTCGCAGAGTATGTTTATCCTGTTCAGATCAAGTCCTAATCTCTCTGCCCTCTGGCGGACCTGGGAGGCACTTTCCTCTCCAGATACATACAGAACAAGCCCTCTGGCACTACAAAGATGGCAAACCTGAAGCATGAGGGTGGATTTTCCTATTCCCGGCTCTCCTCCGACAAGAACGGAGGATCCGTGGACTATTCCACCTCCTAGAACCCTATCCAATTCAGATATTCCACTTGAGAATCTGAACTCTTTCTCAACAGGTATGGAAGCAAGGGACCGGGAAGATGAATCCGGAAGTTTTCCGCTCTTTGATTGAGGGACTGTCTTTTCCTCAGAGAAAGTATTCCACCCTCCGCAGGAAGGGCAGCGGCCCAGCCATTTGGGACTACTGTGACCACATTCACTGCAGACAAACTTTATAACTTCAGTTTTTGCCATAGTTTTCCTTAGCGTATTTATCCTTAGAAGCTGATGAGCTCCACATCAAAAATGAGGAAGGAGTTAGGAGGAATGACTCCCGGGTACCCATGAACTCCGTATCCGAGCTCTGGTGGGATGATCAAGGTTCTCTTTTCGCCTTTACTCATGGTCTGAAGAGCCTCATTCCAACCTTCAATCACTTCTCCAATCTTGAATTTGGCAGGAACGCCTCTGTTTACAGAGGAATCAAAGACTCTTCCATCAAGAAGAGAGCCCGTATAGTGAACCGTTACTGTCTGGCCCATCTTTGGAGAAGCTTTTTTATCTCCTTCTTTCTCAACAACATACATGAGTCCGGAAGGGGTCTTCTTGGCTGCTGGGAACCTGTTTTTTATCTCTTCCATAATCTTCTGAAGCTCTTCTGCCTTTCTCAGCTCTTCCATAGCTGCAGCACGCTCTACTATGTCACTGAAAATCTGTTTTGTAACTATAAACTTCTCAGCTTCCTCTCCAACTCTTTCAAGCACTATGGTCTTGATTTCATCTCCCTGCTCTATAGCATTTACCACGTCCTGTCCTTCAACAACGTGTCCAAAGACAGCATGCTTTCCATCAAGCCAAGGTGTTTTGACATGGGTTATGAAGAACTGGCTTCCATTTGTTCCAGGGCCGGCATTAGCCATACTCATGACTCCAGGTCCGTCATGTTTCAAATCTGGAACAAACTCATCCGGGAAGGTATACCCAGGTCCTCCGGTACCGTTTCCAAGCGGACAACCTGCCTGGATCATGAAATCTGGAATGACTCTGTGGAATTTGATTCCCTCATAGAAGTTCTTTCCAGGATTCTTGAGGTTTAGTTCTCCTTCTACAAGACCTATGAAGTTTGCAACTGTCATGGGTGCTTTCTTAAATTCAAGAGAGACAACAAAATTTCCCTTGCTGGTTTCAATTGTGGCATAGATGCCATCTTTCTCATTGTATTTCATATAAGATCCTTATAATCAGAAGCTAATAAAACAAAAGCTTTCGGTCAAACTCATTCTTCAAATAATTTGTCGTAGGAAGAAACAAGGGTGTAGATTCTCTCCAGTTCATCTGAAGAATCAAAAGGTATGACCAGTTTGCCCTTATTGATCTTTCCTTTAAGTTCTACAAGACAGCCGGTGGCAGAAAGAAACTTCTCCTCTATGGCAAGAATGTCCTCGCTCTTATTCTTCTTGTTCTCTTTCTTCTCCTTAACAAAGAGTCTTCCACCCCTGTTAAGAGCATCTGCGTACTCCTCAGTCTGTCTGACAGAAGGTTTCTCTTTTATAATCCTGTAGTAGAGAATCTCTCTATCTGCAGGGTTTGTGACACTGAGCAAGGCTCTTGCGTGTCCTGGAGTAAAAGATCCTTCCTTGAGCGACTGGAGCATATTTGCAGGGAGAGCAAGAAGTCTCAAGCTGTTAGCCACAGCTGGACGGCTCTTTCCAACTTTTACAGCCAATTCTTCTTGTGTAAGTCCTTGCTCTGTAAGGAGATAGTTGTAGGCTTCTGCCTCTTCTACCGGGTTCAGATTCTCNNNNATGTTTTCAATAAGAGAGACCTCAAGCCTCTGAGTATCTGAATATGTCCTGATTATACAGGGCACAGTAGTTAATCCAGCAAGCTTGGCAGCCCTGAATCTTCTTTCTCCAGCTATAATCA
>DBVL01000020.1 GCA_002308475.1 Spirochaetales bacterium UBA1265 | reverse complement strand
TTTACTGGTCTTCACTGCTTGCCATGAGTGAACTCCTGAAGACCGGCTGTACAACAAGTACAGACCATCATTACCTTTACCCCAACTCCTTCACCGGGGATCTGATGGCTACCCAGTTCAAGGCAGCTGATCAGCTAGGAATGAGATTTTCACCAACACGTGGAAGCATGAGCCTCTCTAAAAAGGATGGAGGTCTTCCACCAGATTCAGTTGTGCAGACTGAGGAGAAGATTCTTGAAGATTCGGAGAGGTGTATAAAGACTTTCCACGACAGTGCTCCAGACGCCATGCATAAGATAGTTCTGGCTCCATGTTCACCGTTCAGTGTGACAAAGCGTTGCATGCTTGAGAGCTCTCGCCTTGCAAGAAAGTACGGGGTCAGACTCCATACCCATCTCTGCGAGACCATGGATGAGGAGAACCAGTGCAAGAATATGTATGGAATCCGTCCTGTGGAACTTATGCAGGAGTGTGAGTTGATAGGAGATGATGTCTTCTATGCTCATGGAATTTGGTTTAATGATGAGGAACTGGATCTTCTTGCAAAGACTGGTTCACATATAGCTCACTGTCCATCTTCAAACATGAGACTTGGTTCCGGTATCTGCCGTACCAGAGAGATGTTGGACAGGGGTATAAACATAGGTATAGCTGTTGACGGAAGTGCCTCAAATGACAGCTCTGACATGCTCGGAGAGATGAGAAATGCTCTGCTTCTTTCAAGAATCAGGTACGGTACAAACGGTCTCACCGCCAGAGAAGTTCTGAAGATGGGAACTGAGAACGGAGCAAAGATTCTGAACTTTGGAAGTGTTGGAAAGCTTGAGGAAGGATGGTGTGCGGACCTGGCGTGTTTTGATGTTTCAGGAATTGCATATGCAGGTAGCCAGAGTGATCCTATAGCCGCTCTTCTGTTCTGCGGTTGTGATCACACGGCTAAGTATACCATTGTCAACGGTCAGGTTGTTGTGGATAACGGCCGTGTTGTCGGAGTTGATGAGGAAGCTCTTGCTGCAAATGCGAACAGGATTGCTGCAAGACTTATTGAAATGAGGGAGAAAAATGGCTGAAAAACTGATAATTGCTCAAACTATTGAAGAAGCAGTTTCTCTGAAGGACAGTTCTTCAATTTTCCTTGCCGGTGGTACTGAGATAAACAGACTTGGTTCTTCCTGTCAGGCTGAGACTCTTGTCTCAATAGGCAGGATAGGTATGGATGCTATAGACGAGACAGAGATTGATGGACAGAGATTCATCAGAATAGGGGCCATGTGCACCTTCCAGGAACTGATTGACAGTTTTTCTGTTCCTGATTATCTCAGAGAGGCCTGCCTCTTCATGAGTTCAAGAACAAAGAGAAATATGGCAACCATAGGTGGAAACATTGCCTCAGCAAGAGATGACTCATACCTTCTTGCCACTCTCATAGCCAGCGGAGCTGAAGTGGAGCTTGATTGTAAAGGTAAGAAGCACGTCAGTGGCGTGTTCAGATATCTGAAGGAAAAGAAAGACTATCCGGATTCTCTGATTACGGCTGTTCTTCTGCCAAAGAAAGAGATATCCGTATTCTCAAAGCGCTATTCAAATACAGCATCTTCACACGCTTATTTGACAGTATCCGTCTCTTGTGTTGATGGTAAGTACAGAATAGGAGCCTCTGTCAAAAATGCAGGTGTCAAGCGCCTTGTGGAGATAGAGGATCTGGTAAACGCAAAGAGCGTGTCAGAGGAAGAGATTGGAAAGGCTGTTGATTTGGGAATAAAGGATGACATGTTCGGGAGTGAAAAGTACAAGAGGTATCTTCTCGGAGTTACCATCACAGACCTTATGAAAAAGGCTGCAGGAGGTAAGAAATGAGAGTGAATTGTATAATCAACGGAAAAAACAGAAGCTTTGACGTGGATGCCTCAATGAGGCTGAGAGAACTGCTTGAGCTTAACGGAAACATAGCTGTCAGAGACAGTGATGACAACGAAGGCTTCTGTGGTAGCGACACCGTGCTTGTTGACGGCGTACCAGTTTACTCAAACCTGGTCCTTGCAGGCGAGGTGGAGGGCTGTGAGATAAGAACACCTGATGGCCTTTCTGACTCAAGGCATCTGACTGCTGTCCAGCAGGCCATGATTGATGCAGGCGTGGTTCAGAGTGCTTACAATGCCCCTGCTGCTGCCTTGCTTCTCACCTGGCTTCTTGAAAACAACCCAAATCCTACAAAGGAGGAGATTAAAGACGCCCTCAGTGGAATCTTTATCAGAGATGCCGGTTATGAGCACTACTATCTTGCTGTTAAACTTGCAAGAGAGAAGATGGAAAAAGGTAAGTACACAACTGCTCCGGCTCCTTCTTTCAGGGAAAACCTCAAGATTGTTGGTAAGCCCGCTTCAAAGATAGATGGACCTCAGCTTGTAGCAGGAGAAAAGGCTTTTGTTGAAGACTTTGTGGATCCGCATACATGCTATATGGTTGTTCTGCGCTCACCTCATGCATCTGCCTTCATAAACAGTATTGATACTTCAGAGGCAGAGAAGGTTGAAGGTGTTGTGAAGATTCTCACAGCCTACAATACTCCGGATACCCACTACATGCAGGCTGGTCAGGGAAACCCTGAACCATCTCCTCATGACCGCAGGCTCTTCAATCTGAAGGTCCGCCACGTGGGAGACAGGGTTGCAGCAGTTATAGCCGAAACCAAAGAAGCAGCAGAGCAGGCCAGGGATCTGATCAAGGTTTCCTATGATGTTCTTCCCGCTGTATTCACTGTGGAAGAGGCCATGGCTGAAGGTGCTCCTCTTGTTCACAACGGTATAGTTGAATACAGAAGCGGCGCTCCTGCTGACTTGGAGGAGTACAACAGCAAGGCTGGAGATCCAAGAGAAGGAAAGGTAATCTATCAGTTCCCGCTTCATGCTGACATACGTAGGAATATTGCTGCCTCCAACAAGGGTGGTATAGGAGATATTGAGAAGGCTTTCAAAGAGGCAGATGCAGTAGTTGACCACACCTACCAGACAAGCCAGATCCAGCACACTCCGCTTGAGCCACATGTTTGTTTTGCAAAGATGGAAGCCGGAAGACTGGTTGTGATTGCCTCTACCCAGGTTCCATACCATGTAAGAAGAATAGTTGGTTGGGTGACAGGTCTTCCTGAGAACAAGATCCATGTCATCAAGACAAGGGTTGGCGGTGGCTACGGCTCAAAGCAGGATATCCTTGTTGAGGATCTGGTTGGCTATGCCTCATACGTAACTGGAAAACCAATCTACTACAGAAATACAAGAGAAGAGGAATTCATAGCAAATTCCACAAGACACCCAATGAGAGTCCATGTGAAGATGTCCGGAAAGAAGGATGGAACAATCACAGGTATCTATATGGAAGTCTGTGCAAACACAGGACCTTACGGCAACCACTGTCTTACTGTTCCTATGAACAGCTGTTCAAAGACTCTTCCTCTTTTCAAGTGTGACAATATGTACTATGACCTGAAGGTCTACTACACAAATACTCCTCCGGCTGGTGCATATCAAGGTTACGGCACTCCAAAGGGAACCTATGGTCTGATGATGGCCATGGCTGAGTTGGCAGAGGCCCTTGGCTGTGACTACAAGGAGATGGTTCTCAAAAACCATGTTGAGGAAGGCTACATGCTTGAGATCCTCAAAGGCCTTGGAGAAGGAAGAGAAGGAAATGTTGTTCCTGTAGGTTCATGTGGTTTAAGAGAAGCAGTTCTCAAGGGCTGTGACATGATTCAGTGGGGCAAGAAAGAAGTCTCTCCTGATCCGGACTGGAAGATAGGTAAGGGCTTTGCCATGATCATGCAGGGTTCCGGTCTTCCTGGTCTTGACCACAGTGAGGCAATAGCAAAGCTTGAGACTGACGGAACTGTCATTCTCAACAGTGGTGGAGCCGATCTTGGAACAGGTCTTGATACCATATCTGCCAAGATCTGCAGTGAGGTTCTCTGTATGCCGATGGATAAGATAACCGTTGTCTCAGGAGATACTGACTCCTGTGCTTTTGACACCGGTGCCTACGCTTCTTCCGGTACTTTCTTCAGCGGAAACGCCTCTCTTGAGGCCGCAAAGCTTCTTANNGCTGCTTACCAGCTTGAAGAGAAAGAAGAGGATCTTGAGATAGTTGAACCTGGTGCAGTTCACTCCAAGGCCAGTGGAAAGGTTCTCACATATGCCGAGCTTTCACATACAGCTTGCAGTGGCTCAGGACACGGCCAGATGATAGCACATGGAAACTATGTGACCACCGCTTCTTCAGTTCCTTACGGAGCTCATTTTGCACAGGTTGCTGTGAATGTCAGAACTGGTGAGATAAAGGTTCAGAAGTTCTA
>DBVL01000022.1:855-6854 GCA_002308475.1 Spirochaetales bacterium UBA1265 | reverse complement strand
ATCAAGATGGCCAAGTACTATGAGATGGACGAGGACGATGTCCTGTTCACAATCTGCACAGACAGCTCAATCATGTACAAGACCCGCCTTGCAGAGCTCGACCAGCAGCAGGGCAAGTTCACCGAGATGGAAGCAGCCCGCGTGCACAGCGGAGCACTCTTGCACCAGAGCATCCAGGATGCACTCGAGCTCACCTACTACGAGAGGCTCAGAGTCCACAACCTGAAGTACTACACTTGGGTTGAGCAGCAGGGTAAGACCTACGAAGAAATCAACCGCCAGTGGTACGACAGAGACTATTGGAAGAGCATTCCTCCAATGGCAAAGAAGATTGACAAGATGATTGAAGCATTTAACGCTGAGATTCTTGCCAAATAATCTCTAATCTGTTTTTAAACAGCAGGCTGTAACAATTTCCGTTTTCCGGATTATTGTTACAGCTTTTTTTAAAGTTATTGATAGGAGGAATAATGAAGTTCAAGTATCAGTGCGTAGATTGCAAGGAAACATTTGGGACAGATGAAATAGTTTATCAGTGTCCTCACTGTAGAGGAACAGAGAAAAAAGGAGAGTTCCCAAAGGGAAATCTGAAGGTTCTTCTGGATGAAGAAGAGCTCAAGAAGCTTAAAAACAAAGACCATGTCTCAATCTATGACTTTTTCCCATACTATGTTCCAGACAAGGAGGTTTATCCTGTAGGAAACACTCCGATTGTCGTTCCCAAGAGGTTGAACGAGAAGACAGGACTTAAGAATGTCTGCTGCAAGATGGATTCTTTCCTCCCCTCAGGTTCATTCAAGGATAGAGCAAGCCAACTGATTGCAGCACAGGCTATTCACCATAACACAAAGAAGATAGCTCTTGCTTCCACAGGAAATGCAGGAGCCGCCATGAGTTGTGCAGGAGCTGCATATGGACTTGATATAATACTCTTTGTTCCTGAGACTGCACCTATCAACAAGCTGATGCAGAGTGTTCTCTATGGAGCTACTGTAGTTCCTGTTAAAGGAAGCTATGATGATGCCTTCCTTCTTTCAATTGCCTACACAAAGCACTTTGGAGGAATTAACAGAAACACAGCTTACAACCCCATGACCATAGAGGGAAAAAAGAGCATCTCCATAGAACTGTTTGAACAGCTTGGTAGAAAGATTCCTGATGTGGTCTATGTTCCTACAGGCGACGGATGCATAATCAGTGGTGTATTCAAAGGTTTCTACGATCTTATGATTGCGGGCCTTACAGACAGAATGCCTCATATAGTAGCCTGCCAGAGCGAGAAATCAAATGCAATCAGTCAGGCTTTCAAAACAGGAAAGTTCTCCAATATTGAAGCCTCAACCAGAGCTGACTCAATCTCTGTTGACTGTCCGGCCTCAGGAAGAATGGCTGTAGACTATCTGAAAACGTATGATGGGTGGACTGTAGAAGTCAGTGAACAGGAAATACTGGATGCCCAGATGAATCTGGTCAGGAATTCCGGAGTGTTTGTTGAACCTGCTTCAGCTACTGCCTGGGCTGCATTCGAGAAAGACGTTCCAGAGCTGAAAAGCAAATATGGAGAGGATGTGAATGTCTGTGTTCTGCTCACAGGAACAGGCTTCAAGGACATGGCAGTCTTTGACGGAAGAGTAAGCCTTCCACCATCAATTGAAAACTCTGAGGAAGCCGTAATCAAACGTTTCAGCTGATTAGTTCAATGGCAAGTTTGAGGTAATTGTAATAAGCGCTTTTCTTCATATTGAAGATACGCCCCTCATGCCAAATAGCACCATCAAGTCTGTCAGCAGTAAAGAAAAGCTGACAGACTTTTATTTTTGCATACTGAGCTACTGCCATGATTGCAGAACACTCCATATCCACACAGATACAGTTCTTCTCTTTTGCCATGGAAACAGCTTTTTCAGTCTCTCTGAAAACTGCATCTGTAGTCCACACTGAACCCTTTATGTAGGGAACGTTCATCTCTGTGAGTTTTTTACAAAGCTCCTCACAACCCTGAACTGAGATGAACTCATCCTTGGAAGGAATATAGTGATAGCTTGTTCCCTCATCCCTGAGAGCCTTGTCAGGAACTATCAGAGGAGTCTTAACTGATGAAAGAGCTCCGCAGGAACCTATGAACAGAAACTGTTCAACTCCACTCTCCTTCATCTCCTCCATGAACTGAGCCACGAAAGGAGCTCCAATGGGAATGCGGGCAAAGGAGATTTCGCCTATGCGCCATATCTCATAGCTGTTGGAACGCCTTATTTCCGTTGCTCCCACCTCATTAAGAACCTTCAGAAAACCCCCTTGCCACGTAACTATCATCTTAGGTGGCAAGGTCTTTTTCTTTATATAGAGGGAAGGATGAAGAATGGGTTTCTGATCTATAAAATCAAACATCCGTCAATACACTGTGTTCTTAAGCTCATCAATGTACTCTGAGGCAATATGAGCAGCCACAGCGCCATCAGAAGCTGCTGTTACAACCTGTCTGAAAGGAGTATTTCTCACATCTCCAACAGCAAACAGGCCCTTAACAGAAGTTCTCATACAGTTGTCTGTTTTAATGAAACCAGCCTCATCCAGTTCCACATATGGAACAACCTGAGTCTGAGGAACATTTCCAACAAAGACGAATACAGCATCAAAATCTTCTGTGTATTCCTTTCCTGTAGCATTATCCAGGAAGGTAACAGAGCTTACCTTGTTGTCTTTTCCGTTTATGGAAAGAACTTTATGGTTCATCTTGAAGCTTGCCTTTCCGGTGTCCTCAAGAGCCTTTACTACTGCACTCTGAGCTCTGAATCTGTCACGCCTGTGGCATACGGTTATCTGATCAGAAAGCTTGGTCAGATAGTTTGCCTCCTGAACAGCACTATCTCCGCCACCACAGACAAGAATCTTCTTATTCTTGAAGAACGGACCATCACATGTTGCACAGTAGCTTACTCCATGACCCCTAAGCTCTTCTTCTCCCGGAACGCCAAGATTCCTATGCTTGGCTCCAGTTGAAACAACAACAGCATGAGCGTGGTAATCACCATCTGAAGTCTTTACTGTAAAACTTCCATCCTCATTCTTCTCAACAAGATCCACAGTAGCATAAATTATTTCACAGCCAAACTTTACAGCCTGTTCTTCAAACGCAGCTCCAATAGAATACCCAGATACTGTTCCGAGTCCGGGATAGTTTTCTATCTCATCTATTATCACTGTCTGACCGCCACAGGCCATCTCTTCTATAATAGCTGTCTTTCTTCCGGCGCGAGCACTATACTGTCCGCAAGTTAGTCCACCGGGACCACCACCTACAATCAGAATATCATAATCTCTGTCACTCATTTCCGTTCTCCTCCTTGAGCCTCTGCTCAAGAGCATATTCAGCATCACTCTTTCTGAGATAGACCGGGCCTTGACCTATGTGATCAGCTCCGTTTTTCTCAAAATACTTACAACCTTTTTCTATGAGGGAAGACACAAAGGATGCAGACACATCTGCAACCTTTACTTTCTTACCTTTAATCATTGGCGCAAAACTCTCAGCATCCGGACCAATCACAGTCACACTTTCAGTATCTTTCAGAGCCTCTTCCAAATCTGCAACTGTTCCATCCGTGTCCGGCATGAGCCTTTCTTCAGCAAAAGCACTTATGTAGTACCTCTGCTTCTTTGCATCTATGGCAACAACCTTTACACCTTCTATATCAGAGGCAGCTCCTGCCCAAGCTTCAAGTGTTGAAACAGACACAAGAGGAATATCTTGACCATATGAGATACCCTTGAGAGCAGCCATGGCTATTCTTAAACCAGTGAAAGAGCCCGGGCCTCTTGTACAGACAAGAAGATCCAGATCAGAAACATTCAGTGAAGCCTTCTTTAAAAGAGTGTCAATAATCGGAATGATGGACTCCGAATGATGCATGGTGTTTTTATCCAGATTATTGGTGTATAAGGCTTTATCTGTCTTTAGGGCAGCATAAAAAGTTGAACCCGATGTATCAAGAGCGAGAACGTTCATCCGTCACCTCCACAATCCTGCTCTGGTCTTCATTTATCTTTATATTTACAAATAAGGTTCCAGAAGGAAGCATCTCATCTATTATCTCAGACCACTCAATCAGACAGACACCGTCACTGTAGAGAAAATCCTCTCCTCCAAGAGCTATGAAGTCTTCTTCTGATGAAAGCCTGTAAAGATCCATATGATACATCTTAAGACTTCCATCATATTCCTGAATAAGAGTAAAGGTCGGACTGACTATGCTCTCATTTATACCTAGAGCGCGTGCAAGACCTCTCGCAAAAACGGTCTTTCCTGCTCCAAGACTGCCTCTAAGAGAGATTACGGTTCCCTTCTTTGCTTTTTTTCCGTACTCTTTTCCAAGGTTTTCCATCTCTTCAGGCGTTCTGCAAAGATAACTCTCTCTCATCACAGCTCCTCGCCCTTCTTTCTCAGAGTATCAAAATCCTCATCCGAGACAACCTCTTCTGAAATTATAGCTCCAACCTTATCTCCTGTCTTTTCCTCGTATTGTTTGATAATATATACAAGCTGAGGATCTTCAGGATCTATCTGTCTTGCTCTTTCAATTGCCTCTCTGCTTTCTTCATATTCATTATCCATCAGATGAAGGAAGGCAAGATTTGTAAGGTATACAGCACTCTCTTCATCAAGATCAGAAGCAATCTCCAGATAACTCTTTGCCAGATCAGTATTTCCACACTCTCTTGCACAAATTGAGAGTTCGTTGTAGACCTCTGCATTCTTACTCTCAAGTCTTAAGCTCTCAAGGAGATCCTTCTGGGCACTGTCGTACTGTTCAAGAACCCTTCTTGCCCATCCACGTATGAAATATGCCTCCCAGCAGCTTTCATGTTTACTAAGGTAGCGGTCAATAGCTTCAACTGCATCTTCCGGCATGTTCATCATCATCTTGTCATATGCGAACATGAGCTCATCTCTTGTCCCGAGCATATCATTGAGTTTCTTGAGCATATCCTGTGCATCTTTCTTGGCCTTGGCATCTTTAGAGACAGAGATGAACTTATCAAGGTAATCCCTTGAAGATTCAATATCCCCATGCCTCATATGATAGGCAGATATCTCGTTGTACACAGGAGCGTAGTCAGGGAAAAGGTTCTCACACTCACGGAGAGTAGACATGAGAATATCATCATACATATCTGCACTCACATCATCATTCTTCTTGTGGTAGAAAACAGTCATCTCAGCATAGAGGACCGCAAGGTTAATATAGCACTCAGGCTTTCCTACAAGGTTCTTAACTGCAACAAGCAGCTCCTCAGCAAACTGATAGTCTTTAGATTTCATCTTGGCCTGTGCGGCAAGATTAAGATCAGTTACAACATCAGGTCTGAGCGCAAAAAGAACATTTTTATAGTACTCAAAATTCTTGTTTTCCTTATCATAGGTACAAAGCTTGATAAGGCCTGCTGCAAGTGAGTTCAAGTCCAGATCCTTGACGTCTTTTCCATCCTCTACGCTAACAGGCAATGCTATGTCCTTCTCCAGGACAAAATCTCCAATTTTTCTTGTTTCAGACAGGTTAATATATCTGATGTTTTCCAATTTTGACTGCATGGTTCTAAATATACTAAATATTTTTTCTTTAATAAACTATTGAAAAAGTCTCTGCTTCTGCTAGAATGAAATTGGCTGAAGTCGAAGCGTACATTTCTCTTGCTCAAACTTACAGAAAGGGATTTGGCATAGAGACACTGCATTGCCCTCGCCCTATTTCAGGGTTTTAGAGAACAGAATGTGTCGCTTAACTGAAACCCCACCTTGAACTTATCGGTTCAAGAGATCTTTGCTTCCTTTCAGCCTTTAAGACAAAGAAGTCCGCAGCGACTTCTTTTTTTTGTGATTATGTAGTATATTTGGCTTGTATCAGGAGTAATAAGCTTATGGATATTAATTTTCAGAGTCTTGCCATTGGTCTTTGCATAGGTCTCATAATTGCTCTGATTGTCTATATCTGGCAGGCAGT
>DBVL01000022.1:0-803 GCA_002308475.1 Spirochaetales bacterium UBA1265 | reverse complement strand
AGGATGGATCTGGAAGCAGACGGAGTTGCCAAGCTTAAGGCCCAGTACGAGGAACTTAAAGCCCAGAACGAGAATCTCCGTATAACAAACGCAAATCTCTTGCAGAAGCCCGGTAGAACTGAGGTCCAGAGACTTCACATCTATCAGAAAGCAGTTGACAGACTTGTTATAAACAGTCCTGGCTTCGGTGCTGCATGGCAGAGTGCCCTTCAGGAGTCTGAGGAAGAATTTGCTAAGATATACAACGGCACACAGGCCTTCTGGAAAAAGGTTCTTCCTGGAAAAACAAATGCAAAACTGATTGAATCAAAAGAGGAAGATATAGAATAATAGGCATACACGCCAGAGTGGTGGAATGGTAGACACAGGGGACTTAAAATCCNNCTGAGATAATATCAAAATCAGCGAAAGCAGATGAGCTGTAATTGCAACTATAGGGAATATTATATGCCAGAGTGATGGAATTGGCAGTCATGCTTCACTTAAAATGAAGTGCCCAATGGGCGTACGGGTTCAAGTCCCGTCTCTGGTAACGCTTTGAATGACAGGTTTTAAAAGCCTGTCATTTTATTTAAATACAGAAAGATTTGGATTCAATATTATTATTGGTTTTTTTGATTTTATATTGAAAAATTCAATACAAAACGGATTTTTCTTCTATTAATACTGAAAATGACAGCTGAATCTGACCGTAAAGACTAATTGGTTTATAATCTGTTGTGTCTGATAAGCTTACCGGGCAGAAGTGGCAGCGCACTGACAATCAGAACGAGAAGTATCATGATCAGGGCGTAGGCATAGAT
>DBVL01000015.1 GCA_002308475.1 Spirochaetales bacterium UBA1265 | reverse complement strand
TGGTTTTCCCGTGCTTGATTCATAAAATTACCGTTTTTTGGCTATCTACTGTGCGAGCAGGCCTGAAACCATTTCTCTGAGTGGATACGTTGCAATCAAACCTTGAAAGCCTTGTGCAAGGACTCCAGAAAGGCTTCCTTGTAGCGGGAAGAGACACTATCCGGATTATAATAGACATGAAGCAGATCGCTCTTCACATATTTTTCCAAAGGAATTAGCTTTACATCAGGGTTAAGTGTTCCGGTGTAGTTTCTCAGAAACATGTCAGAATAGATGGTAAGAGCCATCTCTTTCTGTGCCAGTTCAAATGCTGTCTGTGAGTTATCCGTCTCCAGAAGAATGTTCGGAGTAAGCTTATGGGCTCTCATCACATTATCAAACAGGTCTCTGCTTCTGTTTCCCGGAGTGAGAAGAACAAACGGACAGCTTGAGATATCTTCTATCTCAAAGTCACTATCCATTTTCCCTGCTATCTCCTTTGCCTTCTCTTCCCCGAGGATTCTTGAGAGAACCTTGACCGGAACAACCATATAGAAGCTTTCTATGAACAGAGGCTCCTTCACCAGCCCTTCAATGTCCGGATTATCAGCACTGATCCAGAAATCTATCTCGCCCCTCAAAAGCCTCTCAAGAAGCACATTTGACCGCTCCTCATATATGTTGATTCGCACCTGCGGGTGTTTGTCTGCGTACTCAGGAAGAACATGAGGAAGAATGAACTGCCCTCTTGTAAATGACAGCCCTATCCTCAGCTCACCGCGCTCTTCCTTTCTGATTGAGTTCAGCTTGGCATTCAACGAACTGTTTATATTTTCAAAGTCTTGGGCAGCCTCGAAGAGACAGCGTCCGGCATCAGTGAGGGACAGCCTTGGAGTTCTGTTGAAGAGTTTCACTCCAAGCTCTTCCTCTAGATTCCTGATATGAGAACTTAATGCTTGCTGGGAAATATAAAGTTTGTTGGCAGCATGAGTTATATTCAGCTCAGAGGCAACAGTCTTGAAATATCTTAGCGCAAGAAAGTTCATACAGAGATTTAACCACAACCAAACAGTTGTGGCAAGTACCCATTTTTGTTTGGAAAATTGTGTTTCAACAAAAAAACGGATTTTGCTAGTATTTTTTGACGAAACAGGAGGTTTCGAAATGAAAAAAGTTTTAGCAGCCTTATTGGTACTTGCCCTCATGATCACATTTGTTTCATGCGGAAAATCTGACTCATCAAAGAATACAGCAGCTGACACTTCAAAGAGTGCAGCTTATGCAGATACAGACACTGTTGCAGTCGGCGCAGTTGTGATTGTCCGTGATGATGTTCCAGAAGATGAAGTATACGCAATTGTAAAGTCTATCTTCGACAACACATCAGATATTGCTAACCAGCATGCTAAGGGAAAAGAACTTGACCTTGCTTTTGCTTCTTCAGTAACAGCAGTTCCGTATCACCCAGGTGCAGCAAAATACTTCTCAGAGAAAGGCTACTCCGTAGCTTCTATCAAGAGCGGCGCCGGCAAGGGCAGCGTTTCATCTCTTAACTTCGGCACAGGTGGAGACACCGGTACATACTACGGTTTCGGAAGTGTACTTGCCGGATATGTCACAAAGAACACTCCTTATTCAGTTACAGCCATCACCTCAGGTGGTTCAAAGGCAAATATTGAAGACCTTGCTGCAAATGATGTACAGCTTGGCTTCGTACAGTCTGACGTAATGAGCTATGCCTACAATGGCGAGAGACTCTTTGATGGTTCTCCGGTTAAAGGCTTCAGCGTAGTTGCAGCTCTCTACATGGAGCAGGTACAGATTGTTACAACAAACGGCTCAATCCTCTCAGGTGAGGATCTCAAGGGCAAGACAGTCTCAATCGGAGCTATCGGTTCAGGTGTCTACTTCAATGCCATAGACGTTCTGACAGCTTATGGTCTTACAGTAGATGACATTAAGCCTGTTTATCAGGGATTCGGAGACTCCGCAGACAGCCTTAAGGACGGAAAGATTGATGCAGCATTTGTCGTAGCAGGTGCTCCTACAACTGCCATCACTGACCTTGCAACAGCAAAGACTGTTTACCTTGTAAATATTGATGATGCTCACGCTGATTCTCTTATTGCTGCCTCTCCGTTCTATAGCAAATACACTATCCCCGCAGGAACATACGGAAGCAAATAATGAACACTACAAAAAATCATTTTACGGCCGGCTCAGCTAATGCTGATTCGGCCAATGCTATTTTAAGAAAGTATGATAAGGAGTCCGCTACCAGGATCTGGAGCGGACTTCCTAAAACTCTGGTCTCAGTTATTACAGCGCTGTTCTCAGTCTACTGTATCTGGTCCACACTCTTCTCAACAGCAGACATCCCTGTAAGACTCACAGCCTTTCTGGGGTTTTCTGTTATAATGGGTTTTCTTACTTACCCGGTTTCAAAAAAGCACGTGAAGGAAAACAGCATTCCATGGTATGACATTCTGATTATGGCAGTTGGAGCCTTCTGCTTCTTCTACTATTGTCTGAACTACAATAGCCTGGTCATGACAATCACGTCTGCAAGTAAGATTAATCCCGCAAGTGAATCAGCTCTTCCAAACGCGGTTTTCTATCTGGCAATCGGAATTATTGCCATTCTCGTCATGGCTGAGCTTTGCAGAAGATGTGTAGGACTTCCCATTCTGTTTGTGGTGGGAGCCCTCCTCATTTACACATTTGCCAGCGGACAGAACATAAGCAGAGTCATCTATACCATGTTCTTCGGAACAAGCGGACTCATGTCCACACCGCTTCAGGTCTGCGCCAAGTTCATAGCCATATTCATCATATTCGGAGCCTTCCTGGAAAGAACAGGTGTTGCAAACTTCTTCATTGATCTTGCAAACTCCCTCGTTGGATGGGCCTCCGGTGGTCCGGCCAAGGTTGCAGTCATTTCCTCAGCCCTTTGTGGAATGGTCTCCGGTTCCAGTGTTGGAAATACAGTTACAACAGGTTCCGTCACCATCCCAATGATGAAGGAAACAGGCTATAAGGGAGAATTTGCAGGAGCTGTTGAAGCTGCTGCCTCCACAGGCGGACAGATCATGCCTCCTATCATGGGAGCTGCAGCCTTCCTCATGTCTGAGTACATGGGTGAGCCTTACATGAAGGTAGCCCTCTGGGCCATTCTTCCTGCTGTTCTTTACTTTGCAGGTATCTTCATTTCAGTTCATCTGGAAGCTAAGAAACTTGGACTGAAGGGAATTCCCAGAGAGCAGCTTCCCAAGTTCAGAACACTGTTGAAAGACATCTATCTTCTGCTTCCTTTAATCATTCTTGTATGGCTGGTTGCAGGAAACATCAGGTCTCTTGCCTACTCTGCAACAATTGCTATTGCAGTGGCCATTCTGGTAGCCATTCCAGGACATATCAAGAAAGAGAAGAAGGTCTCTGCTGTAGCAAAGAAAACCGGTCTTATGATCATAGATTCTCTTGCTGCAGGTGGAAGAAGCTGCATAACAGTCATAGTTGCCTGTTCAATGGCAGGTATGGTTGCAGGTTGCATTACCGTCACAGGTCTTGCCTCACGCCTTATCGGAGCAATTGTCAGCATTAGTCAGAGCATACCGAACCCGGCTTTGGGTCTTCTGATTGCACTGTTTCTTACCATGCTCAGCTGCATTGTGCTCGGTATGGGTGTTCCTACAACAGCAAACTATTGCATTATGGCTTCAACAACAGCACCTATTCTGATTACACTCGGAATTCCCCGTGTGGCTGCACACTTCTTTGTGTTCTATTTTGGAATAGTGGCAGATATAACGCCTCCTGTAGCTCTTGCAGCCTATGCTGGTTCAGCCATAGCAAAGGCAGACCCCATGAAGACAGGTCTTAACGCAACAAAACTGGCTATTGCGGCATTTATTGTTCCGTATGTCTTCTGTTTCAATCCATCCATGCTTCTCATGGATCAGGGACTCTTCAGTGCTATCCAGGGTATTCTCTCATCTCTCCTTGGTTTGTTCGGAGTCTCCATGGCTCTTGAAGGTTTCTTTAAGGTCAAGCTTCCTATCTGGCAGAGAATCATCTCCTGTGTTGCTGGCCTCATGCTTATCTTCCCCGGAACAGTAACGGATATTGTGGGAGTGGCTGGAATAGGTTTGACAATCCTTCTGAACAGTCTCAGCAAACAAAAAGCTGTTGCCTGAGAACTGTTTTCTGAAAACTGAAAGGGACTGTAGTGAAATGAATTGATTCTAATTCATTCTCAACCAGTCCCTTTAATTTTTGAATCAATGAGGCTTATCTGGGCTTCCGGCGTCCTGTCTGGTCTA
>DBVL01000008.1:3567-4879 GCA_002308475.1 Spirochaetales bacterium UBA1265 | reverse complement strand
CTTATCGGAAAGAAAGTTGGCATGACTCAGGTCTTCGATGAAAGCGGAAGACTGACTCCTGTCACTGTCATCAAAGTAGAAGGTAACGTTGTTGTTGCTCAGAGAACCGAAGAGAAGAACGGTTATAATGCCGCAGTCCTCGGTGCCGGAGATATGAAGGCAGCAAATGCAACAAAACCATATGCAGGACAGTTTAAAGACGGCAACCCCAAAAAGACACTCGTTGAGTTCCGTGATTATGAGAAGGAAGTCAATGTAGGAGATGTTGTTGGAGTTGATCTCTTTAAGGATATTACTTTTGTAGATGTCACAGGCACTTCAAAAGGTAAGGGCTATCAGGGCGGTATGAAGCGTCATGGTTTCGGTGGTGGTAGAGCTACTCACGGTTCAAAGTTCCACAGAGACCTTGGTGGTACAGCAATGTCATCAACACCGTCAAGAACTTTCAAGGGAAAGAAGATGGCCGGTCACATGGGTAATGAGAGAGTTACAGTACAGAACCTCAGAGTTGTCCGTGTTGATGAGAATCTGCAGGTTCTCATGGTAAGAGGAGCTATCCCCGGACCATCACAGAGCACTGTAGTTGTCAAAAAGGCAGTTAAGAAATAAGGACTGATAATATGGAAGCAAAAGTTTATTCAACAGATGGAAAAGTTTCAAAGAAGACAGTTGAACTGAACGCTGACGTATTCGATGTTCAGGTTTCAGACGGCTGCATTTACTATGCTGTAAACAACGAGCTGGCAAACCGCCGCGTAGGTACAGCATGCACAAAGACCCGCGCAGAAGTAAGTTACAGTAACACAAAGCCTTTCAAGCAGAAGGGTACAGGTAACGCAAGACGCGGTGACAAGAAGTCCCCGATCTTTGTTGGTGGTGGCACCATTTTTGGACCAAAGCCAAGAGATTATTCCTTCTCCATGCCGAAGAAGATGAAGAGAGCTGCTATGAAGAGCCTTCTTTCACTTGCTTGCCAGGAGAACAGAATGGTTGTCGTTGAAGATTTCACAATTGAAAGCGGCAAGACCAAGGATATGGCTTCTATTCTGAAGAATTTCGTTGAGGACGCCTCAAGAACAGTTCTCATCATGAAAGATGATGACAACATGATCCGCCGCGCTTCAAGGAATATACCGAACCTGCATGTTCTTGCATATGACAAGCTTTCCGCCAAAGAGCTTCTTTACGGAAAGAAGGTACTTATGCTTGAGAGTGCTGCAAAGAACCTAAATGAGTTCTACTGCGACTGAGGAGTGATGAAATGAGAGCAGATCAGGTAATTATTGAACCTATTCTCAGCGAGAAATCAAAC
>DBVL01000008.1:0-3509 GCA_002308475.1 Spirochaetales bacterium UBA1265 | reverse complement strand
AACAAGTTCGAGATTATGAACGCTGTAAAGGAGACCTTCAAGGTCAATCCTACTGATTGCAATGTTATGAACGTGGCTGGAAAGCCAAAGTTCTCAAGAGGACGCGGTGGTAACATCAAAGGTTACACAGCAAGCTGGAAGAAAGCAATTGTCACACTTTCAAAGGGTGAGGCAATCAATGCTATCGAAGGCGTATGATAAGGACGGTAGAAAATGGCATTGAAAACATATAAACCAAATACACCGGGCCTGAGACAGAGAACTGTTCTTGTCAGAAGTGAGATCACAGCTCAGAAACCTGAGAGATCCCTTACAACAAGTCTGCACAAGACAGCTGGCCGCGACAGCTTCGGACGCATCAGCGTCAGACGCAGAGGTGGCGGACACAAGCGTGCTTACAGAATCATTGATTTTAAGCGTGACAAGTTCGGTGTTCCGGGAACAGTTAAGACAATTGAATATGACCCCAACCGCAGCGCAAATATTGCACTCGTGTTCTACGCAGACGGTGAGAANNNATTCTTGCTCCTAAGGGACTTACAGTAGGATCTGTTGTTGTCAGCGGTCCTTCAGCTCCCCTTAAGACAGGTTGTGCACTTCCGCTTAAGAACATTCCCCTCGGTCTGACAGTACACAATGTTGAACTTACGCTCGGACGCGGCGGACAGCTTGTCCGTTCAGCAGGCCTCGGCGCCACAATCGTTGCCAAGGAAGGAGACTATGTTACTCTTCGCCTTCCCTCAGGTGAAATGAGAATGGTATTCGGCGAGTGCTATGCATCAATCGGTTCACTGGGAAATGAAGACCACATGAACGTATCTCTCGGAAAGGCCGGTGCAAGCCGTCACCTTGGAAAGAGACCAAAGGTTCGTGGTGTTGTTATGAACCCGGTAGACCATCCGCATGGTGGTGGTGAAGGCAAGACAGCAGCAGGACGTCATCCGGTTACTCCATGGGGTAAACCGACCAAGGGTGCCAAGACCCGCTCAAATAAGAAGCCTTCCAATAACTTCATTGTTAAGAAGCGCAAGTAGGAGTAGAACGTGGCTAGATCAATTAAAAAAGGACCGTACGTTGAAGAGAGACTTCTCAAGAGAGTTGAAGCTTCAAAGAGTGCAGGTCAGCTGGATATGATAAAGACTTACTCACGCAGTTCCACAATTATCCCTGATATGGTAGGTTTCACAATCTCCGTTTATAACGGAAAGACTTGGATTCCTGTCTACGTAACAGAGAACCTGGTTGGACATAAACTGGGCGAGTTCGCACCTACAAGAACTTTCCGTGGACATTCCGGTTCTGACAAGAAGGGTTGAGGAGGAAGAAGATGGCAAAGACATACAAAGCATGTGCAAAGTATCTTATGGTCTCTCCTTCTAAGGTTCGTCCTGTAGCAAACCTTGTCAGAGGAAAGAATTATGAAGAAGCAGTCGGAATCCTCAACGCTATGCCGCAGAAGGGTTCACGTCTGATTCTCAAGGTTCTTGAGAGTGCCGGTGCCAACGCAATGTATCAGAATAACAAGCTTGACGAGAGCCAGCTTGAGGTTTCTGCAATCTACGTTGACGGTGGTCCAACACTCAAGAGAGTTTGGGCAAGATCTCACGGAAAGAGAGATATCCTTCTTAAGAGAATGTCTCATATCACTGTAGAAGTCAGTGAAAGCGTGGAGGAGTAAATGGGTCAGAAAGTTAATCCTATCGGACTCCGTCTTGGAGTCAACAAGACTTGGAAATCAAAGTGGTTCGTAGACCCGAAAGAGTATGCAGAGACCCTTCACGAGGATCTGCTTCTCCGCAAGAGCCTTCTGAATCTTCCTGAGGTTCAGGGTGCTGAGATTTCTGATGTTGAAATCATGAGAAAGCCCCAGCGTGTTACACTTTTCATCTGCACAAGCAGACCTGGTGTAATTATCGGAACAAAGGGTGCAAATATTGAGAGTATCCGTGCTGCATTGCAGAAGCTTACTACAAAGCAGGTTCAGGTTAAGGTCAAGAATATTGAACACTCTGAAAAGGATGCTCAGCTTATTGCTCAGAGCATTGCCAAGCAGCTGGCCGGAAGAGTTGCCTACAAGAGAGCTATGAAGGCTGCTATCTCCAAAGCAACTGCTGCAGGTGCACAGGGAATCAAGATCAGACTTTCAGGTCGTCTCGGCGGTGCAGAGATTGCCCGTTCTGAGTGGATGAAGGAAGGTCGCGTACCTCTTCACACTCTCAGAAGTGATATTGATTATGGTTTTGCTGCTGCAAACACATCTTTTGGTGCCATTGGTGTCAAGGTTTGGGTTTTCAATGGTGAGATCTATGACAGAGTCAAAAGGGATGATGCAGGTCTTCTTGTAAAGGGAACTGCAAATAAGGCCGCTGACGCTGAAATGTGAGAGGTTATTCTAAATGCTTAGTCCAAAAAGAATAAAGTATAGAAAGAAGCAGAGAGGTACAAGAGACGGTGTAGCACACAGAGGTAACAGTGTTGTCTTTGGTGAGTTCGGTCTTGTAGCTCTTGAGCCGAGATGGATAACTAACCGCCAGATTGAGGCTGCTCGTGTTGCCATGACACGTCACATCAAGCGTGGTGGTAGAGTTTGGATCAGAATCTATCCTGACATGCCTTATACAGCAAAGCCGATCGGTACCAGACAGGGTAACGGTAAGGGTGCTCCCGAAGGTTGGGTAGCAGTTGTCAAGAAAGGTGCTGTTATGTTCGAGATGGGTGATGTTGACGAGGCAATTGCAAGAGAGGCTCTTACACTTGCTGCATCAAAGCTCCCGATCAAGACCAAGTTTGTTGCAAAGAGAGAGGTTGAGGAATAATGAAGAATTCATTCAATAAAATGTCTTATGATGAACTCGTGGCAAAACGTGATGAACTTCGCAAAAGCTACCTCCAGATGAGAATGGACAAGGTTCTTGGACACGTTGAGAATCCTCTTCAGGTACGCACTACCAGAAGACAGATTGCTAGACTCAATACAATTATCAACGAATATGTATTGGGTATCCGCAAAGCTAAGTGAGTGAGGCGCGAGAGTTATGGAATCTAACAAAAAGAGTTTCACAGGCGTGGTCACAAGTGACAAGATGGATAAAACCATTGTTGTAACTGTCAGCAAGAGAACGCTGCACCCGCTTTATAAGAAATATGTAACAACTACAAAGAAGCTCAAGGCTCATGATGAAAAGAATGATGCACATGAGGGAGACACAGTCCGCGTAGTTGAATGTCGTCACTACAGCAAAGACAAGTGCTGGAGACTCGAACAGGTTATTGAGAGAGCGAAATAAGGAGAGTAAAACATGGTACAGATGCAGAGCTATCTTAATGTCGCAGACAACTCAGGAGCTAGAGTCGTACAGTGCATAAAGGTTCTTGGCGGAAGCCACAGATACGTTGCAGGTGTTGGTGACATTATTGTTGTTGCAGTAAAGACAGCACTTCCGAACGGAGCCATCAAGAAGGGTGACGTTCTCAAGGCGGTCATTGTCAGGACAAAGAAGGAATACCGC
>DBVL01000135.1:22464-22683 GCA_002308475.1 Spirochaetales bacterium UBA1265 | reverse complement strand
TCTTTCAGTCCTGAGTACAATCGGAATTACAGCATTTTTCCTGCTTCTAAGAGCAAGTGCAATTGAGAGCATGCTTTCAATAATTATTTTCTCAGCCATAAGGACAGCCATATCCAATCTGATTGTTTTCTCCATCATTCCTATTCTTGAAAGATTGCTTAACCTGCCAACAGTATTCCGTCTTCATGAACTGGCCTATACAGATTCTCCATTGCTTAT
>DBVL01000135.1:0-22454 GCA_002308475.1 Spirochaetales bacterium UBA1265 | reverse complement strand
ATACAGCCATAGCCGTCAGGTTGCAGATCTTGCTGCAGCCGCTGCCTCTGAAGTAGGTGCCAATGCCGGTCTTGCAAGAGTTGGAAGCCTTTATCATGATATTGGAAAAATGGACTACCCTGAGTATTTTGTTGAAAATCAGGTGGGAGGCAGCAAGCATGAGGAACTGAACCCGACACTTTCTGCTTCAATCATCAGGAACCACGTCAGAAGCGGAGCTGAAAAGGGTAGAGAAGCAGGTCTACCAGCAGAGATAATAGATATAATTGCCAATCACCATGGAAATGATGTAATCAGATATTTCTATCATGAAGCTGTTACTGAGAAGGAAATAGACAGACAGGTTGAGGAGCAGGATTTCCGTTACAATGCCGAACCTCCTTCTTCCAAAGAATGTGCCATTGTTATGCTGGCAGACAGTGTTGAGGCTGCTGCCAGAACTATAACTGAGCCAACTCCTGCCAAATTTGCTAAGCTTATCAGACAGATAATTCATTCAAAGATTGAGCATGATCAGCTAAACAGATGTGATCTTTCCATGAAGGATCTGGAAAAGATTTCAAAATCTTTCTTGAAGACTCTTCTCTCTCTCTATCATTCCAGAATTAAATACCCTGATGAGGATGAAAACTGATGAATACATATCTTATTGAATATACTGATGATAAATATGCAATGATTGCACCAAAGAAAGCTGTTAAGGCGTATCTTGATAAGGTTTGCCTATCTCTTGGACTGAAGAATGTTGAATACTCCGTAACTTTTTGTGATGAGGATTACATCAGAACCCTCAACAGGGATTATAGGAATATAGACAGCAGCACGGATATTCTGAGTTTTGCTGCTGAAGATTCGCAGGAAGGCTTTGATTTCATTGTTCCGAAAAATGCTAAGAGAAATCTGGGGGACATGATTATTTGTCTGGCCGTAATGAGTGCAAATGCAAAATCTTTCTCTGTAAGTGAGACGGAGGAGCTATCAAGACTTCTCATACATGGGACTCTTCATCTGGCAGGTTATGATCACAAGACAAATGACATGGAGACAGAGCCTATGCTGGTAAAGCAGGAGCAGATACTCAGAGAAACAGGTCTTGTATATTAAAGCTTGGACTGGGAGACCAGACCTCCTTCAATTATTGAGGCTGCCTCTTTCAGTGGTTCTTTTCCTGTGTTTTGTCCAGGTTCTATGCTTCCTATGAATACAAGATAATTGCTGTTCGGTCCTGAAAGATTCAGTATCAGAGAACTTGTTTCTTCATCATTATGACTGTCAAACAGCTCTCTTATCAGGGTGCTGTCTTCATGATTATTCTTTAATTCTTCTATATCCCCTGTATCTCCTGCGCTGAGTATAAGAACAGGAGAATACTCTGTTCCGTTGAAAGTGAAGGACTTAAGATAGGCGTAGTTGTTCATGTCTACTGTTGCCTGACTATTAAGATCATAGAACGGATAAGTGCTCAAAGATAACAGTTCTGAAGTTTTTGTATCCATTATGAAACAGACTGCAAGTTGTGGATTCTGAAGGCTGTAAACTTTCTGAACTGCCAGGTCAGAAAAATACTGAATGTCCAGATCTGTTGTGAGTTTTATGTCTGAACCATAGGTAATCTGATCCCCATATGAGGGCCGGGGATTGAGAATATCTGAGTACGTATTTTCTACCTCAAGAATCAGTTGAGCCATGTGAAACTGGGCTGGGTAAATTCTCTTTGAAGCTTTATCAGTATATATAAAGCTGTTAAGGCCGTAGGATGTTACCTCTGCAAGCATCTTCTGGTAGTAGGCCTCATCTTCATAGGAGGTTATAAAAACTTTAAGGGTTTCAGACTGATTACATAAGTTAAGGATCTGTTTCTGATTGTAAGAACAGTAAAAACTGAGGGTCTGAGCAAGCATATCCAGCTGAGTGTTATCTATGCCATCCAGATTGATGAAGAGTTCATAAACCGGAACCTCCATGGCAAGTATTCTGCCATTTCTATCGTAAACAGTTCCTTCAACAACAGTTGATGCAACCTGTGGATCCATGTATTTCCCAGCACGCATTTCACCTGAGAATACATCATAAAAAGCGAGGACAAGAAGGGCTGCTATGACCAGAATTGAGATGAGTGTCAGGAGGCTGGATATATTGCTTTTTTGACTTGATGATGACATAATTTTATTATCTTTTTTATTTGTATAAATGTCGAGAGTTTTTGAAAATGGCACGTAATTATGACGATTATTCAAACAGTTCTTCAGATAATGGTACAAGTGGATCAGCAAAGCTGGTTATGGCTTTTATTCTGCTAGCCTTTCTTATCTGCATAGCTGCTGTTCTTGTTTGGTCGTCAATGAAAGGCTCTCCAGAGCGTAAGGAAACAGGGGTCGAACAGCCTGCATCAGTAGCTGTTGAGACGGTTCCTGTAAAAGTTGAGGAATCTTTCTTTGAGATGCCTGAAGTTCGTTCTGATTATGCTGTTGAGACTCTTGCCGAAGAGGTCCCGGTTACTGTTGTTTATGATACTGATGCCGCTCCTGCTGTTGCTGTCTCTCTTTCAGAGGCTGCTTCAGAGCTGTCTTCAACAATCAAGCCTGTCAGCTATACAGAACATACTGTCACAGAAGGGGAGTCTGTAGCTCAGATTGCCGCTTCTTACGGAATCTCTATCAAGACAATCTATGCTGTAAACAGTATAAGACGTGCCATAGCTGAGGGAGATGTTCTGATTATCCCTGACCGTAACGGTACTGTCTATCAGGTATCTTCAGGAGATACTCTTTCATCCATTGTTGTCCAACTGGGACTTAAGATTACTGCAGGTACCCTTAAGGAAGTCAACTCCCTTGAGTCTGATATTCTTGTTCCCGGAACACGGCTGTTCATTCCATCTGATGAATACTACATAGATTCAACTTCAGATTCATCAGATAGCTATCTGTATTTCTCATTACCTGTAAAAGAAGCCGTAATAACTGGTCTTTTTAATCAGGTAGCAACAAATTATCATACGGGAGAGAATACAGTTCTGGATGGAATTCTTCTTTCCTGCCCTGAACCTTCTTCTGTCATGTCTGCACTGAGTGGTACAGTTGTGGATATAAGTATTAATCCGGACGGGACTTACGGAGTTAAATTCTCTCATGCCGGTGGATACACTTCATTCATAGATTATCTTACGGAAGTAGATGTCTCAGTCAGTCAGAGAGTGTCCGCAAATGAGGTGATTGGTTCCACTTCAACAGGTATTTTGTTCTTCAGAATAGAACTGGATGGTACACCTCTAAACCCAGCAGATTTTCTTAATAATTCAATTTGACAATTAATTCATAGCAGTTTTATCCTTTACGTAGAGATTTTTCTCTCAAACTTTTTAAGGAGTGACGTATGAAGAAAAGAATTGTTGTGCTAACACTTCTACTGGTTCTTTTTGGTGCTTCTATGCTGTTTGCTCAGTCCACCAACGAGAAACCGATTTATGTTCTGTATACAAATGATGTTCATTGTGGATATAACCAGAACATTTCTTTCCCGGCTATTGCTGCATACAAGCAGAGTCTTGAGGCTGAAACACCTTATGTAACCCTTGTAGATAACGGAGATGCTATCCAGGGTGAGACTGTAGGTACTGTTTCAAGAGGTGAATACCTTGTTGAAATGATGAATGCTGCCGGTTATGACTTTGCTATCTTCGGAAACCATGAGTTTGACTATGGCGTAGATAGACTTGGTGAACTTGTTGAGATGGCAGATTATACCTACCTGAATGCAACAATTACCTATCATGGTGATTTGGGCCAGAGTTTCGTCAATGACACAAAGCCTTACGAGATAGTTGAGTATGGAAAGACAAAGGTAGCTTTCATTGGTGTCTCAACCCATGAAACACTTTTCAAGTCAACCTACAAGTACTTCACGGAAGATGACAAGCTTGTCTATGACTTTGCTACAGGTGAAGCTCTGTACAGTACGGTTCAGGGCTATGTTGATGAAGTAAGAAAACTCGGAGCTGATTACGTAATCATTCTTTCTCACCTCGGAATTGAAGAAGATTCAGCTCCGGACAGATCAATTGACCTGATTGCAAACATCAGAGGTGTAGATGTTCTTCTTGACGGACACTCCCACTCAGTTGTTGAAAGCAGCTTTGTTAAGGATGCCGAAGGAAAACCTGTTCTCTATTCTCAGACGGGTACAAAGCTCGCAAATCTTGGACAGCTTACAATCTATCCTTATTCACATAAGATCATGACAGAGTTTGTCCATCCGACAGGAGAAGACCCAGCAGTTGCAGCAGTTATTGAAGCAATCGACCAGGAATACCTTGAAGAGGTTATGAAGACTGTTGCTTTCTCTGAAATTACTCTTCCAATCAAGGATCCTGAGACAGGCGCAAGAATTGTAAGAAATATGGAAACCATTATTGGAGATCTTTGTGCAGATGCTTACAAGGCAATCTCCGGTGCAGATATTGCATTCGTTAATGGTGGTGGTATCCGTGCAGATCTTAAGGCCGGAGAGATAAATCTTGACGCAATCATCAAGATTCATCCTTACGGAAATATGCTTTGTATGTGTGTTGCTACCGGCCAGGAGATTCTGGATGCCCTTGAGTGGGGTTCAAAGAACGTAAGAGCAGAGCAGAATGACGGTAAAGGAAATGCTGTAGGAGAGAGTGGAGGCTTCCTCCAGGTCTCAGGTCTCAAGTATACAATTGACCCGTCTATTCCAAATTCTTGTGTGGCTGATGAAGCCGGTATGTTTGTTGGAATCGAAGGACAGAGGAGAGTCAAGGACGTATTTGTCGGTTCAGAAGAAGCCGGTTGGACTCCGATTGATCCTGAAAAGAACTACACCCTTGCCTGCCACAACTACAAGCTCCAGGATATGGGAGACGGTTACACCATGTTTGTTGACAATGAGTTCCTTATTGACAAGTCCATGCTTGATAACCAGGTTCTTATCAACTATATTACCCAGTACCTCAACGGCGTAATTTCTGCTAAGGATTACGGTGCTGTTAAGGGCAGAATTACAATTCTCAGATAATTTCTGATTTTTGAAGTTCGGAGGCTGTAACAAAAAAGTTGCAGCCTCTTTTTTATTTATTTAGAATACTGAGCATATCAGCGGAAAGGATAAGCCAATGGTCTTCAGTTCGGCACTGGGAAATACCATGAGGATCAGATCAGAAACGGCCCGTACATAGTGCATATGATTATGGAATACACAATCGTAATTCTGAAGAAAGACGTCATTGCCCATCCATGGGATCGACCAAGGAAGGACAGGACTTATCCTGCGGGCAGCAGGGGTACTGTTCTTGAATCCGAAGGAAAAGGAATGTACCTTATCGAACTCCCAGGAGATCTGGATGATTCCGGCTTTGTGTCAACATATTTCTACGCTGAAGTACCGGAATCCGACCTGGAATTCTGACGGAGATCCCGTTATTCAAGACCTAAAATAAAGGCAGCCTCACGGCTGCCTCATTCTAATAGTTGTTTTGCTATTAATGGAAAATCTGCTGAGCTTCATCAGCATCTATGCTGGAAATCTTCCAGATGCCATTATTTGTTGTAGCTACATACAGATCAGTTCCTTCCACAGCAAAGCCTGAAACTTCAACATTTCTTATACTTGTTGCCCATTTCGTAGTCATGCTGATAACTTCTTTAGTAGAAATATTAATGCACTCAAAGGAATTGGATGTCTTGAATATGGCATATTCTCCATATTTGCAGGCAGGTCCTGAGGGAGCGTTGGACAAGGTTGCATATACAGTTGAAAAATCTTCTGAGGAGTAAACTTTTTTATCATCTGTAGCTATAAGTACGCTTGAACCAGTCTCAACAATAGCCTTGACTGTCTTGCCTCTAAGTGCAGCTATTGAGTCAGAATTATTGAATGAGTAATCAGTTGCTCCATAAATCTGTCCAACATAGCTAGTTCCGCTTGTAAAGATTGTGGAATAAACATTATCATCTGAAACAACCTGTTCAATATTTGAAACACTTCCATTGTTCAAGAGAAATCCTTTCTCATCAAGATAGCTATATGTGATTGTATCAACACTTGCAGGTGTTGCTGAGGAATCACTCAGCTCGTAAGAATAAAGATTTCCATCCTGATCAAGGAAATATACTTTAGTGCCATTAGAGTAGGCAGCTTTTATGTTGTTGGATAGCTTGTTTGCAGACAAAACTCCATCGCTGATTGTGTAGATACCCTTGTCACTGCGAACAATCATCTCTCCGGAAGAGGAGACATGGAGCAGCTGAAGAATCCTTATGCCTGAAGCCTGGGCTGAGTTTCTCACCTGATCAGCAAGACCATCAGTAGCATCAACATTGCATGAGGAGAGGAGCAGAATGGAAACAATTGAACATATTAAAAGAATAAAGACAGTTTTTTTCATAATGGCCTCCTCAGTGTCTGTAAGTAAGACTGATTGTTACAGGAGAAAAAGCTCCTATACAGGTGTCTTCCCACTTATCATAGGAAGAGCTTTTTGGATAGTATTCCAACCATGTCCAGATTCCAGCCTCAATACCAACACCCCATGAAGAACTGAAGTAGTAGGTTGGATTAGCTGTAATGCTTGCAAAAGGAGCCAGATAGCGCTCATTGTTATATCTTAGAACAGAAGCTCCTGCATTTACATTCAGCTTAAGGTCAAAGTTGTAGGTCTGGATAGGAACATAGGAAAGCTTGACAGTAATAGGTACTGTTGCAAACAGAAGATTTGACTTTGAGTTGTTGAAGCCGTAGCCAATCTGTCCACCCACAGCAAAATATCTGTTCAGAAAACCCTGATATGAAATGGAGGCATAGCCACCCAAAGAATAGTGTGTTCCATTGAAACCGGAGACATAAGTATCAGAGGAACTGTTCGGAAAGAACAGGAATGCTGGGAAGTTCACACCTGCATTCACTGAAAACAATGTGTCTCCTTTCTCGTAATAGGTGTCAGCAAACACTGCGGTAAGTGCCACTGTGAGAATCAATAAAACAATAATAAATTTTTTCATGTTTTACCTCTTAAAAGGAATTTTACAAATCCTGCTTAGAACAGTTTAGTATTTTATGGGAAAACTGCCAATGTTCACAATAAGTTACAAATAAGATATATTGTTTTCTATAAATACATATTTTCGGAGGCTAATATGTTACTTTCAGGTAAGGAACCATCTGCAAAAATGAAAGCGGATGCCAGAATCCTGTCGGAAAAGTTTGAGAAAAAGTTCTCAAGAAAGCCTTGTTTGGCTGTTGTGTTTGTTGGCTCTGATCCGGCAAGTGCAGTATATGTTAGAAATAAGAAAAAAGCATGTGCTGAGACAGCTATAGACCACATGGATGTGGATTTGGATGAAAACATTTCAGAAGATGAGCTGATTGGCAGAATAAAGGAACTGGATGCGGATGAGAGTGTTGACGGCATACTGGTACAACTCCCACTTCCCAGTCATATAGATGAAGCAAGAATCTTAAGTTTTATTAGTTCAGAGAAAGACGTTGATGGTTTCAGCGCAGCAAATCTCGGTAGCCTACTGACAGAAGAAAAAGCTCTTGTTGCATGTACTCCAAAGGGAATCTTATACATGCTTGACTATTATCATATAGACACTGAAGGAAAGAACGTTGTTGTTGTAGGAAGAAGTAGAATAGTGGGGAAGCCTGTTGCTGCACTGCTTGAACAGAAAAGCAGAAATGCCACTGTCACTCTCTGTCATTCAAGGACAAAGGACATTGATTATTATTTGAAGAATGCAGATATTCTAATCTGTGCCGTAGGTAAGCCTCATGTCATCAGTGAAGATATGGTTAAAAAAGATGCTGTAGTCATAGATGTAGGGACCAACAGGGTAGAGGACAGTTCAAAGAAAAGCGGCTACTCCTTGGTTGGAGACTTCCATTATACACAGGAAGACGGAGGAAGCTTGAAAGTCTCTCCGGTTCCTGGGGGAGTAGGACTTATGACTGTTGCCTCTCTAATGGAAAATACAATAATAGCTGCCTGTAGAAGAATGGGCATGGAAGCAGAGGATTTATGAGTTCTTTTTATATTGAAACATACGGCTGCCAGATGAATACTGCTGAATCAGACGCTCTGGAAGCGCTTTTTCTGGGCTCCGGATGGAAAAAAGCAGATAAACCACAGGATTGTGATGTTGCCATCATAAACACCTGTTCTGTCCGTCAAAGTGCTGAGAACAGGATATGGGGAAGGCTTGGGTCTTATACTCCAATAAAAAAACATAAAAAGATGACGCTTATTCTTACTGGCTGTATGGCTGACAGACTTGGGGAAGATATAAAGAAAGATGCTCCTCAGCTCGACTATGTGGTTCCAGTAAATGATAAGTTGAAGATCCTTAAGATAGCCAAAGCCGCCTGTGAAGATGAAGAAGTGGAATTTGTTCATAACCAGGACTATGATTTTGCTGTCTCATACTATAAAGAAGGTGAGTTTTCTTCTTTTGTGCCTATCATGAATGGCTGCAATAATTTCTGCTCATACTGCATAGTTCCCTATGTAAGAGGCCGTGAAGTCAGCAGAAATCCCGAACAGATACTTGAAGAGGTAAGATTTCTGGATTCAAAAGGTGTGAGAGAGATAACCTTATTAGGCCAGAATGTGAATTCCTATAAATATGGAGAAATGAACTTTCCACAGCTGCTTCAGGAAGTCTGTAAACAGTGTAAATCCATTGAATGGGTACGTTTTGAGTCCCCGCATCCTAAGGATTTTTCAGATGATTTGATTGAGGTGATTGCAAAGGAGCAGAAGGTTGCCAAGCATATCCATATACCCATGCAGAGCGGAAGCACAGGCATCCTTAAGGCCATGAACAGAAAGTATAGTGCTGAACAGTACCTATCCTTGATTGAAAAGATTAAGAGTAGAATACCGAAGATTACATTTGCAGTAGATGTCATGGTAGGCTTCCCGGGAGAAACAGAGGAAGACTTCCAGCAGACACTCAATGTTATGGATACGGTAGGGTATATTGAAGCTTACATGTACTATTGGAATCCGAGAAAAGGTACCAGAGCCTGTGATATGGATAACCAAATGCCTGAGAATGAAAAACAGGAGAGGCTTCAGGCCCTCATAGATTTTCAGTTGAACAAAGCCGCCTCAATCAAGGAAAAGAGAGCTTATGGGGTTCAGAAAGTGCTTTGCCTTTCTCCGTCCAGGGACAATGCAAAACAGATGCTTGGCAGAAACGAGCATAATGAGATGGTGGTTTTCGATATCTGTTCGGTAGTCAAACCCTCAGATATGGTAAATGTGGAGCTTCTATATCTTAATGGAAATACCTACGTAGGAAGGCAGGTCTGACATGTTCAATGATTCATATGCTGAAAACCCTGAAGTGTTTGAAAAGAAGTTTGAAAAACTTGTTTCTCTTATTGAGACCTCACATTCAATGACGGTATTTACCGGCGCAGGCGTTTCAACTCTTAGTGGAATACCTGATTTCAGAGGTCAACATGGAGTTTATACTGATCCATGGATGGGAATGGATGTGGAAGAGATTATTTCCATGACATTCTTCAGAAAAAAGCCGGATATCTTTTACAAATGGGCCAAGGATGTCTGGTACCATCTGGAAGACTATGAACCGAACGTCGTTCACAGAGTTCTTGCAAAACTTGAGAAACAGGGGTTTATCAGGAAGGTGTATACCCAGAATATTGACATGCTTCACCAGAGAGCCGGAAACACAAGAGTCATGGAAGTACATGGAAGCCCTGAGTATCATACATGTCAGGGTTGTAGGAAGAAGTTCACATATGCTGAGATAGCTCCGATTGTCAGAGCAGGAAATGTCCCTTACTGCCCAGAGTGTTCCTCGGTCATCAAGCCTGATATTATATTTTACGAAGAAGCCCTGAACGAAAGTATTCTCAACAGTGCATGGCAGGATTTCTCACACACTGATCTTTGTCTGGTTCTCGGTTCCTCACTTGTTGTTCAACCAGCTGCATCACTGCCTGCTCTAGCTAGACAAAGTGGGGCAAAAATAGTTATTGTCAATGCTCAGGAAACATATCAGGATGCCAATGCTGTTTTGCGCTTCAGGGATTTGAGACAGACGTTTGAAGCGTTGGAAGCATATCTTGATTCAAGAAAAGAAGAAAAATGATAAAAAGTAACGAAAAAATCAGAAACATTGCAATCATTGCCCATGTAGACCACGGCAAAACCACGCTGGTAGATGCCCTTTTCAAACAGAGTGGGATTGCATCAAAAGACGGACAGGACCGCATAATGGACAGCGGTGCCATTGAAAGAGAAAGAGGAATAACCATAAACGCCAAGAACTGTGCCATCAACTGGAAGGGCGTTAAGGTAAATATTATAGATACTCCGGGTCACGCAGACTTTGGTGGCGAGGTTGAAAGAGGCTTAAGCATGGTAGACGGGGTCATCCTGTTGTGTGATGCTGCTGAAGGTCCTCTTCCTCAGACAAGGTTTGTGCTTCAGAAAGCGCTTGAGAAAAAGCTTGCAGTTATAGTTGTTATCAACAAGATTGACAGACAGGATGCAAGAGCTGAAGAGGTTCTCAATGAGGTGTATGATCTTCTTCTTGAGCTTGGTGATGACGAGGCTTTGCTGGAGGTTCCGGTTTTCTATGCAAATGGAAGAGAAGGTATCTGCTCAAGGGTTCTCAACGATCCTGATGCCAAGAATCTTCATCCTCTCCTTGATGCTGTGATTGAGAGTATTCCGGCTCCTGTTTATGATACGGATGAACCTTTCCAGATGCTCGTATCTGATCTTTCTTACAGTGATTATCTTGGACGCCTTGCTGTTGGAAAGATTATCAACGGAAGTGCATCTGTAAATGATTCCCTTGTGTGTATAAATGAAAAGGGTGATCATATTCCTCTCAGAGTAACAAGACTTCAGGTTTATGACGGACCTAAGTTTGCAGAGGCTACAGATGTCCAGAGTGGAGATATAGTTGTTCTCTCAGGAATAGAGGATGTTTCCATTGGAGATACAATCTGCAATAAGAACCATGTTAAAGCTCTTCCGAGAATCCATGTTGATCAGCCAACTGTTTCCATGCTTTTCTCAAAAAACATTTCTCCTCTTGCGGGTAAGGAAGGAACTCAGGTAACAGGTGCAAAAATCTGGGAACGCCTTAAGAGAGAGGCTCTTAGAAATGTTTCTATTGCTATTGAGAAAGCTGACAATGAAAGTTTTATTGTAAAGGGCCGTGGAGAATTCCAGATGGCTATTATAGTTGAGCAGATGAGAAGAGAAGGTTTTGAGCTTTGCGTTGGAAGACCTAAGATCATCTTCAGAACAGATGAGAACGGTCGTAAAACAGAGCCTGTAGAAGAACTTCTTATAGACTGTCCGGAAGAGTACAGTGGTACAGTCATGGAAAAACTTGCCAAAAGAAAGGCCCTTCTTGAAAACATGAACTATCCAGGAAACGGAAGAGTCAAGATTCAGTTCTCCATTCCTGCCCGTGGACTTATAGGGTATAGAGATGAGTTTTTGACAGATACACATGGTTATGGAATCATGAACAGCAGTCTCAGAGGCTATGAGCTTTACAAGGGAGATTTCCCAGACCGCTCTTCCGGCTCCCTTATCTGTGACAGAGCTGGAGAGGCTGTTGCTTACGGCCTTTGGGAACTTGAAGACAGGGGTCGCTTCTTCATAGTACCCGGAGATCCCGTTTATGAGGGGGAAGTTGTGGGAGAGCGCAACAGAGAGGGAGATTTGCTTCTGAACCCTACAAGAACCAAGAAGCTTACTAATCTGAGAGCTTCTGGTCATGATGACGCTGTTACTTTAACACCTGTTAAGAAACTGACCCTTGAGCAGGCTATTGGTTTTATAAAAGATGACGAGCTTGTTGAAGTAACTCCGTCTGCTGTAAGAATTTGTAAGAAAATACTTGATAGCCAGAAACGTAGAATATTTGAAAACAGAGGAGAAATTCCTGACTGCCTGAAATAACAAAACCCATACAGCTTTAATAGATGTTAAGTATAAGAGGAAAATCGGTCTGATTTTCCTCTATTTTTTTGTCTAATAGTGGTTGAAAAGTGGTAAACAGTGGGATAAAAATGGGTGTAGGTGGTAATTTTTCCCAAAAAGTGGAAACTTTTGGTAAAAATGTGGGAGATTAAAGATGAACGGTGAGTTCAGGAATACATTGGATGAAAAAGGCAGACTCATGATTCCTCCCAGGATCAGAGAGCAGCTCGGTAGTGCTACCGGACTGATGCTTACCAAGTCCATGGACAATTCACTGTGGCTCTTTACAAGAGAGGATTTTGATAATCTTGATGCTGAGATCAACTACGGTCCGCTTGCCATGTTCAACAAGAACTCCAGGGCTCTTGATATGGCAGTCATAGCTCCAGCCAGAGAGGTTGAGCTGGATAAGGCCGGAAGACTGAGTATTCCTCAGGTACTGAGAGATTATGCAAATCTGACTCCCAAAACCGAGTGCGTGATTCTCGGTTCTAAAAACCACGTTGAGATTCTCAGTTCAGAATGCTATGAGAAGCTTGTTGAAGGCTATAGAAATCAGATTTCTGAAGCAGGAAACTCGCTTAGCGTTCAAAGGATGGGAATCTGATGCAGTATGTACATTGTCCGGTTATGAAAGATGAGGTGCTTCAGTTTCTGGTTCCAAAAAGATCAGATGCAATCATGGTTGATTGCACACTTGGAGAGGGTGGACACAGCGAACTGTTTCTTTCCAAGTATCCGGATTTGAAAGTCATTGGGTTGGACAGAGATGATGCCATCAGAGCCAAGGCTGAAAACAGACTTTCGGTCTTTGGTGACAGATTCGAAGCTAAGGCAACCTGGTTTGATGATTTTTGGAAAAACTATGATGGTCCAAAGGTTGATCTGGTACTTTTTGACCTTGGAATCAGTGTTTTCCATTATGAAGAATCAGGGAGGGGCTTCAGTTTCAGAAAGTCTGAGGATCTGGACATGAGACTGAATGCAAACAATGGTTTTTCAGCAAAGGATATTGTAAATACCTATGCCGAAGAAGACTTGGCAAATGTTATTTACAACTATGGTGAGGAGAGGTATTCACGAAGGATTTCCAAAGCCATCTGTGAATACAGAAAACAGAAGAGTATAGAAAAGACAGACGAACTGGCAGAAATCATCTTCAATGCCGTTCCCGGAGAGTACAGACACAGGAGAATTCATCCTGCTACTAAAACTTTTCAGGCGCTACGCATAGAAGTTAATGGAGAGTTGGACAGAATAGAAAGCTCTCTTGATAACGCCATAAAAGCCTTGCTTCCCGGTGGAAGAATTGGAGTAATCACTTTTCATTCCTTGGAAGACAGACCTGTTAAGTGGTTTTTCAAAAGGCATACAGATGATGTTGAGATTCTGACGAAGAAACCTGTTGTTCCAACAGAAGAGGAGTGTAGAACAAATTCTCCGTCAAGAAGCGCAAAGTTGAGAGTTGTAGAAAAAAGGAGCATATGAAATGGGTAGAGAAACAAAAGCAAAAGGAAAGAGTTTCAGTATAGTTGTTATTCTTATTTTTGTAGGCCTGTGCATGCTCGTTCCTGTATGGCAGAGTGCTGTGAGCGCAGGGATTCATTCGAAAATAGAAAGAACAAAAGCAAACATAATGTATCTCAGTGAAAAGCAGATTGTTGAGAAGGGACAAATAGCCCGCAGAACAACTCCTGAGTATCTTATTGAGCAGGCCTCTGTACAGAACATCAACTTCACACAGATTAGAGACAGTGTAGATGTAACTGTTGCAAGCGTACTTTGATTTTTTTATAATTATTCCAGTAATCGCAAGGTGGGAACTGTGAACAGGAATAATTATGATGACTGGAATTTCATGGGGAAATCCCTGACCGGAAATGTTTCTGAAGGGAAGAGCCCGTATAACTTCAAGAGGAATTCAGTTGTTCTGTTCACAGTCATACTGATACTTGTAGTGTTAGGCCTTGTCTGTACTTATTCATCAACTTATCCTAAAGCCTTAAGTGAGAACAGAAATCACTACTACTATCTGCAGAATCAGATTATTTTCATTCTCTGCGGTACAGTAGCAGGTCTTCTGTTTTATTTTATACCGGAAAAGTCCTTTGAGGTCCTTTCTCCTCTCTCTGTATTTATCTTTTTTGGTCTCTCGCTTTTTTCTGTTATGGGTCTTGCTTTTTCTCCTCAGTTCTCATATTCACTATTGGTTCTCGGTATATCTATGTATCTTTCTCATTATTTTGGGAAAAGAAACAACAGTTTTGACAGATTAAGAGAAATAGCTTTGCCCCTCCTTTTCTGTGTGGCATTTTTCTTTGTTGTCTCTCTGGAAAAGAACCTGATGATGAGTCTTCTTTTCCTGGTCTTGATCATCTATCTTTTTGCATTGGGTGGCGTTGGTCTTGGTGGGGTTTTACTTCTAGTCCTGTTTATTGCTGTACCCTTTGTCTGTACAGTTCTTTCTGATTCTTCTGAAATCAGAGAGATATTAAGTTTCTTTATTCCTGGTCTGTTTACAGAATCTGATGCTACACAATCAGTTCTCAGATATAAAAGTATTTCTTCTGGGGAATTGATGGGAAAGGGCGCTGCTCAAGGCTTGTACAAATATGGGGTGATAGATGGGATTTCTGGCCCTTATATTCTCTGTAATGTATTTGAAGAGTTCGGTTATTTTGGGTTTGCAGTCATCTCTTTTCTTTTTATTCTTATAATCATTCTTGGTTATAGTGGAGCAAAGGGACTCAGAAGTATTAACTGTTTCTATTCAAATCTTTGTAATTCCATGACGACTATTATTGTGTGGCAGTTTATTCTTAACACAGCTGCGGTATTTGAAGTTCTGCCTTTCTCATTTCTGTCTTTGCCTTTCTTCTCCTACGGTGCTGATGTGGCGGTTGTCATATTAGAATGTTTCATACTTCTCAAGACTTTCAAGAAGGAGAAAGAAAAGGCCGAGTTGCCGGTTTATCAGAAATACGATTACAGTCAGGAGCCAGTACTTTATGAAAAATAGAAAGCTTCTTGGATTGTTTCTTGTTTTACTCTTTGTGATTATTCTTTCAGCAGCCCTGTATTTCGCTGCTAGAAACATAAGCTATTTTGATGTAATGGAAGTAAATATTTCAGTTACAGGTCAGAGTGGCACCATTAACAGTGACCTTAAAAGGTTGCAGAACAGATTAAAGGGGATGAACATATTTGAAATATCCGTTTCAAATATAAGAAATATAATCAAGAGTTATGAAAGTGTAGTATCTGTTTCTGTCAAAAGATATTTTCCTTCCACTTTGAATATTGATGTTGTCTATCAGGATTATAGAATCAGGGCTTACGCTTTGTATGAAACGGGTACTGTCTTCTATCTGGCAGATACTACTTCCATGCAAGTGACAGATGAAGATACTTTTAATCTGTATTCTGATCTTCCCGCAGTGGAACTTAACCCTGCATATGCTGTTCTGATTGATAAATGGGGCTATGATCAAGGCTTCTATCAGATGCTTGAGCTCATAGGTCCGCTGTCTTCAAACGGCTTGATAACAGAAATAAAATACGATAATAATAACAGTAATCAGTTCGGTCTGATAGAGTTGGTTTTGTCCGACCTGAATACGGTTTTATATATCCGTGAACCTGTTACTTCAGAGCGTCTTTCTGAAGCTCTTGAACTAATAGTTCAAAAGAATGACAGCTATTCTGGACATATAAGGTATGATCTGTATTCAACTGCTTTGGTCAAAAGGAAATAAGGAGGGAGAGATATGGCTTCAGAAAAGGTTATGATGGGACTTGATATAGGTTCTTCATGGATTCGAGCTGCCATAGGTTCTATTTCAAAAGACGGCTCTCTTATGGTAGATACGCTTTGCGAGCGTCCTAGTGATGGAGTTCGTAACGGTGTTATCGTGAATGTGGAACAGACGCTTAAATCCATTTCCTCCGTTATCCAGGAAGCAGAATTGCAGGCAGGAGTAGAGGTTCAGACAGTAATAGCCGGAGTTGGAGGCTCTTCAATAGAAGGTCGCCAGAGTGAAGGTGTTATAGGAATAAATACAAAGGGGCTTGAGATTACCAGTTCAGATATCTTCAAATCTCTTGAAGTTGCCAGAACCTTTGAGCTTGCTCAGGACAGATTCATTCTTCATACACTTGTTCAGGATTTCAGTGTTGACGGGAAAAGTGGAATAAAGGATCCAGTGAACATGTCAGGACACAGACTGGAAAGCAGGGCACTTGTTGTTCTGGGTTCGCAGACAAACTGTTCAAATACTAAAAAATGTCTTCAGAGAGCAGGTTTCAATAATTCCAGACTTGTTCTTGAGCAGCTTGCAGATGCAGAGGTTGTTCTTGGAACAGACGAGAAGGAGATGGGAACAGTCCTGATTAACATAGGGTCAAACATAACAAACATGATTGTTTATCAGGGTGGTTCTCCATGTTATGTGGGTGGAGTTGATCTTGGAGGAAACAATGTAACAAATGACATAGCCTTCCTTCTCAACAAACCAAAGACTACAGCAGAACAGATTAAGTGTGAATCTGGAAACTGCTTTATTCCTTCTGTAAAACAGGAGGACAAGATTATTATTCCGCAGGTTGGAGGCCTTCCTTCCATACAGATGCCGAAAGTTGAGCTGAGTAAGATAATTGAGCCTAGAATGGCAGAGATATTCTCATTGCTCAAGCAAGACCTTGAGATTAAGGGAATCAGAGGAAATTTTGGTGGTGGAGTTGTTCTTGTTGGTGGTGGTTCTCTTATTTCCGGTGCTACTGAACTGGCTAACGAGATTTTCAGAATGCAGGCTAGAATAGGCTTCCCTGAGGCTCTTCCTGGCCTGGACAGAACATATATTGATCCAAGGTACACAACAGTTCTTGGGCTTCTTAAGTCTGAAGCAAGAAGAAGCGGTGGTGGTTCAAATAGGCACAGTAACGGAAAAGATTCTTCAAAATCAGGTTTTTTCAGAAAGCTGTCCAACTTTATTAAAACCGTTGTTTGATGTATATTGTGAGTGAGGAAATATAATGGATTTTGCAACAATTGAAGATTTATTGAGTGACGAACAGAGTCAGCCTACAGAGATAAAGGTTATTGGTGTTGGTGGAGCAGGTGGAAATGCCGTCAACAGAATGATTTCCGCAGGTCTTAAAAAGGTTACTTTTGTAGCCATGAATACAGATGTTCAGGCTCTCCAGAGATCAAACGCCAGTATAAGACTTCCAATTGGTAAGGAACTTACAGGTGGTCTTGGAGCAGGTGGAATTCCTGAGATGGGTGAGAAGGCCGCAGAAGAGAGCAAAGAGGAGATTAAAAAGCTTCTCCATGGAACAGACATGGTGTTCATCACTGCTGGAATGGGTGGTGGTACCGGTACCGGTGCAGCTCCTGTTGTTGCGGAAATTGCGAAATCTGAGAATATTCTTACAGTTGCTGTTGTAACAACTCCTTTTGCTTTTGAGGGCAGAAAGAAACTTGAGTTTGCAAACCAGGGTATTGAGAAGCTGAGAAAGCAAGTAGACACTCTTCTTCTCATTCCTAACCAGTATCTGCTTAAAGTTGCTGAGAACAATACTCCGATCAGGCAGGCTTTCCTCCTTGCGGATGATGTTCTCAGACAGGGAGTTCAGGGTATATCAGAGCTGATTACAGAACCCGGAGAAATCAACATTGACTTTGCAGATGTTAGAACAGTCATGAAGGGCAAGGGAGATGCCATCATGGGAATAGGAATTGGAGAAGGTGCCAATAGAGCTATTGATGCTGCAAGACTGGCTGTTAATAACCCTCTGCTTGAAAATGCTAAGATTGATGGAGCTAAGAGTGTTCTTGTAAATGTGACTGCTGGTGATGGGCTTACACTTACTGAGTTCCAGGACGTAGTTGAGCTTATTACAGAAAATTGTGATTCTGATGCTCTTATAATTTCCGGTCAAGCTTATAATCCGGATCTTGGAGATAAGGTTCAGGTTACTGTTGTTGCTACAGGCTTCAAACAGGAATCCATAACTGTAGATATGCCTGAGTATGAGAAGCCAAAGAAGCGTTTTGACCAGTACCTGAATTCTGACAGTTCAAGACTTGAGGAAACTCCTGCACAGGAAGATGCTCATAAGCAGGAAGAGGTTATTACTGTCAACAGATGGCAGGACCTCCAGCAGCAGATAGGAAGAAGACAGAGTGCAGGAAATACTGCAACTCCTTCTCAGAATGATTATTCTTATCCTGCTATCCTCCGCTACCAGCGTCGTGATGATGAAGGAAACAACTGACAGTTTACTTAAGGCTTTTGAAGAAAGCCTTATTGTTGAGAGGCATGCTTCTCCTGCTACCAGGGAAACCTATAAAAAGGAGATAGCATGCTTTCTTTGTTATCTGAAGTTGAAAGACTTAGATGTTGAAGATGTCACAACCGCTCAGATCAGAGATTATCTTGTTCAGCGTTCGGAAAATCTTTCTTCAAGAACTGTTGCAAAAATCATAACAACACTACGCATGTTTTTCAGATATATATGTTCAGAACGTATCAGGACAGATGACCCTACTGAGCTTCTGGAAAACATCCATCTAGAAAGAAGAATACCTTCTGTAATTGATTTTGATTGCATAGATAAAATTCTGAATGCCATAGATACTGAAACGGCTACGGGGATCAGAGATAGAGCCATGTTTGAGCTTATCTACTCATGCGGACTTAGAGTCAGTGAGTGCATTAATCTGAAGCTAACCGATTACTATAGGGAAGAGAAGAGGATAATAGTCACTGGCAAGAGGGACAAGCAACGCTTTATCCCCGTAGGAGAAAAAGCAATTGAGGCATTAGAAAGACACATAGCCACCACAAGAGCCTCAGGGAAAAAAATGCTATGGATTTTCTGTAATGAGCATTTACAACCATTGAGCCGTGAAGCTGTCTGGCAAAGATTGAAAATCTATGCAAAAAAAGCAGGAGTTGAGGCCAAAGTTCATACATTAAGACACAGCTTTGCAACCCACATGCTAAGAAATGGTGCTGATTTGAGGTCTGTTCAGGAGCTTCTTGGACACAGTGATATAAGGACCACTGAAATCTACACTCATGTAAATACTGACAACCTCTATCAAGCCTTTCTCAAAGCAGATCTTGATAATAAAAAAGACAAATAATCACAAAGCTCAGGCATTTTAATTCGTCTTAATTGGTAAAGGAGATTTATCATGACAGACAGTGAATTAAAAAGACGTCTTGTAATTGGATCAATGACAGAGCTGAGTCTTGAAAAACGACTTTCTCTTATTAGGCAAGAAGTATCTGTTTCAGATGTTTGCAGACTGTTTAAGATAGAGCATATTGATTATGCAGCTGCAGAATCTGTTCTTTCATGGTTGAACTTTTCAAGATACAGCGGTATCTGGTGGTTTGGAGATGAAGGCTTTCCTCCTATAAATGAGCTTGAAAAACGGTTTCCTTCCATGCTTTTCTATGAAGGGAAAAAGCCAGATGTGCACGATAAAAGAGTTACAATTGTTGGTAGCAGGCACTCTGATTATCTAGGAATCCAGAAGTCATTTATGTTGGGTCTTGAAGCTTCAATTAACGGACTATCTGTTGTGACAGGTGTGGCAGAAGGCTGTGATCAGGCCGCCTGTGCAGGAGCTTTGTCAGCTTATGAAATAGAAGAAACCATGTATTCTCCACCAGTTCTTGTTCTTCCGAATGGCTTTGATATTGAGTATCCTAAAGGAAGTGCCTACCTGAGAAACCGTGCTGTTGAGCGTGGAGGCAGTGTCATTACATGTTTTGTACCTGGCACTCCTGCGCTCAAATACAATTTTGTGTTCAGGAACATGATTCTTGCAGCCATGAGTGAAATGACTCTTGTCATTCAGTCTCCTGCACATTCAGGAGCACTTATGACTGCAGACTTTGCGCTTAGAATTGGTCGAGATGTCTGTGTAAGTGTTGGAGGGGTAGGAGAGTCTCCATGCCGAAGAGGGACTTGTAGTCTTGCCAGAGATGGAGCCATGGTCATAAACAGTTATTCGGACTATGGAGAGAACGGGATAGACAGTGCCTATAGAATCCGACAGGTGGAATACAAGGACAAGCATGAAGTCAGGTTCGGAGATAGGTACTACAGTATTGAACGGAAGCTTTCAAATCAAACATGAAAAATGGTAAGATGAAGATATGAACGAGAACAGGGAAAGAATTGACAAATACCTTGAATACCTGAAAAAAGTACGCTCTTTTTCTCCAAAGACAATCATTTCCTATGCCCATGATCTGAAAATTTTGGAAGAATATCTTGAAAAGAGAAGTATGGCTCTCTCAGATATGGTTTTTGAAGACGCAAGGGAGTTTGATCTCATGCTCCATGACCAAGGTTACAAGGCTGCCTCAATTAACCGTATTATCTCCGGATGCAGAAGTTTTTATCACTATCTCTGTGCAAATTCATATGCAACCATTCAACCGTTTTCAAGAATAGCACAGGCTAAGCAGGGTAGACGTCTTCCTTCTGTTCTCTCGGAATCTGAAGTGGATTCTTTGTTGAACCATCCGTATTCAGACTATACATCTCTCATGGAAGTGACTATGTTTAATCTGTTTTATTCTACTGGATGCAGACTTCAGGAGCTGCTTGGTTTGAAGATTTCAGATATTCAGCTGAAAGAGCATAGGGCATTGGTAACGGGAAAGGGATCAAAACAGAGATTTGTATTTCTTACACAGAGGGTTGAGCATCTTCTTGGCGAGTACTTGCCTCAGAGAGAAACAGTTCTGGATTCTCTTAGAAAAGAAGATGATGGGACACTGCTGATAAATAAAAAGGGTAATAAGTTGCCGAATTCAAGCGTTCACGCTATTTTTGATAAATACAGGGATGAACTTGGGATAACAAAGAAGTTCACACCCCACGTATTTAGGCATACTTTTGCAACTAGACTGTTGGATAAGGATACTGATATAAGAATGGTGCAGGCTTTGCTCGGTCATGAGAATATAGGGACAACCCAGATTTATACTCATGTTTCCGGAGCAAGGCTTGAGGCTGTGTACAAGAAGACACATCCTCATGCAAGGAGGAAAGACGAATGAGTTTCAGAGGTACTACAATTGTGGCAGTCAGGAAAGACGGCCACGTAGCTATAGCCGGAGATGGGCAGGTCACTAATGGTGACACAATCATGAAAGGAAATGCGAGGAAGGTCAGAAGAATCTTCAATGACAAGATAATTGTAGGTTTTGCAGGCAGTACTGCAGATGCTTTCACCCTTTATGATCTTTTTGAAAAGAAGCTTTCAGAGCAGAACGGAGATATTACCAGGGCTTCTGTAAAACTTGCTCAGGAATGGCGCATGGACAGGGCTTTAAGAAAGCTTGAAGCTATGATTCTAGCTACTGATGGGAAAAAGATTTTTCTCATTTCTGGAGTGGGAGATGTTCTTGAACCTGAGTTTGATGCCATTGCAATAGGCAGTGGTGGAAACTATGCCCTTTCAGCAGCCCGAGCATATCTTGATGCCGGTGTTGCTCTTTCAGCAAAAGAGATTGCGCTTAAGTCCATGGCTATTGCCAGCTCAATCTGTATCTACACAGATTCTACATTTACCGTGGAGGAATTATAAAATGGAAGAAAAGAGTCTTCAGATAGCAAGCGAAAAGAAGTTCAATCTGGATGAGATGGTTCCATCCCAGATTGTCTCTGAGCTTGACAAATATATTATCGGTCAGAAGAAGGCTAAGAGAACTATAGCAGTTGCTCTTAGAAACAGAACAAGAAGGAAAAGACTTCCAGATGAGATCAGAGAGGAAGTGTTTCCAAAAAATATAATCATGATTGGTCCTACAGGAGTAGGTAAGACAGAGATAGCAAGAAGAATAGCTAAGCTTTCAAATGCTCCTTTTATAAAGATTGAAGCAACAAAATTCACTGAGGTCGGTTATGTTGGTCGTGATGTTGAATCCATGATCAAGGATCTTATGGCCAGTGCAGTCCTTATGGTCAAGAAAGAAATGGCTGAGAAGAATGAGGAAGCAGTTAAGGCCAAGGTAGAGGAGAGACTTCTTGATCTGCTGATTCCGAATCTGAATTCAAATCCTCAGGCAGATCAGAGCTTTGAAGAGGACAGGGTAAAGGTCAGGGAACTGACTCTTCAAAAGCTGAGAAAAGGCGAGTTTGAGAACACAGAAGTTGAAGTTGTTTACAACAGAGCTCCAAAAAGCTTTGAAATAGGTGTAATGGGTGCTTCTCCGGATGATATCCAGAATGCCATGAATAATATTACTGATATTTTCAGAAGTGCTCAGAACAGAGGTAAGAAGCATAGGATCACAATCAAGAGGGCCCGTGAGATGTTCATGGAGGAAGAACTTGACAAGACCGTTGATCAGGATAAGGTAGTGGATCTTGCCAAGGAAAGAACTGAGCAAATGGGAATAGTCTTTATTGATGAGATAGACAAGAT
>DBVL01000035.1:3469-4022 GCA_002308475.1 Spirochaetales bacterium UBA1265 | reverse complement strand
AGAAGTCCATAAAGAAGAGAAAGGGAGCTACGTTGATGATAATAGCTCACAGAATCTCTGCAGTAAGAAACGCGGACGAGATTATTGTTCTTGAGGATGGAAGAATAGCTGAGCGTGGAAAACATGAGCAGCTTTTGGCAAACAGGGGTCTGTACTACCAGACCTTCAGAACCCAGTATCCTGATGAGGAGGTGCTCTGATGGCTGTAAATACCTATAAGAAAGACGAAGAGTCATTTGGNNGGCAGCAAGAAAAGTATTCTCCTGAGAGTGCTTTCTTACTATGCAAGCTACAGGGGCAAGATAGCTTTTGTCATCTTCCTTGTTATACTGAGTTCTCTGATAATCACAGTCATACCGAAACTGTCAGAGTATGCCATAGATGTGAATGTGGCTCAGTCAGATGTTCGTGGCCTGATAATCACCTGCGCCATCTCAGCTGGGTTGAGTCTTCTTCTGTGGCTGGTCATGGTTCTCCGAGAGAGGACACTGGCAAAAATAACAAACGAGATTGTGTACAATATCCGAAAGGATGCTTTTGCCCATCTTGAGAC
>DBVL01000035.1:2838-3409 GCA_002308475.1 Spirochaetales bacterium UBA1265 | reverse complement strand
GACATGCTGACACGTCTTATCTCTGCAATCATACCTAATGTGGCTGTGATTCTCTTCATAACAATCATCCTCTTTGTTTCAAACGCAAAGCTCGCTCTCTCTGTTCTCATTGTCATTCCTTTCCTGGTTGCCTTTATCTACTTTGTTACAGTCAAGGGTTTTGTGAACTGGGAAAACTTCAGAAAGAAGAACTCAAACATGAATGCCTACACTCATGAGTCATATACCGGCATCCGTGTCATCCAGGCTTTCGGAGCCGAGAAAGAGGCTACTGAAGAGGCTGACAGGGTTATGGATGAGGTGCGTTCAGGCTGGGTCAAGGCTGTAAGAAGGGCCGACCTGTTGAATATAGTAATTGCTTGGAGCCAGGGACTTGGATACTTTGTTCTTTATTTCTTTGCTGTCAGGTGGCTCAAGCTTGGCGCAACTTCCGTTGGTGAGCTTGTTGCCTTTGCAACCTACATGACTCTTTTCTGGCAGCCAATCAGAAGTCTGGCCGCCATGTACAACCAGCTTACAAACCAGATCACCGGCGCCGGCCGCGTTTTTGAGCTGCTGGATACTGAGTCCA
>DBVL01000035.1:0-2824 GCA_002308475.1 Spirochaetales bacterium UBA1265 | reverse complement strand
CGGGACATGTGGAGTTTGACCATATAAACTTTGCCTACCCTGATGAGCCGGAAGTTGAGATTCTCTCTGATTTGAGCTTCAGTGTGGAGCCGGGTCAAATGATAGCTCTGGTTGGTCCTACCGGTGCTGGTAAGACCACAATTGTCAACCTTCTGGTACGTTTCTATGATCCGGTCAAGGGTATTGTCAGAATAGATGGTCAAGATATAAGTGAAGTGACTCTTGCCTCTCTCAGACGCAATATAGGTGTCATGACCCAGGAGCCGTTCTTGTTTGGAGGGACAATCCGTGAGAACCTGACCTACGGCAAGACAGATGCTACAGACGAGGAGATAATCTCGGCTTGCAGACGTCTGGGGCTGGAGGAGTTTATTCTCATGCAGAACGGTGGACTGGATGCTCAGGTGTCTCAAGATACCATGAGCCAGGGACAGAAACAGCTTATAGCTCTGGCCCGTACGCTGATAGCAGATCCAAAGGTCCTTCTTCTTGATGAGGCAACTTCTGCCATAGATACGCGCACCGAACAGTTGGTTCAGGCTGGTATGGGCATTCTTATGAAGGGCAGGACGAGTTTTGTTGTTGCACACAGGCTTTCCACTATCATAAATGCAGACCGGATTATGGTCATAAGCAACAAGGGAATAGCGGAAGAGGGCTCTCACAAAGAGCTTCTGAAGAAAAAAGGACTGTATGCTGATCTGTACAACTCACAGTTCGAGGAATTAGGCTGAGCCATTAATAATAACTATATGTGCATTTAAGAGCCTTTAAATCATGGTTAATCTTCACGGTTTCAAATTTTGAATGGTGATTATTAACCATGGTTATAAAATGGTTAAAAGTTGCCATTTTCATGCATTTCTCACTGACTTATATTTCAAGTGTGTTCAGGGAAAACCTGGCGCAAGTCTTATAAGCAGGAGGATGCTGATATGTTTTTTAAAGAAAGAAGAAATTTACCACTATTATTAGAGCTTTTATTCCCACAGACGTTTTGCGATCTTCTGCACGACATGGAAGAGGAAGGTTAAGCAGATGACTTTGAGAGTAATTGGCGACTCCATCCTTAAGGGCATACAGCCCAACATGGAGTCCGGGCGTTATGAGACGGTGAATAACATTGACTTTGAGGGTGCAACCGGAATGCCTGTTGAGAATTTCAGTAAGTTCGGTTGCACCGTTCTGAAAGGTTTTGATTTTGCAAAGAGGCTTTTTCAAAAAGATCCTCATTGCTCGTATGTGCTGATGGACTTTGGTGGAAACGACAGTGACTATGACTGGGCGGCAATTGCATCTGATCCTTTCAGGGCCGAGCCTCATGATCCTAATACTGATCCAGGTCTGTTTTTGAGTACATACAGTTCGCTTGTGGATTATGTCATGAGTTTTGGTTGCACTCCTGTTCTCATGACTCTGCCTCCCATTATCCCCAAGAGGTATCTGAAGTGGACATGTGAGAAAAAGAACCTGAACTATGAGAATATTTTGCTCTGGCTGGATCAGGATCTGGGCAGGGTGAGCAGGACACAGAAGGCGTATTCGGATATTGCGTCAGCGCTTGCCTCATTCAAAAACATCAAGTGCATAGATGTCAACAGGGCCTTTGCCGCTACCGGGACCCCTGAGTCCTATATGAGCATAGATGGCATTCATCCGAACAATGCCGGTCAGAAGCTTATCCACTTCTGTGTGCGTCAGGCATTCAGTACCATAACAGCGTAGTTTACGCTATACTTTTCTCATGCAGGAAAAAGATGCACTGAGAAAGATTCTTAAATCAGAGAAGATTACAGGGCGCATCTGGAAAGAGAAGCCGGATACGCCCTTTTTTCAAGACATGAGTTTTGATGTCCTTCTTTCCTTCATACCTCTTGAAGGTGAGGTGGATGTCCGCCCTCTTATGAATAAGGCGCTGAAAGCAGGTGTCCGGGTGGCTGTCCCCACTTCTGATTACAGGTTCTTCACATTTCTGGAGGAGGGGTGGGAAGAGAGGCTTAAATGCCTGGAGAATGGGACCATGGGGTATGATGGAAAAACGCTGGACATAAGAACACTCTCTGATAAAAACGCAGTCATTCTGGTTCCTGCCTTAGCATGCACGGCCTCAGGCCTCAGGCTTGGACGGGGTGGTGGTTTTTACGACAGGATTCTCTCTGTTCTATCCGGTTTTCCTCAGGTTCACAGCATATGCGTGGTTCCTCATGAGAGGATAGTTGAGTCTCTGCCTGTTGAGAAACATGATATGAGGGTTTCCCAGGTCCTCGGGTTCTAAAAAAGGCTATGAGCGCGGTGCCCATAGCCTGTGTTTGAGTTTCTGTTTCTTCTGTCAGCTCTTGCCGTAGATGTGGCGCATCTCTTCAAAGATGTGCTCTATGTTTTTCTTGCACTTTCCGCAGCCTGTACCGTAACCTGTGAGCTCCTGAAGCTCCTCAAGGGTTGTGGCTTTGTCTGTCTTCACAAGCTCTTCAATCTGCTGGTCCGTTACGTTTCGGCACTCACAGACAATCTTTGCTGTGGCATTCTTGTAAGGGTTTGGAAGATTGTTCTTCTCAAGATAATCATCAATTGCTGCCCTGAGAGCCTTGTCTCCGAGAACTGAACAATGGAACTTGTGCTCCGGTAGTCCTCCGAGAGCGTCTGTAATCATGGTCGGTGTTATATGGTAAGCTTCCTCAAGGGACATGCCTTTGACCATCTCACTCATCATGCTTGTAGATGCAATTGCACTGGCACAGCCGTAGGTGAGCCATCTTATATCTACAATCTTGTCGTTGAAGACCTTTATTCCTACTCTCATCTGGTCGCCACAGGCAAGAGATCC
>DBVL01000110.1 GCA_002308475.1 Spirochaetales bacterium UBA1265 | reverse complement strand
ATGTTCTCATCATTGTACATCTGTCCTATTGCGTAGAACATGCCGGCATTTCTGATTGAGTACTGTACCGGATAATCGGGAGAAAAATACCCAAGACCAATGGCAAGGTCATAGAGGGGCTCACAGAAGTCCTGCATCTCATCCAACTCCATGATGATTGCATCGTTTTCTATCCCGTTTTCTCTNNCCCATCCAGTATGTTTGCCTGTGTCTCATACTCCTCAATCCTGTCCACAACTCTACGGGCATAGGCCTCATCATAGTCGGCAATGGTGAGAAGATGGACAAGATGCTCTTTTACTTCTGAGATATCCTGATCTGTATAACCGGGTTTGAGCCTTGATGACAGGGGCAGATTGAAGTCAATCCGCACACCGTATTTCTCTGAGCCGTCAGTAGCCTTATCCACACTGAATTCTGCAAACGGGTTGCCGAAAACAAGGCCCTTGCGGATTTCCTGTGACAGTTCTTCAACTGTGGTGTTTCCAACAATCATGTCCCTGTAGAAGATGACAGGGCTGTTTCCATCTGAATTTCGCTTCTCTAAATCCGTAAACAGATTGTAATAAGCACGGATAAGTTCAAGCTCATCAGAGGTTTTTGTCTGGTCTGCTATCAGATCCTTGATCTTTGTTTTCTGAAAGTCCTCAGACTGCTGGTAGAGACTATCGGACTCTATCTGTTCTCTCAAATCATTCATGTACAGCTCGTAGTTGACGTAAAGCTCAAAATGATCCTCGGGAGCAGGTCTTGTTTCCGGCCAGTTGCCGTAGATGTTGGAGTTTGCCCATGGTTGTCCCTGAAGCTCAGGCTCAAGGCAAGAAGTTGTTTCCTCCTCAGTGTGGCAAGACAGGGTAGTGAGCAACAACAGGATTGAAAGAATGACAAAAAACGTCTTCTTCATTTTTCCATGATGGTTATGATTGAAAGGGATCAAAGAAATCATTGAGAACTCCTATATTTCAAATCTGGCGCGCTGACGCCTGAATGGCCAGGTCACTGATAACAGGCTCGTCATCTTCACTGTTTTCAGCTGATGACTGATTGTATTCCATTCCGGTAGAGAGCGCAAAGGCTTCAGAATAACCGAAAGTCTCAGCTGTATGGTAACCAAAGTAGTTTTTCACAACAAGATCAGGACTTGCAGCCAGCACAGGAGTTGTGGTTACAACCAGAGGAGAGGAGTCCATGCTGAAATCAAAGGCTCCTGTTCTTGCCGTATACATCTGCACAAGCACTCCGTCACGAAGCTCTATGCTGTCATTGATTACCTGTGCTGTCTTGTCTCCGCCATGGATCAGGCCGTAATGATTGACAGTAACGTCCTGCAGAGAAACCTCAGGATTGTTTGTTGATACAAACAGTTCAACACCAGAGATGTAGTCTGAAAGGTCTTCTCCGTTGAGTATAAACCTAAGACTGTCGTCTCCTGAGAGATCCGCATCCTTGAGTATGACAGGCCTGTCTGACATGTTTTGTATGTCGAGCCTGTTCTTTGCAGAGATGATATGGCCTTTGAGAAGTGAAAGGTTATCATCTGTACTGTCTATGCCTGTTATGGTAATAGAACCCGGTTTGCTGCTGAAGTTGTGAAGGAGGATTGCATTATCCGACACAGACTGTCCGTAGTCACTTTCAGCCTTGGCAACTGCAACTTCCAGATCTGTAGTCAGGGTCTCAATATCAGACTGAAGAAGGGCTTTTGCTGACTGAAGCTCCTGCTTTCTGTTCTCATAGGCATTCATTTCCTCACTGATGACACCGAGACTGTTCTCAAGAATTGACATTACATTCTTCTTGTTTTCACCGTTTCCGTAGGAAGAAGTTATGAACTTTCTGGAAGTCCCACCTTCCTTCTCGTTGTTGTAGACTATGGTTCCGGCAACAAGATCCTCTGAGTTCATTCCAGATGGAATCTTGGACATGTGGCCGAGTACTGTAGAAGCGGCCTTAGCAAAGGTTGCCTTCTGAGCAGGAGATTGAGAACAGAACTGTAGTAATAGAGCTTGTGGAGGGCAGGGTAGGTACAATCACCGTCTCAGGAGAGAAATACACCTCAGAACGTTTCATTCTCAAAAGTTTGAGGATTGATGACAGCAAAGTTCTGAATCTGACAGATCTTGAGAGGAAACTGCTCTCTTTCAACCGTTGGAACCAGAAAGTGGCTCTGACAACCACATTAACCCCCGGAAAAGACAAAGCCGGAACCACAGACATAGATATAAAGGTCAATGAGTCAGTTCCTTTCGAAGGGCACCTCTCTTTTGATAACTACGCTACGGAGTCTTCCGGCAGTATACGCTTTTCTCTCAATCTTCTGATGAACAGCCTAACAAAAAACAGAGACCCGTTAACGCTCGGAGCCTATGTGAATTTCAACTCCAAGTCTTTCCATACCGACTACAACTTTCCTGTCTTTGTAACTTCATCCGCAATTGAGGCGCGATTGGGAATAAGAGGTTCCTACAGCAACTCAGAGGTTGAGAACGGAGCGTTCTTGATAAAAAGCGAGTCCGTCTCCGGCTCGGCGTACATGGGAGTACTTCTCAGCCGGACACCAAAGAGAAACATAAGCTCCATCCTTTCTGCCACATACAGCGCGACAACAACAGGAATAGATGAGATTAAAAACCCAACAGAGGCCATAATCAACGGACGCCTGGGAGTCAGTGCCTCCTTTATCATGGATAGCCTGCAACTCTCTGCAACCGCAGGGGCTTCTATAGGCTCGCAGCTCAGTGGTAGGAACAATGTAGAGCTGTACGGCAAGTTCGATGCCTCCCTCTCCGTGAGATTCTCCCCAGCTGAAGTATTTTTCATGAGCTTGAATGCCTCAGGACAGTGGATGCCTTTCAATAACATTATACCTAACCAGGAGATGATGTTTGCCGGAGGAGCTTCTTCCGTGCGCGGTTACAGTGAGGGTGTTCTTTGGGGTAAGAGCGGTTACATGGTAAGCGCTGAGGCTCACCTGAGGCTTCCGGATTCAAAACGCTCTACACTATTTGTCTTTGCAGATCATGCGGGGATTTTCCCGTATCCTTCAGATGTGAGGGAAAACTTCCTTCTCAGCGCAGGAGCAGGTATGGATCTCCATTTTGGAGATATGATCCACTTTAAAGTCAATCTTGGAGTGCCTTTATTAAGCATAGACCAAGTTGGAGATATGTCTGACTTCAAGTGTAATTTCTTATTGGCTCTAGACTTCTGAGCTTCTGATAGGATAAGTCAGAAACACCTTCGGCCGTCAACAAAAACTGCCTTGGGCTCAAAAGATGAGTCAAATACGCAGATATCTCCTCGCTTGCCCGGAATGATTGATCCTATGTGGTCAAAACCATAGATACGCGCAGGGTTTGCCGTGGCCATCTGAACCGAGATCTCCGGACCCATACCCCACTGGGCCATATTCCTCAACGCCCTGTTGAGGGTAAGGGCAGAGCCGTTGAGCAGGTTCTCATCTGCCTTGGAGACAAAGGCTCCCATATCCGAGAGGATAACCTCAACCCCGTTGGCCACCAATTTCTGCCCTTCAAGGCCTGTTGGCTTAAGAGAGTCTGTGATAAGAACAATATTTTCCGCAGGCTTCAGTCTTGTCAGTAGTTTTACAAGCTCGGGGTGGATATGAACACCATCTGCTATGACCTCACAGGCCATATTAGGATTTATGAGAATGGCTCCAACTGCTCCAGGGTTTCTGT
>DBVL01000018.1 GCA_002308475.1 Spirochaetales bacterium UBA1265 | reverse complement strand
TCGGAAAGATAACTTCCGTCCTGTCCGGTTACTCCGGTAATCAATGCTGTTTTCATTCCGAATACTCCTCTCTCTTATATTTGGAAACAGTAAGGAAAAGATAGCAGATAATCACATAGGTTCCTTTCTCGTTGTATTCACTTCCGAATACAAAAGCCACCATCAATACTACAAGCATGACCATGGCAATAACTGAATCATCCTTTCCCTGCATTGCCGGTTTGAACAGCTTTGCAAGCGGATAGAAAAGCATAAAGTAATAAAGGCAGAAACCTATGATTCCAAGGCCTGCAAGTATTTCAACATAGTTGTTGTGATAAAGGGCAAGATTTGATCCGTGTTCAGCCATTACAACAGAACCTGAAGAGACTCCAAGCCCGAAAACGGGGGTTTTCCGGAACTGCTCCAGACCCCACCTTACCATTTCAATACGGACATTTGATGAACCGTCCCCATCTCCTGAGAAAACCTTCATGAAATCAATCATTCTCTGATGAACTGATGCAAACGGGGGAAGCTTGATTACAAAATAAGCTGCAACCAGAAGGAACACAAAAAAGAAGGGAGCTGCAATCTTCCACCTTCCATTCAGTGACAGGAAAACAAGGGCGAACAGGCCTGCAACAAAGCAGAAAACGGCACCCCTGCACCCGGTAGCCAGAGCTACAACGGTACAGACTACAGCCGGAACAATGTCCCACCATTTCTTTCTGTAGAACACAAACCACAGGGAAATCAGTGAAGCCAGCATAAGCATTACCGAGACATAGTTGATTGAGTATATTTCCCAGCCCATTCTGCTGCCGTTCTTCATCCCTTCAATGAATGCACCCGGACCATAGTACAGGACGGTATAGGCTGAAGCAGCCAGTCCCGCCACCACGAAACCACTCAGAATCAGATCTTTTTTCCTCCGGGCATCAAGATAGTTGTACATGAGAACACTCAGAACCAGAATTCTGGAAAAAGTGCGGACTTCAAGAAGTGAGTATTCTCTTACCGGAGACCAGAAAGTGGAAATGAAGGCGTATATTACAAACAGCGTGAATGAAACAGAGAACGGGTTTATCATGCTTGATGCATCATATATGAAATACAGTCCGGCAAGCAGAATGAAAACTGCACCTATTGCATTACAATACTTGTTTGTATCATTCAGGCTGGTTGTTATATTGAAAAAGACCATATACAGAAAGAGAAATACATCCGTCTGAATTATCAGTTCGTTTTCATGGGATGCTATATCCCCCTTAATCTTCTTATATAGGTACATTCATTTTACCTCACTGATATCTTATGCTATCATTATAGAGCGGATTTCACAACAAATGAGCATGAAACAGGACGGTTATGAATGCATCTGACAATAGAAAAGAATAAAATGTGGGACACCGTACCCTCACCCTTTTTCAGCGTGATAACACCTGTTTTCAACCGGCCGGAAACCCTGAAAAGAACCATTGCCTCTGTGGAAGGACAAAGATTCAGGGATTTTGAGTACATAATAGTAAATGACGGGTCGACAGAGGACATTGATAGTGTAGTTCTGACCTTCATGGAAAGAGCCGCCTTTCCGGTAATGTACATAAAAAAACCCAACGGGGGTGTTCATACAGCCAGGAATGCAGGAATAAGAGAGGCCCGGGGATTACTGACGGTAATGATTGACTCGGATGATGAAATGAAACCCGAGGCACTGGAAGTATTCCACAATACCTGGGCTGGCATTCCTGAAAATGAAAAAAACAATTTCTTTCAGATTTCTGCTCGTTGTATAACGGATACCGGAACAGAAGGACCGCTCTTTCCTCAAAAAATAAACAAACTTCCAAAGGATAAAGCGGCAATTCTTTACGAAAAAGTTCCTTTCGAAATCTTTCTCTGTAACAGGACAGACATTCTGAAAGCCAACCCCTTCCCCGAACCGGAAGGCATTACCTTTGTGCTTGAAAGCATTCTGTGGTTCAAACTGCTCAGGATGTACAGAGTCAGATGCATCAATGATATTCTGCGGATATACCACACTGAGGGAGATGACCACGTTTTCTCAAGCAGGAAAAGTATCCAGTACATAAAGAACATGACCTGGTCTTTTGCTTACTATCTGAACAACTGGAAGGAAAGAAAGACTCACATCAGAAACTATATTGATATTCTGACCAAGTACTGCATTTTCATCAAAGTACTTGAAATGAACAGGATTGAAATAAGACAGGATTTCAGGATTATCAATGTACGGGACAGAATTCTTTCTTTTATTCTGTATATCCCTTCCTTTTTTGTTGCCCTGGTCTATAACAGAAAGAAGGTTTCAAAACAGTTTTCTGTATAGTTTCTTCAATGAAGCGGCAGCCTTCTCCCCGAATACTCTGTAAATAAACTGAAAACTCTTATCTCTGATTTTTGTCTTGCTGCTTACCCAGGTTCCTGCGTAGTGATGGATTGAAACCGTGTTTTCCGTAAGCTCCACCATGCCGGAGTTGGCATTGAGCGGGTTGAAGTATTCTTTGGGGTAGATGTTTATGCCGCATACAGTCTGAAATGAGTTCTCAGGCTTAAGACCGTACTTGAGCATAAGTGAGGTCACATGCATTCCCACAGTGTCGAGATTCATTGTTCCGTCTTCCTTGAGGAAGTGAATGGATTTGTAATGCGAAATAACCTCAGAGTAGAATTCATTTCCCTTTTCTGCAGCCAGCCCCTGGCCGGGGTTGAGGCAGAAGTATGAATCATTTCCCACATAATCCCCGGGAAAGCTTTCAATTCCCATGAAAGGGCCTTTTTCAATTATGGAGTCAATGGGTTTGATAAGTTCAACATCAGTGTCAAAATAGACACCACCTTTCTCATAAAGAACCTGGAAACGTACAAAATCACTTACAAAAGCCCATTTTTTTGCCTGGTATGCCTCTCTGACGTAATCACAACTGTTTAAGTCAGTATTGGATTCATTCCATTCAATTATCTCGTAATCGGGACAGAACTTCTTCCAGCTCTCAATGCACCTCAGTGCATCTTCCGGAAGAGGATTGCCGCCGAACCAGCAATAGTGAATTACCTTGGGAATAAATACCTGTCCTGTTTCCATGTCAATTCCACTCTTCAATCACAACATGCTCCCAGTTGTCAGGATTCCTCATGTTGTCCTTAACATAATACCATTCATCGGCTGCAACCGGATGCTGGTATGCACTTCCCCAGGGGCGGACCTTTGAAACATTGACAAGCTGAGGATGTGCATATTTCTCACTGTCATTCATCTCCTTGCCTGTAAAAGGATTGACCGGATTGTCAATCAGGTTGTCCAACGTCATGAGACAGGCGTCTCCGTTTGTCATGAAATCATAGGAACAGTCTGTTTCCATACGGGTATTGCCGTCATTGAAATCCTTGAACATCAGTATGGGGTAAAAACGTTCCATGTCCTGATCATCAATAAGAAGATCTGTAAACTGTCCCAACTGTTCACCGTGGTCTGATGTGATTATTATCCTGGTATTGTCATAGGCACCATTTGCCTTAAGATACTCAAGCCAGTTTCCTATCATGATCATGGCCGCCATGTTCACATGGTAATGAGCCCTGCCTCTGGGTGCACTCAGGTCCAGCACCTGTCCGTCTGCGGTGGTACGGGTATCCGGTTCCGAGTCATAGCCGGAAGCATCTTCCGAAAGGAAGGTGTAGGAAGGATAGTGAAGAACCGTGGGAGTGTGGGTCAGTTCGTTGTTGAACATCATGAAGGTGTTGCGATTTGAGTCATTTACATCCGTCAGCCTTACAAGGGCGTTGAGCATTCCGTATGTATCACAGAATTCACCTTCAGGCATCATCTTCGAACTGAGTGCCGAGAAGTAGTCACCGTCATTGTATATATAAAGCTGCAGAGCCACGGGCGAACTCTTCATTATGCTGTAGAAGAACATACTCCTTATCTGGGTTTTTAATGTTACAGAGTCGTCATAACCCAGGTTTGAGAGAGACGTAAACCTTCCTTCCAGGTTATAGGCCTTTATTCCGGGATAGTTGTCATAGATTGAAATATCAGCAATGGCAGATCTGTATCCTGCAAGCGGAGGATCACAGACTGTCACGTCATAGCCGTTCTCACTGAACAGAACAGGCAGAACTGAAAGGGCCTCGTTCTGCTTCTGAACAAGCATCTCGTTCTTTCTTCTGTTCATCTCCACAGGAGTGTATTCGTAACCTCCGAAGATCGGTGCAGAACCGTATCCGGTTCCACCTCCGTATGATATGGTATTCGGGTAATAGATAAAGTCTTCATAGACTTTTCTGAGTTCGGGTTTTTCATCAAATATGAACTGGGTGTAACCGCCAATTCCCCTGTCCAACATTATAAGTACAACGTTTTTTCCTTCCCTGCTGAGGGAGAATACTTTCTGATCTTCATCCAGTCCCTCAAATGCCGAGGAATCAATGACTGAGGTTTCCCTGTTCACCCTGACTGTGTAGATACAACAGAAAACAGTTACTGAAATAATCAGAATACTGTAAATTGCCCGCATGAACCTGCGGCCCTTCATGAAAACGAAAAGAGCTGCAGCCGAAACAGCACAGACAACAAGGGCATTACGTACAAATTCCCGTTTAACATATGTTTCAAGGGTCCAGACAATGGTGTCATAGACCATCATGAGGTTCAAATCTCCCCAGTTCTTTCCGAAAAAGAGAAAATCAACGGTAAATACGAAACACATCACCCACCAGAACCCGGAAATAAAAACCTTGGTCCTGTATCCTGACAGGAAATAAAACACACCGGCCAGAACAATGAAGAAGCCTGAACATATTGTCAGAACCTGAAGGACAAGATCCATGGGACCCACGGTTGCAGACATGAACTCAAGGGGAGAAGAGGATACAACGGTAAGGGGTATGAATGCTCCGGTGAAAAGGGAAAGGAAAACACCTCCGAGAAGGAATAACCTGTCCAGTTCCTTTGTATCCTTGGAATTGATTTCTTCCTTCCGTTTGACAAATGACATGATGAGAGGAAGAAAACAGAGGGCAACAATTGCAAGGATAAAGAATTTTTTGTCAGAAGAATCCAGCAACTGCCTTCTGCTTATAAATGCGTAGAGCGCAATTCCTGATATGGAAGTGACAATTCCGGTGAACCTCAGCGGGTTTCTGAAGAGTTTTGTCACAATGTTCTTAATGAGGGAGAAAAGGTTGTTCATTGTCCAGTAAAGAACCAGACCGGACGGACTGTTGTAGAGGATTACAAGGAAAAGTCCGGCCATTCCGTACAGCTGCGCCTTCTCCCTTGCCGTAAATCCCTTGGTGTAAATCATTCCGGAAAGAATATTTATCACCGTCATGGCTATAGGCAGGGCATTGATTGTCAGAGAACCTATGTGAATAAGGGCATCCGGAATGGCAAGGTTCCTGATGAACAGGAACGATGAACCGTTGAGGGAGTCAAGGTTGGACAGGAAATTGTATGCTGCTATGAAGAACGGAACCTGAAGGAGAAGAGAAACAGAACCTTTGAGGGCATAATAGGGTTTGTAGTTGTTCTCCCTGTAATAGGATGTGAGCATCATGTAACGCTCATTTCCCCTGAATGTCTGTTTTATGTGCCTGGTCCACTTCTCCAATGACTTCTGACGCTTTCTCTC
>DBVL01000109.1:834-6507 GCA_002308475.1 Spirochaetales bacterium UBA1265 | reverse complement strand
TATACCAAGGTAGTCTAAATAAAAAAAACAAGTTTCATATAGAGCTCGATGACCATAGCAAATGCTTTTCTCCATGCCTATCAGGTCCAGAAATGGGGTCAAATTGGACCACGGCGTTTCTTGAACAATAAAATTTTCAACTTTTTTTCAAAAAATCAACAAAGCTTGGGGACTTTGCGGCGTCTTATAGGGTGTATGAAGAAAAAAAGCCTGTTGTTTTCATTCATCCTTCTCTCTGGTCTGTGTCTCGGGGCTCTGCCTCTTGAGGCGGAGGCCAGATATTCCCGTTCCCTCTCCCTGTTGGAGTTTGGAGGAACATCCTCACTCTATATGGGAGACTCGGGATCTGTTTTTCTCGGATACAGATCAAAGGCTTATGCAGCGGGAGTAGAAACTTCTCTCTTTTACATGGAGGAGATAAAGAGGCAAGACCTGTTTTTCTCCCTAGGGAATTTGGGAGGATTTTCCGTGCGCGCTGCATTAGCCGGAGAAAGAGAGAACTACAGAGTTTCTGCTGCCGCAGGTCTGAGCTTTTACAGCATGAATCTGGACACCAGAGCCTTTTTTTCCATGATCAGTGCCAAGGTGGATTTACTGTTCAAGGTTGTTGAAAAGAAGCATTTTTCTCTTCTTACAGGTTTATCTTTAACCGCTGAAGCCGGCTCAGAGCGCAAAGGAATAGGTCTGGGCCTTGTAACAAGTGTTATCTATGGCGGCGGTCCCGGAGGCGAGAAGTGAAGAAAAAATCTATGATTCCCCATGCTCTTGTTCTGCTTCACTTCTTAATCTCTTGTTCCCTCTCTCCGGTCTCCCTTGCCGGAAATGGCGAGGTATACGTAATAAGTGTCGGACTTAACTATGAGAAGTCTGTTATCACGACCTTATACGGTGCCCCGCACGATGCTTCCGAGATCGCTGCCTGTCTATATTCTGTCTATTCAGAAAAATCCCTGAGCGTCCATACGACCCTGCTTCTTCCTGAAAGCGGAGACTTGAGTGCCACTGCAATAGAAAAGACTCTCAGGGAAACGGAAGCAGGAGAAGAGGATCTTCTTGTCTTCTATTTCTCCGGCCACGGAAGTGTGGATGAAGAAGGCTTCTTTCTTGCTGCAGATCAGACACAGGATAGCCCCATGTACTCCAGGCTATATGTCCAGAACCTGATGGAGATATTGGAAGAGAAAGGTTGTCCTTCAGTTTTGATTCTTGATTGCTGCTACTCGGGTTGTGCAGAGCAGGCAAATACATATACAAGCACTATCTCAGATGCACTGGAAAATATTTTCAGAAGCACAGAGGAATCAAGGGTTGCTCTGATTTGTTCATCAGAAGCCGACCAGGTTTCCTATATGTCCTCTCTTTTGAATGAGGATGGTCAGATTGAAAAGCACAGCCTTTTCACAATGAGAATACTGGAGGTTCTTGGGTGGGTGCACTCATCTACCATTCAGACGGAGATAAGAGCAAACGGGAAACCGAAAGCTGTATTTGGGTATCAAGGGAGAAAAACAGGGAAAACAAGTGTGAGGGAACTATATGAGGCCACTCTGGCCAAGTGGGGCTCAGAGCGGCAGAAACCGGTTACAAACAGGACCTGTGTTCCTGTTCTTTTGATTCCATAAAGTCAAATAAGGAGGATTATTATGGAAAAAGGAAAATTGTTCGTGATTTTCGCACTTGTTATTGCTCTTCTGTTTGTTTCCTGCAGCGGAGAAGTCTCCTCTTCAGCAAAACCGGAAGACTCGGCTTTGGCTTCTGTGAACCTGAATGTTCAGACATCTGATACCAAAGATCTTACAGTCACAAATGACGCATCTGTAATCACAAGCTACGAGTTCAAGGCAACAACCACCGTAGCGGATGCAAAGGGAAAGTCCACTGCATTTGAGGATTACGGCGCCCAGAGCACAGGAGCGGGAACAATAGCTGCCCGTTTCTCCCCTGGCTACTGGACCTTTACTGTCCGTGGTAAAAACAGCACTGGTGGTGTTATCTATGAAGGAAAGAACACTGTCTATCTGGCTCCTGGTACAAACAATGTCAGCGTAATAATCTCTCCTGTCATAAACACACAGGAAGGCCTTACCGGAACACTGAGCATAAACATCTCAGCTCCTATGGTAAGCAGTAATCAGACAAGCACCTTCTCTCTTTCCTACATAAGTCTAACAGATGAGAATGCAAACAGCGTTCCTCTCAGTGTACCACAGGGTTCTGTGACCCGTACCGCTGAGGATTGCAACCTCACGTTCTCAGATTCAACTCTGGCTCCAGGCCTGTACCTGCTCTCTGTGTCTTACTATGAGAACAGCAGTGCAAACAATGCCATATCCTCAGCTGTTACACCGTTCAGGATTATTGAGGGAACAACCACCACCATAGGTGGCCGCATGGAAGGCTTCCTCTACGCCTCAGTCAATCTGTCTGTTTCAAAACAGGGTCTTAGTGCTGCTCTCTCATACAACAGCGCAAACACAACCTTTACAGCAACTCCAGGCGGAAGCGGTTTCACAAATGTTACTTACAAGTGGTACATAAATGGAACAAAGGTCTCCCAGAGCGGAGCAACGCTCAATGTCAGTTCCTGCTTTGGAGAGAACCTCATGAGTGCAGACGCAGGCTACTACTGTGTGACCTGTGTGGTTATGGCTGAAAACACAGCAAATGAAAGCATAGATGCTGTCTGTTGCAGAGGTCACTTCACAATCAACGCTTCTGGCGCTTTTGTTGATGGAGCTGTTACCCAGTAATCAAAGTCAGAAAGAATAGAAGGGGGTGGTTTATGGTAAAAAAGCTTTTTCTTGCAAAATTTTTTCTCTTGTTTTTATTCATGACTATCTCCTGTTCCCAGCCTCAGGAGACCCTGGGGCTGGCTATTCTTTCAGTTGATCAGAGCAAGGCAGATCTCAGCTACAGATTCACAGCTGTAAGGGGAGAGCAGTCTGTCGGACCCACCTCCTGTACTCAGGAACTTGGAAGTCTCTCTTCCTTTTCTGCCGGTAGCTATGCTCCTGGTCTGTGGACCTTTGCTGTCTGTGGTTTTGACAGTGAGGAAAACCCGGTTGCCTTCGGGAAAACCATAGTGTATCTGAGTTCTGGAGAAATGAACAACATAGATGTTCCAATAGCTCTTCTTTCTCCAACGGAAGGAAGTGCAACTGTTTCATTTACTGTTGAGACTGCAGCAATTGAAGGAGAGCACTCTGTATCTCTGGCTCTTCTGAAGGACGGGGTGGAGACTGTTCTGTCTTTTAACTGCATCTCGGAAGGTGAACGGGTGGAAATGAGCAGTAATGAGAGCCTGGAAAGTGGTCTCTATACTGTCAGCTCTGATTTCTCAGTGGACGGACATTCTTACTTTTCTGATGTCTCTCTCCTGCGAGTTTTCCCGGATATGCAGACAGAGTACATTTGCCTGGCAGAGATAAGACCGGCCTATACGGAGATAGATTTCACTGATCCGCGTCTTGATTACGGTCTGAGTGAAGATTCTAATAAGGTCTGCACGGGCTTTAGGAGTGTTGAGACTGGGGAAGTGATAAACCTAGATGAACCGTACTTTTCTCCTGTTGGCAACTTCTGGACCTCCATCTCTGATCTGGGCCTAGAGCCCATAGTTTCTGACATGGAAGCAGCAGAGCTGGACTCTGTCCGCTATCTGGCTATAGGACCGGGAGTAACTCTTTCTGCGGAAATGTTCTCGAACACCAGTGCTTTGCACAATACCTCACTGACTGCTGTTGTATGCTTTGCTTCCTATGTGCCAAGCTTCTGTTTTTCTTTCTGTGATTCTTTGGAGAAAATCTGCTTGAAAGATGGAGTGACATACGTGGCTGCCCGAGCCTTTTCCTCATGTCAGAATCTGGAGAGTGTGACAATTGCTCCAAGTGTGACCACATTTAAAGGAAACTGTTTTTCTTCCTGTAACAAGGAGATTCTTCATGTCTATGTTCCGTTTGCCAAGGGCTCAAGGCCCTCAGGATGGCTCTTGACATGGGCTTCAGATCTTAAGGCTGAGAATATAGTCTATGGTTACCGGGAGGCTTCCACGTAAGTCATGCAGTCCTTGCAGTGGACAGTATAGCTGTTTCCGTTCTGGCTTAAGTGGTAGGTATTGTCCCTGCTGCAACCTTTACAGTCCTTTTTGAGAGCATGGTGTCTGAAGCAGACCCGGCTTATGAACAGAGGCAGTTCTCCCGGCTTTGTTCTCACACAGCCAATCAGGTTTGGCAGTAGGCTCTTTAAGAGTTTCAAGGCCTCTGAGTTGTAGACGTAGAGAAACTGGTCTGCGTAAACCGGAACCTCGGGGTGCTTCTGAGCCCAGGCAACATGGGAGATGTTATTCAGTCCTATGGCTGAGACTGAGGTGGCTACAGTGTCCAGGGTTTCAAAGAGCTTTTTCTCATCAAAGGCAACAGGAGGAGCCTGGTAGGAATCAGAAGGTTTTGATATGTAGGTCAGACCTTCGGGTTCCGGGCTGGGGGAAGCAAGATAGGAAGAGAAGGAGGCATCTTCACGGCTGTAGAATTCACGCCTGATCTGTTTCAGGGCAGAAAGAGGCATGAATGGGTGGCTGAATGAGCTTTTGTTCTCAAAGCTGAGTTCTCCCAGCGTGAAAAAGCTTGTGTCAGAAGCGCTGAAGATCTTTGTAAGAACGGAGAAAGGACTGTTTCCATCTGAGACTTTTTCTGCTTCCTGCACACTCAGGGGCCAGGATTGGGAGTCAACAATTAGGGCATTGTCCGTTAGGACGGTATGGATAGCGAGGGGCTTCTTGTACAGAGGTATGTTCTCGTTCAGCAGGGGCAGGGGGGAGTTGTGGCGCTTGGTGCACATGATGGGGGTTCCGCTTTGGGGCTTTTTTGTGAAGGCGGAAGAGGGGAAGGCTACCGTCACTGTTTCTCCCGGGGCGGCAAAAGAGCGACCGTTGCTCAGATCGGAGAGCGCAAAGCCTGCAGACTCTCTGCCGCTTATGACCAGGAGGCCGTCCCTCAGGGCTACAGGTTTGGAGAAGCGGATTACTGCCTTGCCGTTAAGAACCCTGTCTATTTTTCCGACCTGGATGCCAATGTGGGAAGGGTATGTGGTGCAGACCATATTCTCACTTCCCATCGAGCCGTTCTTCCCGGTGAACATGAAGCCCTTTGTGGTCTCTCTTGAGAAAGCAATCCTCATGGCCTCTTCTGCCGTTCTGACTTCTTCTGAGAACGGGTCAGCGCCATCCAGCAGGAGAGAGTAGTAACGGGCTGTCCAGTAAACGTACTCCGGCCCTTTCATTCTTCCTTCAACTTTCAGTGAATCTATTCCTGCTTCTGCAAACTTAACCACATCCGGTCCAACGCAGAGGTCCTTCATGCTGAACGGCCAGAAATCCTCTCCGGTTTCCTTGCAGTTGAACCATGTTCTGCATATCTGTGCACACTCTCCGCGGTTTGCGCTGCGTCCCGTTATGTTTTCACTGGCCATGCACAGCCCCGAGAAGCCGTAGCACAGGGCACCGTGAATAAAGACCTTCAGTTCCACATCAGGGCATGCTTTCCGGATTTCCCTGATTTCCTCCAAAGATGTCTCTCTTGCCAGTACCACCCGTGTGAAACCTATTTTCTGCAGGACTTTCACTCCCTCTATGGTGTGGACCGCAAGCTGGGTTGAGGCATGTAGTGGCAGGGGGGG
>DBVL01000109.1:0-798 GCA_002308475.1 Spirochaetales bacterium UBA1265 | reverse complement strand
CAGCCGCTATCCCAAGATCCTGAACAATCAGTCCGTCTGGGCCTATAAACTCAAGCTCCCTGAGGATTCTCACAATCTCAGGCATCTCCTGATCTCTGACCAGAGTGTTCAGGGTTATGTAGAATTTCTTGCCTCGGACAAGACAGAGCTGCTTGAGTTTCCTCAGATCCTCAAAAGAGAAATTCACTGCGTTCTTTCTTGCAGAAAAGGCCTTAAGCCCAAGATAAACGGCATCTGCCCCGCCGTCAAATGCATATAAGGCACACTGAAGGGACCCTGCGGGCAATGCCAGTTCGGGTCGGCCGGTAGTTTTTTCCATGAGCAGAGTTTATCACGAAAATGCTTGCCTTGATAAGGTGGGCTAAAACAATATATTATGGTAAACGGAAAATATTCGGGATATCCCGAAATAGGAGATGCTTCTATGAATATTAACGAAATCAAACATGCTGGACTCAAGAAATGGGTCGAGGATTTTGCAGCTCTTACAACACCTGACAAAATCTATGTTTGCGACGGTTCAAAGGCTGAGTATGACAGATTGATTGACCAGATGGTTGAAAGCGGTCTTGCTACCCGTCTTAACCCGGAAAAGAAGCCGGGCAGTGTACTGTTCCGTTCTGATCCTTCAGACGTTGCCCGTGTGGAGAAGAGAACTTACATTGCAAGTGAAAAAGAAGAGGGCGCTGGTCCGACAAACAACTGGATTGATCCGAAAGAGCTCAAGAAGACCATGACAGAGCTTTACAGGGGAAGCATGAAGGGAAGAACCATGTACGTCATTCCTTTCTGCATGGG
>DBVL01000029.1 GCA_002308475.1 Spirochaetales bacterium UBA1265 | reverse complement strand
TCTTCTTTAATATCTCTGTAAAAATCAACATCTGCGAGTCATTTTCAAGTGCTTTATTCAAACCCTTGTGCCTGACGCGCTCTATTAAAATAGTGGAAACCGTATAAAAGTGTCAACAACTAATTTTAAAAATTTTCAATTATTTTTTTGAAATGTTTTCACCGTCCAAAACAGATCTCAAAAGTAGTGGGTCATTACCTATCAAACCCTTTATATAAGGTAGAGACAGAATGCGTTTTGCTTCCTCTTCGGTATTGACTGTCCAGCTTATGACAGGAAGTTTCCATTTATTGACATTTTCATAAGTTGTCTGTTCACAGTCCGGCTTCAGATAGCTGCTGCCAGAAACCAGATGTCCCTTCCCATGCCTTGTGACCTTCGGAAGTGACGGCTCATCACAGAAGATATCTGCAGTAGGAACACTGTACCAACAGGTTCGGTTGAAACGCCTTAAGGCAAACGGATTGAAAGAGGAAACCATCACTGATTTTTCAAGATGGTGATCCATAATCATCTGCCAGAGGTCATTACAGATCTGCTTGTGTCCAAAGGTCTTTGGTGCCTTGATCTCTATGTCATAGCAGAATCTGTCCGAGAAGGAAGAGAGGACTTCCTCGAGAAGAGGTATGCGGGCTTCTGAGAACCCGGGACCTTTGAAAGAGCCGGCATCAAGGTCTTTAATCTCAGACCAAGTCATATCTTCTATATTTCTATCCACACCTGTGGTTCTCTTCAGGTTGGAGTCATGGGAAACCACAAGCTCCCCACTTTTGCAAAGGCGAACATCCAACTCTACACCGTCAACACCTTTTTCATCAGCACAAGCCTGGAAAGAAAGCATGGTGTTTTCCGGATACTTCTCACTGAAGCCCCTATGCCCGAGAACAAAGATCTTGTCATTATCAAAAAGTTCGTAAATTGAATCCATTATCTTGTCATATCCTTAAGAGTGCCCTGCTTTATTACCTCTGTTATATATATAAGGAAGCTGGCAACAGAGGACAGGGCCGCAAGAGCAAAAAGAACCGTGGCAGAAACTGACATCCAAGGCTGAGAGAGCTCCATGACCATCATTATTCTATAGAAGATTCCGTAGATTGAGCAGAAGGCATAGAGACAGGTCTTTGCCTTTCCGAATATATTTGCGGCCATGGGCTTGCCTTTTCCCATCAGAAGCATACGCATGAAACTCTGGGAAAACTCACGCCAGAGGATGAGGACAAAAGCCCAGACGGGAGCTATTGAGGAATAAAGGAAACACGTGAAAAAGGTCAGGTGAATCATTACATCTGCAAACGGATCCATAACCTTTCCCAGGTCCGTTACAAGATTATGCTTTCTGGCTATCTTTCCATCAAGCAGATCTGTAAGCTCCATGATGGCATATACCAGAACAAGAACAACTGAATATAGGATAGAAGGAACTGAAGGAACCAGATCCTTGATAAAGTACCAGGCAAAGAAAACCGGAGTGAGGACAAGCCTCGTTACGGTTAGTTTGTTGGGAAGATTCATTTACACACCCCCTTTAGAACGGCTAATTATAGTCCCGTTCAATTAAGGCTTTCAAGGCGTTCACAGACGGCATCAATTATTTCTGCAGGAGTAGATGTACCGCTACACACACCAATGGTTTCAATCCGGTTCTTTCTCACATCTTCCTCAAAGTCAGAATCCATATCCGAAACGTTTTCCACGCAGTAAACCCTGCCCCCCTGCCTGTGAATATACTTAGCCAGGTCCTTTGTGTTTTCACTGTTCAACCCGCCTACAACCACTACCGCCTGACAGAGACCGCAAAGATCCTCAGCGGCTTTCTTTCTTTTCAGACATGCATAGCAGAGGCTGTTTCCCCTTTCACAATCAGGATAGTGAGCCATGATCAGGTTTGTCAGCTTCTCAAAACTGCCCTGTTCAAATGTGGTCTGAACAACCAGAGTGATGGAACAGGACTGGTCAACGGAATCAAAAAGATTCTTCAGATCCTCTTCTGAACTTACAAGAAACACAGGTATGGGTTTTCCGGGATGGGTGGGGTCTTCAGTTCCCTGAAGACAGAGGCTCTCTGCGTGAGAGCGGACAGCAAGAAGCACAACTGTCCTACCTTTGCGGTTTGCTTCAATTATCTTGCTCTGTGTTTTCTTTATATTCACACAGGTAGCATCTTCGAGAATAAAGCCCCTCTCCAGAAAGGAACGGCGCAGAGACTGAGGAATACCATGGGCACGGATGAGGGCCACTCCAGGCTCAGCCTCTTTAGGATTATTGACTATCTTAAGACCCTGTTTCTCATAGTAGGCTGAAACATCATTGTTATGTATCAGCTGACCTATTGAGTAGCAGTTAAGGTTCTTTTTCTCTGCAAGCTTCAGACAGGAGTTTGCTTTGTGTATGGTTTCAGACACCCCATGACAATACCCTGTGAGAGTGCTTCTTATGACTTTCATTTGAGCTCCTGAAACAAAAGGCCACAACCTGTTCGTTGCAGCCTTTATTTAAAATCAACAATAACCCTTGATTATTATTTATTCTCTACCGGTTTTTCCTCTGCCGGCTTTTCCACTACTTCTTCTTTCTTCTTTGTATCTTTCTTCTCAATTGCTGCAGCTGCAGGAGCATCAGCCTTGTTGAGAACTGAGGAAATGGCAGACTTGTTGAATTCAATCTTTGTATTCTCATCAACCTTTACAACAACAGTGCTTTCCTTGACTGCTGTGATGGTTCCACGGATACCGCCGATTGTAACAATCTTGTCACCCTTCTTGATTGCGGCCAGCATTTCTCTTGCTTCCTTGTCTCTTTTCTTCTGAGGTCTGATCAGAAGAAAGTAGAAAGCAACCATCATGACAAGAATAAGAATAAGGGATGAACCCATTCCACCTGCTGTTCCAGCTGCTGTTGAAGCTGCCGGATCAGAAGAAACAGTGCTTCCCATAAGTGTAATTAAAGAAAACATATTTACCTCGCATTACTTTGCAATTTTTATTTAAAGATATACTGATATGGAGATTGTGGCAAGAGCAACAAAAACCTGAAGGCAATTAAAAAGAGGCCACTTCCGTGACCTCTTATAAACGTATCCGTCGGATTAATACATTCCGCCGCCCATTCCTGGAGCACCGCCTGCCGGCATGGCCGGTTCCGGAGCAGGAATGTCTGTGATTGCACACTCTGAAGTGAGAATCAGAGCAGCAATACTTGCAGCGTTCTGAAGTGCGCTTCTTGTGACCTTCACAGGATCAATTATACCTGCACTGACCATGTTGACCCACTTATTGCAGTTAGCATCATAACCAAAGCCAGCTTCACTGTTCTTGCACTTGTCAGCAACAATTGAACCATCCTCACCAGCATTCTCAGCAATCTGGCGCATGGGCTCTTCAAGAGCTCTGCGGACAATCTTGTAACCAATCTTCTCCTCTTCTGTGAAGGAAGAGAGATCCTTGCTTTCCATCTTCTTTGCAGCCTGAACGAGAGCTACACCACCGCCTGGGATTACACCCTCTTCAATAGCGGCTCTTGTTGCGTTTACAGCATCTTCAACTCTGTGCTTTCTCTCCTTCAGCTCAACTTCTGTTGCTGCACCAACGTTGATAACTGCAACACCGCCTGCGAGCTTGGCAAGACGCTCCTGAAGCTTTTCTCTGTCATAGTCACTTGTTGTATCTGCAATCTGCTTCTTGATCTGGGCAATCCTGTCTTTGATGGCTTCAGCCTTTCCAAGACCATTGATGATTGTTGTGTTTTCCTTCTCAACCTTGACACTCTTGGCCTTTCCAAGCTGTGTGAGCTCTGTGCCTTCAAGCTTCATTCCAAGTTCTTCGGAAATAACCTGACCACCTGTGAGAACAGCAATATCCTCAAGCATGGCCTTTCTTCTGTCTCCAAAGCCTGGAGCCTTGATAGCGCAGACATTCAGAGTTCCTCTGAGAGAGTTAACAACCAGTGTTGTAAGAGCTTCTCCGTCTACATCCTCAGCAATGATGAGAAGCGGCTTTGAGGTCTGGACAACTTTCTCAAGAACAGGAAGAAGTTCCTTCATGGAAGAGATCTTCTTGTCGTAGATGAGAATATACGGATCCTCAAGGAGGGCTGTCATGGCCTCACGGTTGTTTGCAAAGTATGCTGAAATATAACCGCGGTCAAACTGCATTCCTTCTACAAAGTCTGTTGTTGTCTCAATATTCTTTGACTCTTCAATGGTGATGACTCCGTCCATGCCGACCTTTTCCATTGCATTTGCAATCTCTTCACCAATTGTGCTGTCGTTGTTTGAAGAGATGGTTGCAACCTGCATGATCTCTTCCTTGTCATGGACTTCCTTTGCCTCTGCCTTTATGTAGGAAACAGCATCTTCCACAGCCTTATCAATACCGCGTCTGATACCCATTGGGTTTACGCCGGAAGAAACACTCTTCATTCCTTCTTTTGTAATGGCCCAGGCAAGAACTGTAGCTGTTGTTGTACCGTCTCCGGCAACATCATTTGTCTTGGAAGCAACTTCCTTTACAAGCTGAGCACCCATGTTCTCAAACGGGTCTTCAAGCTCAATTTCCTTAGCAACTGATACACCGTCTTTTGTAATCATGGGAGCACCGTACTTCTTATCAAGAAGAACTGTTCTTCCCTTTGGTCCCAGGGTTGTCATGACGGCCCTTGAAATCTGTTCTACACCGGAAACCAGAGACTTTCTGGCTTCTTCACTGAACTGAAGCTGTTTTGCCATAATTTATCCTCTTTAATAATTGAAAACTTACCCAACCGGACAGTGCCGGCATTAACAAACCAAAGATAACTTTTTTTATATGGATAGTCAAATCTGATGAGAAAAATATTTATGCACAGAATCCAGACAGA
>DBVL01000059.1 GCA_002308475.1 Spirochaetales bacterium UBA1265 | reverse complement strand
CTTCGAAGGTCCGAATCCTTCTCTCTCCATAAAGAAGGTCTTCTTTTCAGAAGGCCTTTTTTATTTTATTATAGACTCAAGGTGTTGTATGGCTTGTTTTTATGAAAAAGGTCTTAAGTTCGCATGTCAGGGTTGTTCCTACTGTTGCAGTACTGAACCAGGCTATGTCTTCTTGAGTGAAGCTGATGTTAAAACCATGTCTGACGGACTTGGTCTTTCTCGAGATAAATTCATAGACACCTATTGCAGATACGTGGATATGGGATCTTTCTACTTGATCAGCCTGCTTGAGAAAGAAAACTATGACTGCATATTTCTCACAGATAAAGGCTGCAAGGTCTATGAGTACAGACCTCTTCAATGCAGGACTTATCCGTTCTGGGCAAACATCCTTGAAGATAAGGATAGCTGGGACAAAGAAGCAGAATCCTGTCCAGGCATAAACAAAGGTCAATTACATACAAAGAATGAAATTAATAAGGCTTTGGAAAGTAGACGTAAGGCTGAACCTTTAGTAATTTTAAAGAAGTAGCATGGCAAGATATTCGGATTCTGTTGTTGAAACAATTAAACAAAGACTCAGGCTCAGTGAGGTCATAGGTTCCTATGTTCGTCTTACAAAACAGGGGAATACTGATGACTATAAGGCCTGCTGTCCGTTTCACAGTGAGAAAACACCATCTTTCCTTGTTCACGACAGAGAAGGCTTCTATAAGTGTTTTGGTTGTGGCAAAAGCGGTAACATGTTCTCCTTTATAATGGAGATGGAACACGTTTCTTTTCCTGAAGCCATCAAATTTCTGGCAGAAAAAGCCTCAGTTCCTCTTAAGGAGGAAAATGAGTATGAGAAAAAGGAAAGCGACAAAACCAAGGTCATTCAGGACATATACAACCGGATATTGAAAAGCTTCAATACCTATCTTTTGACCAGGTCTGACGCAGAACATGCCAGAACTTATCTAGCTTCCCGTAAGGTAACAAAGACTACTGTTGAAAACTTCATGCTTGGGTATGCTCCTTCAGATTCAACCTGGCTGTATGATTTTCTTAAAAAAAACAACTACTCAGATGAGATCCTTAAGGAAACAGGGCTTTTCAGCAGAAACTATGACAACCTGCCATTGTTCCGAGACAGAATACTGTTTCCTATCAGGAACTGGCGGGGAAACTGTGTGGCTTTCGGAGGAAGAGATTTAACTGGGGAAAGCAAGGCCAAGTATATAAACACACCGGAAACCGCCATATACAGCAAGAGAAATAACCTATTCGGATTATATGAAAGCCTTGATGAGCTGAAGAAGAGAGAGGAAATTATTCTTTGTGAGGGAAACTTTGATGTTGTTTCCCTTCATCAGGCAGGTCTGAGGTATGCGGCAGCACCTTTAGGAACTGCTTTTACTGATGAACAGGCCAGACTGATTAAAAGATACTGCAAGAGAGTGAATCTTCTTTTTGATTCCGATGGAGCGGGCAGAAATGCAACAGTTAAGGCACTGATAATCTGCCAGACCAACGGTCTAGAGACAAGGGTGATCAAACCATTTCCTGATGATATCAAAGATGCTTCTCAAATGCTTGAGGAAAAAGGAGCTGAGGAGCTTTTAAAGAGCTGTTCATCTACCGAAGGAGGCTTCTCTTATCTTGTACATTCTGCATTAAAAATGTATGATATACGGCAGCCCAAAGGCAAGTCATCTGTTTTCAAGGAGGTAAAACCTTTTCTTGATGCTACTGAATCAAGTATAGAGCGTCAGGATTATTTCAAATACCTTTCTGATATCTTAAGAGTTCCGCAGGAGCAGATAATAAGAGAGTATGAAGATTCAACCGGAAGCACACAGACATGGTCAGACAGTAAAACAGAACCTGTCATTGTCAAAAATGAAATAAAACCCGGTCCCGAACTGAATTCCATGCTTCTTCTGTTGAACAATCCGGAGTGTTTTGACAGATTCAAAACTGAAATCAAATTCAACTTCCTGGCAGATGTGAATGCCAGAGCACTGTACACCATTCTGGAAGATGCACAGCGAGAAGAGATCAAAACAAAAGAAACACTTCTTCAGATGATATCAGATGAGAATTTGAGAAATTTTGCTTATGGTTCAATGACCGATGTTGCTTACAGACCTGCAAATCTTTCGCAGGCCGTTACTGATGTAATCAATAATCTGAAGTTGAAGCGTCTGGAGGATAAGAGAGCAAATGTTCAACTGTTGATTGAATCAGCTCAGATGGAGGGAGCTCCTGACTATGACTTCATTTCTCTTCTGGAGACTGTAAACGAACTGGATAGAGAAATAATGAACCTGAAAGCGCAGAATGCAGAGGGATCAAACAATTAATGGAAAACGAAGAAAGAAAGGAATTATTGGACAGACTGATTTATTCTGCAAAGAATGAAAACCAGTTTACATTAACAGATTTAAAAGAAGTTCTTGAAAGTCTTCATGTAAATTCAGAAGAGGATTTTGAATACTTTAAATCTCAACTTGAGAAGCAAGGTCTCCTCGTCTCCGAAGTGAATGATGATCTGGAAGACTTTCCTGACAGTCCTTCATCCGAGGACATGGAGGAAGAGGAAGATGATCTTCTTGATGATGAAGATGTTGATGATGACATTCTGTCCGTTGATGAAGAGCCCTCTGATGAAGAGTTAAGCAGCATAGAAAATGAATCAGATGATGACGAGGATGAGATAGATGAGGAAGAAGAACAGCTGAATGACAAGTCTTCCTACACAAAGAGCTTCATCCTTGAGAACTTTGATGAAAACTCTTCTCCAATGGATTCAATTCCAATTATTGATGAAGATGTTGAACACGTTGTCCACAAAACACAGATTCTCAGCATAGATAAGGGAGACGGGGGCACAGATGACCCCATAAGACTCTACCTTCGTGAGATAGGAAAAGAAAACCTTCTTACAGCTGAGGAAGAAGTAAACCTCTCAAAACAGATGGAAGAGGGGGCTTTCAGAATCAAAGAAGTCATCAAGAAGTCAGGAATAATGATAACCTGCTTTGAGAAGATTCTCATCAAGCTGAACACCAAGTACGAAGAAGCAGAAGACTTCAACGCAAAAGACCAGAAAGAGCTCATTCAGGAACAGAAGAGGTATGTGGCTTTCTATAAAGACTCTCTAAAAGAAATCCAGAGTCAGCTCAGGTCGTATATTGAACTCAAACAGAAGAAGCTTGCTTCCGGAGAGGAAGTTCTGAACAGTGATGAGCTTGTGAAGAAAAAGGCTACCTTACTGAAGAAGCTTGGAAATATTGAGCTTCAGCCGGAAGAGATAACCATGTTCACTGACAAGTTCATTCAGGCAGAGCATGACATAATAGAGCTCAAGAACAACCGTAAGATCATTGAGGCCAAGCTTCAGATCTCAGGAACAAGAGAAGCCAGACAGCTCGCAAGAGATCTTTCAACAACAAGTAAGAGACCTGTGGTTGAGGAAAAGCTGGGCATGTCTTTTGATACAATCAGAGAGCTTACCACAAACTATCAGAATACTCTTAGACAAATTAGAAGCATTGAGTTTGAGTTTGAAGATGACTGTGATGTTATTCTTCAGCAGTGCCAGGAAATCAAGGCAGGCATGAACATGCTTAAGGCTGCAAAGGACCGCCTTATTCAGGCCAACCTCAGACTTGTTGTGTCAATTGCAAAGAAGTATACAAACAGAGGCCTGCATTTCTTTGACCTTATCCAGGAAGGGAATATTGGCCTTATTAAAGCTGTTGAGAAGTTTGAGTACAGAAAAGGCTTCAAGTTCTCAACCTATGCTACTTGGTGGATCAGACAAGCAATTACAAGAAGCATTAGCGATCAGGCAAGAACAATCAGAGTTCCTGTTCATATG
>DBVL01000002.1 GCA_002308475.1 Spirochaetales bacterium UBA1265 | reverse complement strand
GTCTTGTACATGATTGAGGAGTCTGTGCAGACTGTGAATACGCAGTCATCTTCATCCATTTCATAGTACTTGGCCATCTTGATGGCTGAGAGTGTGTTTCCTATTCCTGAGATACCGAAGAGCTGAAGATTCTCAATCTCCTTGTCTGTAAGACCGACTGTCTCCTTCAGGTATTTGATTCCTTCCGGTTCATTGAACAGTCTGTAGATATCCATACAATCCTGGTCGTCTATGGCACAGATCATATCGGTATTCTTTACGTTATGGATCCATGGGACATGCTTGTCTCCAATTCCTTCAATTCTGTGGCCACCAAAACCGTTTCTGAGGAGTGTTGGGCACTGAAGAGCCTCACCAGCTGCAATCTTGATTCCTGGGTAGTCATCTTTGAGTTTGTCTCCAGCTGCAAGGGTTCCGCCACTACCTGTTGAAGAAGCATAACCACGGACGTTCTCAGCCTTGATGCCTTCTTTCTTAATAATCTCTTCAAAAGCAGCTCCGGTTACTGTGTAGTGCCAGAGGTAGTTCTCAAACTGCTCGAACTGGTTGAAGATGACAATATGCTTTCCGCGTTCAGCGTCAAGTTCATGACACTTGTCAAAGATTTCCTTTACGTTTGATTCACAGCCTGGGGTTGCAATTACTTCTCCGGCAACTGTCTTAAGCCAGTTGAATCTCTCCTGGGACATTTCAGCTGGAAGAATAGCAATAGACTTACATCCAAGAAGGGCTGAGTTGTAAGCTCCACCTCTGCAGTAGTTTCCTGTTGAGGGCCATACTGCCTGCTGGTTCTGAGCNNNGGTGCCAGACATGAGTATGTGGCTCCTACCTTGTGGGCACCTGTTGGGAAGTATTTTCCGACCAGTGCAAAAATCCTTGCCTTTGTTCCTGTCAGCTTTCTTGGTACTTCAATATAGTTGACCTCACCGAAGAGTCCACCCTTTTCTTTAGGCTCATTGTGCCATGTGATCCTGTAAAGGTTCACTGGGTCTACATCCCAAAGACCGGTTTTTGCAAGTTTCTCTTTGATTTCAGCAGGGACTCCTGAAGGATCCACCATCTGCTTGAATGTTGGGAGAAGAATTCCCTTTTCACGGCAGACCTGAATGTTCCTTTCTCTGATTTTTTTATTCACTTTAAGATTGATAAGCATGAAAACCTCCGCGCTTTTTTCTTCTTTTGTCTAGATTATCGCACAGCCCATATTATTTGTAAACATAATTGTTTTCCCATTTAACTAAACCTAAAAATAACTAAAAAGAATTAGCTTTTCCATAAAAACATATAGAAAAATTGAGTTATAACTAAAAAAATGGCGCTGTTGCGCATTGTTGCAAATTATTTTGACATACCATGATTTTGGTTTAAAATGAAAATAGTCTATATACGAAACTAAAGGAGTATTTGTATGGGTGATAAAATGCGTCCGGTTCCATTCCAGGAACTCATTGAGAGAGTCTTCACAGAATTCAGGAACCATGAATCAATTTTCGGGATCCATAAGGATAATTTCTATCATAATGGCGGACACGGCATAGAGGTTTTCGGTCAGAAATGTGCGACCCCGCTTGGTCCTGCAGCCGGCCCACATACTCAGCTGGCTCAGAATATTATTGCCTCTTATCTTGTCGGTGGCCGTTTCATGGAGCTCAAGACTGTTCAGATCATGGACTATCTTGGTGAAAAGAACATGATTGCCAAACCTTGTATTGATGCAAGGGACGAATGCCATAATGTTGAGTGGTCAACAGAGTACACCCTTCCTATGGCTTATGATGAGTATCTGAAGGCTTGGATGGTTCTTCATGTTCTTCAGGCACTTATGACAGGAAAGAAGGAGAGCCCTGACTTCATCTTCAACATGTCTGTCGGTTACAACCTTGAGGGAATCAAGGAACCGAAGATGCAGACTTATATAAATGGTATGATGGATGCAACAACAAGTCCTCTCTTTGAAGAATACAAGAGCCAGCTTCAGGCACTGATAGATGAGGGAGAGTTCTATGCAGGTTCTGAGTTTGAGAAGAACGCAGGAGCTCTTGAAGGTCTTGTTGGGAGAATTTCTCCTAAAATCTGTACAAGCACAACCATCTCAACCATGCACGGCTGTCCTCCAAAAGAGATTGAGGCCATCTGTCGCTACATGCTCACGGAAAAGCATCTGAATACCTTTGTCAAACTGAACCCGACACTTCTCGGATATGACAAGGCAAGAAGCATACTGGACAGCATTGGCTTTGAACACGTTGGACTTAAGAGAGAGACTTTCGAGCATGATCTGCAGTTCCCGGATGCTGTTGCCATGTTGCACCGCCTTGTGGATCTGGCAAAGGAAGAGAAGCTTGGCTTCGGAGTAAAGCTTACAAACACACTTGCAAACGTAAATGATGGTAAGGTTCTTCCTGGAGATGAAAGATACATGTCAGGTCGTGCCCTCATGCCGGCTTCTATAACAGTTGCAGCTATGCTCAGTGAGGAGTTTGACGGAAAACTTCCTATCTCCTACTCAGGTGGAGCAACGGCCTTCTCAGTTAAGGATATCTTTGATACAGGAATCAGACCAATCACACTGGCTACAGATATGCTTAAGCCGGGTGGATACTCAAGAATGGAGCAGATGGCTGAGATTCTTGATAAGGAAAGCAAGAGCTGGGACAGAAGCACCATTGATCATAAGGCTGTAAGGGAACTGGCAGATACTGCCTCTCAGAAGAAGTATCTTCAGAAAGACTTCCGTGGTTTCAACAAGGCCAAGACTGAAGATGAACTGCCTATCTTCAACTGCTATGTGGCTCCATGTCAGGAAGCCTGCCCCATACATCAGGATATTCCAGACTATGTCAGCCTTGTTGGAGAAGGCAGATACGCCGATGCTCTCGCTGTTATCTATGATGGAAATGCCCTTCCGAATATAACCTGTAACATTTGTGACCACCAGTGCCAGTTCCATTGTTCAAGAATGGATTATGAAGGTCCTGTCCAGATCAGACAGATGAAGAAGATTGCTGTTGAGAAGGGAACAGAGGAGTACATGAAACTCTGGGAGGCTCCTGAAGGACAGTCTGAGATCAAGGCTGCTGTTGTCGGTGCTGGTCCTGCCGGTCTTTCCGCAGCATACTTCTTGGCCCGCAGCGGATTTGATACAACCATCTTTGAGAAGGCTGAGAACGCTGGTGGTGTTGTAGCAAATATCATTCCTAAGTTCAGGATTGCTCCTGAGGCTGTTCAGGCAGATATAGATTTTGTTGCCGCCCATGGCGCAAAGTTTGTCTTTGGAGTTAAGAAGGAAGATGTCAGTGTCAAAGCTCTCAAGGATAAGGGTTACTCATATATCTTCTATGCTGTTGGCTCAGAAAAGGATAATGAGATAAAGGTTGAGGGAGATAGTGACAAGCTTCTCGGCTCTCTTGAATTCCTGCAGCTCTTCAGAGAAGGTAAGGCCTCTCTTGGTAAGAAGGTTGTTGTAACAGGTGGCGGAAACACTGCTATGGACTGTGCAAGAGCCGCAAAGAGGACTCCGGGCGTTGAAGAGGTTTGTGTTGTCTACAGAAGAAGCAAGAATGAAATGCCTGCTGATCCTGAAGAGTTTGAAATGGCAGTGGAAGACGGAATCAAATTCTACTTCCTGGCTAACCCGAAGAAGCTTGAGGGTGGAAAACTCACATGTGTGAAGATGGCCCTCGGTGAGCCGGATGCTTCAGGCAGAAGACGCCCTGTGGAAACAGATCAGAGTATCTCTCTTGATTGCCATACCCTCATAACCGCCATTGGTGAGCACGCAGATACCAAGGCCATAACAGAGCTTGGAATCCCTTGCAGCGATAAGGGCTGGCCGATTGTAAACAAAGAGACAAACGAGACAGAAGTGAAAGATGTATATGCCATAGGCGATATGGCTACTGGTCCTTCTACCGTCGTCAAGTGTATTGCTTCAGCAAGAAAGGCCGTTGAAGATGTTCTTGATAAGGTCATAGGTGAAGCAGAGGAACAGGAATGCGACTGTGGAAAAGCAGGCTGTGACGGCTCCTGTGAGTCTTGTGGTGAAGAGGAGCTTGAAGAGGATGATGAGGCTTACATTGAGGCTGAGGATAACTTCTTCAAGGGAATAAGCAAGAGAAAGACACATCTTTGCACAAAGGCAGAGAAGATCTGCAAGGATATGGAGAAATTTGCAAAACAGGAAGCTCAGCGCTGTATGGACTGTTCATACCTGTGTAACAAGTGTGTGGATGTCTGTCCGAACCGTGCGAATGTGGCCATAGACATGAGATTCTCAGAAAATTCTGATGATCCATTCCAGATTCTTCATATAGATGCCTACTGTAACGAATGTGGCAACTGTGCAACCTTCTGTAACCACAACGGAAAGCCTTACAGAGACAAGTTCACCGTTTTCAGCAGAATGGATGATTTTGAAGAAAGCTCAAACAGTGGTTTCATTGTGGATGCAGATCAGGTAAAGGTCAGGCTTTTCGGAAATATCATTGATTGCAGAATAGACGGAGAAGGAAATCTCATTGGACAAGTCCCGCCATTGGTAAAGGATATGATAGAGCAGGTTTTCTTCTGCTATGACTATCTTCTCACCAGAATGGACTGAGAAAGGGGGAGAAAATGATAACTGTTATAGAGAACTGCAGGGTCATACAGACCATGAGTCCGGTAGAGATTCTTGAGGGCGTTGATGTTGTTATCAAAGACGACCTTATTGAAGAAGTTGGAAAGGATGCCGGAAAGAAATACAAGGCAGACAAGAAGATCTCCGGTTGTGGAAAGACAGTCATTCCAGGCTTCATCTGTGGACACCATCACTACTACAGCGGACTGTCTAGGGGCATGCTCATTTCAGCTGGCCCTCAGACAGACCTGATTCAGATTCTGAAGGAATGGTGGTGGCGCCTTGATAGGGGTTTGGATGAAGAGAGTCTTTACTACAGCTCACTTATCTGCTCTCTGGATGCAATCAAAAACGGCACCACTACAAATATTGACCACCATGAAAGCCCCAATTATATAGGTGGCTCCCTCTCAACAATTGCCAGGGGCATGGAAGAGGTCGGAGTCAGAGGAATTGTGGCTTACGGAATTACCGACAGAAACTACGGCATGGATGAGATCCGTGCCGGAGTTGAGGAAGGTAACCGCTTTGCAGAGGAAGTTGATAGGCGCAAAAAGAACGGAGAGACCGTTCTCTGTGAGGCCATGATGGGTGGTCATGCTCCTTTCACAATCCCCGATGAGGGCATGCAGATGCTTTCAGAGTCAGCAAAGAGCCATAATAGAGGTGTTCATATTCATGTTGCTGAGGGAAACTATGATACCGTCTGGTCTCACCATTTCTACAACATGGACATAATGGACCGTCTGGATAAATTTGGACTACTGAATGACAAGACGCTTCTTGTCCATGGCATCTATCTTAATGAACATGAGATAAACCTGCTGAATGAGAGAGGGTGTTACTTTGCACACAATCCTAGAAGCAACATGAACAACCAGGTTGGTTACAGTGCCTACTTGCCAAAGGTCAAAAACCTGATTATGGGTACTGATGGCTGTGGTTCAAACATGTTTGAGGAGTGCAAGATTGCCTTCTTCAAGAACCGGGATGCATATGGTCCATACTGGCCTGGAGACTATCTGAATGCAGTCACCAGAGCAAATACCTTTGTTGAAAAGTACCATGAAGGAAAGTTCGGCCGCATAGAGAAGGGGTACAAGGCAGATCTGGATATTCTTTCATACCAGAATCCTACACCGCTACAGAAGGAAAATGCCGCAGGACATTTCATCTGGGGCATGAGCAGCAACTGTGTAGAGTCCGTTTTTGTCAACGGAAAGCTCATTTATGAGGATCATAAGTTCAACGGCATAGATGAGAATGAGATCTATGCAAAAGCAGTTGAGGCTGCAAGGAAACTCTGGAAGAGGACAGATGCTCTTCTTCCTACAGGGACCAGCGGAATTGTTCGTTGAATAATCTCTATTTGGTTTTATAATTATGTGTGGGGCTTCGGAGTCTTCGGAGCCTCACGTATTCTGAAATGTTTTGGAGAAAACAGATGGTAACAGAGGATATTTCAAGAGCCGTAAGACGTGTGGATGCGGTTTCCAAAAGTGACGGAACTGCAAAATACATTCCTGATTACGACTTTAAAGATTGCCTTTGGGCAAGGATGATCCGTTCAGATATTCCAAGAGGAAAGATAAAGAACATAAGTATCCCTTCTCTTCCTGAGGGGTACTTCTTTGTCAGCAGTAAGGATATTCCAGAAGGTGGTCACAATTATCTGCATATGATAGCAACGGACTGGAAGTGCTTTGCAGAAGATGAGGTCCGCTATAGGGGTGAAACCATAGGTCTGCTTGTCGGTCCTGATAAAACCTTTCTGGAAGACCTGTTGGAACAGGTCCACATTGACTATGAGGAACAGGAGTGTGCTGTTACCATAGATGAGGGGCTTTCATGTAAGGGTGGAGCCTTTGTGAATGATAATAATCTTCACTGTCATCTTAAGCTTGAGGTCGGAAACCCTGATGAGGCTTTTGCTAAGGCTGAGAAGATAGTTGAGGAGACTGTGGAAACTGGTTTCCAGGAACACATCTACCTTGAGACAAACGGAGCTTGCTGTATTCCTGAAGGAAATGGAAAATACACCATATACGCTTCAGCTCAGTGCCCGTTCTACATTAGAAAATCCATAGCTCCAGTTCTGAATATTAGTCCGGAAGACATTACGGTCAGACAGACAACCACAGGAGGAGCTTTTGGTGGAAAGGAGCACTTCCCTGATGTCCTGTGTGGACCACTGCTTGTTGCAGCACACAAGACAGGAAAAGGCGTGAAGATGATCTTTGACAGGGAAGAGGATATAGAGTTCTCTGTAAAGAGACACCCTTCAAAGGTTGTTTTCAAGACAGGTCTTGATAAGGACGGAAACATAGTTGCCATGGACAGCAAGGTTTACTACAACGTGGGCGGATACCTTGCCTCATCCTTTGTTGTTCTTCAGAGAGGATGCTTCCATGTTACAGGGTGCTACAAATTCCCGAACATGAGGACAGAGGGCTTCGGTGTGGCTACAAACACCTTCCCTAGCTGTGCATTCAGAGGTTTTGGAGCTCCTCAGACACTTTTTGCCATAGAGACACATATGTGCCACCTTGCAGAGATGCAGGGAATAGACCCGCTTGAGTATAAGAAAAGATATTTTATCAAGCAGGGAGATGTGACAAGCACAAACGGAAAGATTGTTGAACGTGTCATGATTCCTGAGATGCTTGAGCAGGTTCTCAAGGCTTCAGACTATGAGAGAAAGAGCCGTGAGTATAAGTGGGGCAGTGGAAAGGGTATAGGAATCTCATTCTACAACCACGGTGGTGCATTTACCGGAAACGGTGAGCAGGCACTGATCAAGGCCAAGTGTATACTCAGAAAGTATAAAAACGGAGATGTTGAGATTCTCTGTGGTCAGACAGAGATGGGCCAGGGCTTCCATACCATACTGCCTAAGATTGCAGCCCATATTCTTGAACTGCCACTTGAGAAGGTCATTTTCAAGGATCCGGATACTTCCAGAGTTGTTGACTCAGGACCTACGGCTGCCTCAAGGTCAACCATGATTGTCGGAAAGCTTGTTGAGAAGGCTGCCACTCTCATGAAAGACCGCTACAACAGTGAAGAAGAGTTTGAGATTATGACTGAGTATGAGCATCCGGATGGATTCCCATGGGATCAGAGTACCTTCCAGGGCTACGCATACCTTGGCTACGGCTGGGGAGTGTGTGCTGTTGAGGTTGAGGTTGACCCCTGTACTGCAGAGGTCACCACAAAGGGTATATGGTCCAGTCATGATGCAGGACATCTGATAGATGAGAGGATAGTTCATGGTCAGGTCAACGGCGGAATAATCCAGGGAATTGGCTGGGGCTCAACAGAAGTTCTTGAGAATGTCAACGGACATTTCAAACAGACATCTATAAGTGATTATATAGTACCGACTTCAATGGACCATCCGAAGCAGGGTGTATACTTTGTTGAGAACGCTTATGAGTGGGGTCCGTTCGGAGCAAAGGGTATGGGAGAGCTGGTTTTCAACGGTTCAGGTGCTGCCTATATAGATGCAGTCAGCCGTGCCATTGGCAAGAGGATTCCATCCATACCGTGTCCGACTGAAAAGGTTATGGAATATTTGCTGAACGGTACAGATATAAAGGAGGCTCTCTGATGGAAGCAAAGCTTAGTTTCAAGCTGAACGGCAAGTCCGTCAGTATAACCACAGACCCGCTGAGAAGACTTTTAGATGTCCTTAGAGAGGATTTTAAGCTCACAGGTGTAAAGGAAGGCTGTAGTGAGGGCGAGTGTGGAGCCTGCTCAGTTCTCTTTAATGGGAAAATGGTTACATCTTGCATAATCCCCGTGGGAGCCGCAGACGGTCAGGAGATTATGACAATTGAAGGGATCTCCGGGACTGAGGGTGGAAAGATAATAATAGAGGCTTTTGCCGACGGAGGAGCAGTGCAGTGCGGTTTCTGCATTCCGGGCATGGTCATAGCAGCCTACAATCTGCTGTCTGAAAACCCTCATCCAACAGAAGATGAGATCAGACTCGGTATTTCAGGAAATATCTGCCGCTGTACCGGATATGACCTCATAGTTGAAAGCATAAAACTTGCCGCAGAAAGAGGAGAGAAAATATGGAAGAAGTGAAATGCTACATACCATCAACTCTCAAAGAGGCTCTTGAGATAAAGAGTAAAGTGGACTGTATACCTCTTGCTGGAGGCAGTGATCTTATGGTTGCCAACAAGAGAACTCTGGGGCTTACTCCAAAATTCGACAAGAGTGTAATGATTATCAGAAATCTCAGCGAGCTGAAGAAAATCTATATAAACGACAAGGGTGAGTGCTGCATAGGCAGTTGCTGTACAAGTGCAGAGATAGCTCAGAACCCGCTTTGTCCGTGGCATCTTAGACAGGCAGCTTCACGCATGGGTGCAGTCGGTTTGAGAAACAGCGCAACCATTGGAGGAAACATAGCAAACGCTTCTCCTAAAGGCGATACTCCGGGGCCTCTTTACCTCCTGGATGCACGTGTTAAGCTTTCTTCAATCAATGGTGAAAGAGAGGAGAGCGTTTCTGACTTCATAGTCAAGTTCAGGAGCATTGACCTGAGAAGTGACGAGCTGATCACAGAGATAATAGTTCCGTTCTCAGAAGATGACTTTGACTATATTTTCTGGCACAAGGTCGGCACCCGTAAAGCAAACGCAATCAGTAAGATTACTCTCAGTCAGGCCATCAGGTTTAATCAGGACGGTACTGTGGCAGACTACAGAGTCAGTGCTACAGCAACTGGAGCCAAGACCAACAGAAGCCGGGAAGTTGAGAGTATTATAATAGGAAAGAAGATTACAGCGGACCTTATTGAAGATGTGATCAAGGCCTTTGATGGTGTNNATCTCACCAAGAGCCATGCCTGAGTTCAGACGTGAAGCTACAAGAAGGATGATAAGACGCTTTTTAAGTGTCAGCGCTGAGCATCCTCAAGACAAGGTGATTGATACCTATGACGGTTACCATGTTACAGGTCAGCCGGAGCCAAGGAGAAAATGATGAACGAGAAATCTGTT
>DBVL01000052.1:1492-3742 GCA_002308475.1 Spirochaetales bacterium UBA1265 | reverse complement strand
TATCAGTGGCAGCACGAACCCTGCTTGTTTGGCTGGATGAAGAACGGTAAGCACCAGTGGTATGCAGACAGAAAGCAGACAACAATCTGGGAATTTGAGAAGCCTAAGAAAAATGATCTTCATCCGACAATGAAACCTGTGCCGCTTATTGCCTACTGCATTATGAACAGCAGCATGAGCAACACTCTTGTCCTCGATCCGTTCCTTGGAAGCGGAACAACCCTGATTGCCTGTGAGCAGACAGAGCGTTCCTGCTTCGGACTTGAGCTTGACCCCAAGTACTGCGATGCAATCGTAAGCAGATACATTGAGCTTACCGGAAGCACCGAAGGCATAAGCGTCGAAAGAAACGGCACAGTCCTCACCTACGAACAGGCCAAATCTCTGGTCGAGTCAACGGAGGAAAGCAATGGATAAGGTCACAGCAATAGTAACAGTGGTTCTTTGTCTGTTCGGAAGCGGTGGTATTGTCCTCTGGTTTCTGAACCGTGTTGCGAAAAAGAATGATGCCCGAGATGAGCTTTCTAAGGATGTGGCCTACATAAAGAAGAAAATCGCTGTCATACAGGAGGGCATGATTATCTGCCTTGAGAATGACTGCGTTATTTTCCACGCACTGAAAACCCATCAGATAAACGGAGACAGTGAAAAACAGGAAAAGAAGATGAACGACTACTTTCTGTCCTTCATCAAACCCGATGTAAACAAATGATTAAGGAGTAATCACTATGAATATTACAAGTTTGACATCCGGTCAGCTTACCGGTTGGGATTTTCTGATTGCCGGCATTATAGTCTGCATTACAGAGTGGATTATCAAACCCCTTCTGAAGAAGGTTCCTGAGAAAACCTATGATGTTCTTATCAGAATCATTCCGATAGTACTGGGGCTTGTTTTCTATGTTGTTCTTTTCTTCATTCAGAAGAACGGAGCATGGTACACATCTGCCCTACACGGCATAGTGGTAGGTCTTACATCTATGGGCTCCTATGAGGTCATATTGGAGACTGTAAAGAAAACAGGACTTAAAGGAATAACAGATGTGAATAATGCAGTTAAAGAAGCGTTGGAGAAGGATAAGAAATGAGTTCATATTTATCCGTAGCTGTTCTCGCAGGATGTATCATTCTGGCTCTTGTGCTTTTCTCAAAACTGAAAAGACTGATCAGGGCTGAAAAGGAACTTGAGATTCTCAGGCAGAACAATGAAAAGCTTATATCCAGGCTGGACAGCATTGTTGAAACTCAGGAAAAGATATCGGAGATTCAAAATGAAAAAGCACCTGAAAAGAAGAAAGCTCCACCCAGTGGTGACAGTTCTTCTCGTCTTGACCGTCTTAACAGCATGCAGAAGCACTAACACTGTTTCTGAAAGCACATCATATCAATCAGTCTTGATAAACATGATTCCTTCACTACCCGAAGTTCCGGACATTCCGGTTCTGAACTGGCAGCACAAAGACGGTCTGTACTGTCTTTGCGAATCAGATGTAGATCTCTTTCTGGATTACAAGGAAAACACCCTGCCTTATTTCAGATGGGAACTGCAGCAGTATCAGAGGAAACTTGATGCCGTACTCAGTGCTTTCTGATTTAAATTATTATCACATATGGACTTGATAATAGTTTCCTCCTGAGTGATGTATATACACACATATTCTTTACATGGAGGAAATTACATGGCAGCAAAGAAGAAAACAGACAAGCTGACAATCAGCATTCCGAGAAACGGATTGACCGACAGGGAACTTGAAAATCTCAGGGCAATTGTACGAACCAAGCAGAGTCTTATAAAAAAGGCTTTTAATACCGACAGCCTTGAGATAGTTGCAGATGAACAGACAATCAACTTTCCGTGGTTTCCGTCTGATTCCGAAGAAAACGTGAATCTGTACATCTTCTTCATTACATCCCTTTGCAACCTTGCCCGAAAACTGATCAGGGTAAATGCGAAGGAAGAAAAGACAGTAGACAATGAAAAGTACGCATTCAGGTGCTTTCTTCTCCGTCTTGGGATGATTGGAGACCAGTACAAGAACACACGCAAGCTTCTGCTTAAGAACTTCACAGGTTCTTCTGCCTTCAGACAGGCAAAGGAGAGCACATTATGAATAACACCATCAATTCGGCTCTTCTGAAAAGACTGAAGGAAACCTACAAGGAAGGAACACGTGTCCAACTTGAGAACATGGATGATTTTCAAGCCCCTCCCAAGGGAACAAAAGGCAGTGTTCAGTTTGTGGATGATAT
>DBVL01000052.1:292-1358 GCA_002308475.1 Spirochaetales bacterium UBA1265 | reverse complement strand
TTTCCTTGAGGGCATTCTCAACTGTGAAGGGTCTGAAAGAGACAGATATGCTACTGTCTATGCAGGACTGAAAAACGGTGATGACTATGTCACTGACGGAGACTGACTATGACAGAAAAAATCAAAGAACAGATTCTCGCAGTCAGAGATACAGGCAGAACCAACATGTTTGATACAAACATGGTACAGCTGATTGCCTTTCAGATGGAATTCCACGAACTGGTTGATTTCATAGAAACAAACCGCTCGGACTATGTACGTTTCATAATGACTGGAAAATAGTGTAACTTATTCATACATAATAACTTGCTATCTTTTCCGAATAGAGTGATATATACACTACAAGGAGAAAAGAAATGAAAGAAAACAAGTACTTCACAAACCTTCCTGAAAGCGGAGAAGCAAGTGGAACATACAAAGCCCTCTGGGCATACAGACACAGCCTTTCAATGAAACTGGATGAGCTTGAGCTTACTGATTTCCTTTGGAAAAACGAAGTCAAGGATTTTGTTCAGGCTCTTAGAAAAGCCGAAATCAAGAGCTTCATTATAACAAACCACAGCACAGGGCTGATGGAAATGATGCACCTCCTTTCAGAAAACGGATGCGTTCTTACAGGACTTGCAAACGTACCAAGACCGGAAACTCCATTCTCAGATGAAGAAGTGGTAAACGGAGTCAGGTTTACCCTCAGCTAAGGAGATGCACATGTGGAAAGAAGGGACACTTGGTGTAAAGGGAGACATATTCCACTACTGGGTAAAACAGTATGAGGAACCTTCGCAATTCGGAATTGAAGGTGGCAGGGTTTCAAAGCTGACCCTCAAAAGACAAGGTCAGATAGTCTGCAACTATGACAGAGGTTGGGACATCAGACCTGAGGATGAGAATACGGAGATTGCTCTTCGGATTCTACTCAAAGATTACAACTGAAGTAACATTGATTACTGATTTTTAAGGACTCTGAAACGGGTCCTTTTTCTTTAGGAAAAGACATGGGAAAACATAAAGTCACAAAGTTTATGGCCCCGTCTTCCCATTACGATAAACAGAAGGCTGATTATGC
>DBVL01000052.1:0-143 GCA_002308475.1 Spirochaetales bacterium UBA1265 | reverse complement strand
TATGTGGAAATACCGAAGAAGAACGGAAAGAGTGAACTGGCTGCTGCTGTGGCACTGCTACTCTGCTGTGGTGATCATGAAGAAAGAGCTGAGGTGTATGGCTGTGCTGCAGACCGTCAGCAGGCTTCAATTGTATTTGAGGT
>DBVL01000080.1:24901-25296 GCA_002308475.1 Spirochaetales bacterium UBA1265 | reverse complement strand
AAGAGCTGCTCATCCTGAACTGTTCCAAGAGTTGTAACAGCAAGACTCTGAGTCTCACCACGTGTGAAAAGAGCTGAACCATGAGTTCTGTCGAGAACACCGACCTCACATGTAATGGGTCTGATCTCAGTTACCTTTCTTCCATCAACACGGACTCCGTCATTAAGAATGGAAGATCGAAGAATATTGTACTCTAGATCATCAAAAAGCTTTGCAAGCTTCTCTGAAGAATCCTCATGCTCTGCAAGAAGGTTTGCAAAGTGTGCCTTTACTTCCTGCTTTACTGCAGCAACATTGTCATGTCTGGCAAACTTGCTTGTACCCTTAAAAGCCTCACGAACCTTGGGCTCTGCAAAATCCTTAATCGGATCAAGCCACTTGAGGTCCTCCTCAGC
>DBVL01000080.1:17728-24877 GCA_002308475.1 Spirochaetales bacterium UBA1265 | reverse complement strand
AGCTCAAGCTGTGCATCACAAAGCTTTGTGATAACAGGCTGGGCAGCGGCAATAGCATCCAGCATGTTCTGCTCGGAAACCTCATGGGCTCCACCCTCAACCATTGTTATACCATCTCTGGTACCGGCAACAACTATATCAAGGTCAGCATTCTCAATCTGCTGGAATGAAGGGTTAATCACATATTCACCATCAATGAGTGCAACACGGACACCTGCTATAGGTCCATTGAACGGAATATCTGAAATAGTTACAGCTGCTGAAGCAGCGTTGATGGCAATAATATCCGGTGTATTAATCTGGTCTGTTGACACGACCGTAGGTACAATCTGGATTTCTCTGCTGAAAGCCTTCTCGAAAAGAGGTCTCATAGGGCGGTCAATAAGACGGCTGACAAGAATCTCTTTGTCTTTTGGTTTTGATTCTCTCTTGAGGAAACCTCCAGGAATCTTTCCTGCTGCATAGTACTTCTCATTGTACTCTACAGAAACAGGTACATAATCAAGCGGTTCACTTGCGCTGTCAGAGCAGCAAACTGTAGCAATTACAGCGGAACCTGCGTAGTGTGCATAGACTGCACCGTTAGCCTGTTTGGCAATCTTGCCTGTCTCAAATACGAGATCATCGTTGCCAATACGGACTGAAATTTTCTTTACTTGTTCCATAAATTCTCTCTACTTCTTTTTTCTTTTTTTTGTTCTTTAAACACAGCAATAGCTCCGGAAGCCCCGGAGCTATTTTCATTGATTTATTTTCTGAGACCAAGCTCAGCAATCAATGCTCTGTATCTTTCAATATCCGTATTCTTAAGATATCTGAGAAGTCTTCTTCTCTGACCAACCATCTTAAGAAGACCGCGGTTTGAAGCGTGATCTTTCGGATTTGCCTTGAAGTGACCCTGAAGGTCATTTATTCTGGCAGTAAGAAGAGCAACCTGAACTTCTGTTGCTCCTGTGTTCTTCTCGTCACCACCAAACTTGGCAATGATCTGAGTTTTCTCTTCTTTGGTAACCATACGTTACACTCCTGAAGATTTATTTTTCTAACAGCCTACAAGACCCGTTACCGGGAATAAGAGGTCTGCCAAGCAGTACGGAAGCTTTTTCCGTATTACCTGTTAGGAGACATCTCCGTATCAGGGTGCTACTGACTTCTTCACCGTCAACAAATAAAGAAGGAACAACCTTAACATACGCAGATGAAGTATATTCGGAAAGGATTCTTCCAATCTCAGAAGAACCTACACTGTTGTCTGTTCTTCCGCAGCGGAAATTCTCTCCAACAACCATTGCTTTCAGACTGTACGACGTACAAAGCCCGGCAATGAACTCCTCACCGGAAAGTTTACTCATATCTGAGGAAAAGTCAATTATGCAGCGGTAATCTATCCCCGCATCCTGAAGAACTTTATTCGTTTCCTCTTCAGAAATAATGCTCCCCATGCTCTGCTGCTTTCCAAGAAACATCTTTGGATTTACATTGAACATGATAATTACGCTTGCACAGTTGTTTTTCCTCGCCTCAGAGACAAGTGTTTGGATTATTCTCATGTGGCCCCTATGAAGACCGTCAAACACTCCAACGGAGACCACACAATCCATTTTTTTAAAAACAGGATCACAAAACTTCTTGATTTCCATTTTCTTTCCTGTAGTTTTCAAGTTTTTCAAGTAAAACAGCAGCCATCGCTGTTTCCGCCAGAGCCTCAGAATCATCATAGTCCACAGCATCAGAGACACTGAAGGGCCCTATGGCATCCCTGTTGAGCTCCGTCACATAGGCACAGGAGTTACACTTCTCTCCAAGATCTCGTGCATAAGAGCGAATATAAGTACCCTTGGAGACTAAAAGCCTGATCTTCAGAAATGGTTTCTCGTAGCTGATAATCTCAGCCTTTCTGATTGTAACCGGCCTGCCTTCAAGTTCAACAGTCTTTCCTTCCCTGACCAGCTGATAGCTTCTCTTCCCTTTCACATGAATGGCACTGTACACAGGAGGAATCTGGATTATGGGTCCGGTAAGAGCTTCCACAGCTTTAACAACACTCTCATAATCAGGAGCTTCAGAGACCTTCACCACCTCACCTTCCGGGTCAAGTGTATCTGTTTCCTTACCGAATTCAATTACTGCAGTATAGGTTTTGTCCAGTCCCATGAAGGTGTTGTTCATCTTTGTATACTTACCGCATAGAGCAATAATAAGGCCGCTGGCGAACTTATCAAGAGTTCCGCAGTGGCCTGTTTTCTTGTTTATTACTCTTTTTACACGCCCGAGGCAGGAAAAAGATGTTACTCCGGGCTTTTTATTGATAAGAACTATTTCGTCTCTCACTTTTTGATTGACTCCAACAGCTCATTGATTCTGGAAGCCTCCCTCTGTGTGGTATCCGGCAGAAATGTAAGCTTCGGTGTGTTTTTAGTCTTCAGAACAGAAGCAAGTCTTCCCTGAATGAAAGGGGCTGCACTCTGCAGAGCCTTTACAGATCTCTCAAGTTCCTGATCCAACAGACATGAGACATAAAGTGTTGCGTAAGAATTATCCTTGGAAACACTTATATCACTTATGCTTGCAAAGCGGGATAGCTTCGGGTTTTTAATATCACCCGAAACTATCAGTGTATTCACCGCTTCCATAATCCTGGATTCTATCCTGCTCTGTGAATAATCAGACATCAGATACGCTCCCAGACATTGTCAAGCTTTCTTGCGGTTTCCTTGATCTCAACAAACTCAATAATATCTCCTTCCTTGAGATCCTGGAAATTTTCAATTCCTATACCACACTCAAAGCCTTCGGTAACTTCTCTTGCATCATCCTTGAAACGCTTGAGAGAAGAAATCTTCAGAAGCTCCTTGCTGAGCTGGATATTGTCTCTTACAACTCTGCAGAAGTTGTTTCTTCTTACACTGCCTGAAGTGATGAAACAACCGGCAATAAGACCAACTTTAGGCACCTTGAAGACCTGTCGGACCTCAGCAGTACCAACATCCACCTCAGTTCTTTCAGGACTGAGCATGCCTTCCATAGCAGCTTTGACATCATCAACAACATTGTAAATTATGTTGTACTTTCTGATATCTATCTTCTCTTCATCAGCCCTGCTCTGTGCCTTTGGTGTAGGTCTTACATTAAATCCAATTACAAGTGCAGGATTCTCAGAAGCAGAAGCAAGGTTTATATCATCTTCAATGATTGCACCAGCTGCAGCTCTGATTACGCTGACTCTGATTTCAGGAGTACTGAGCTTCTCAAGAGCCATCTTAAGGGCTTCAACTGAACCCTGGACATCTCCCTTGATGACAAGGTTAAGCTCCTGGACATCTCCCTCGTGCATAACATCAAACATATTCTCAAGAGTAACCTTCTTGACTCTGCTTGCCTGATTCTGACGCTCAAGTTCCTGTCTCTTGCTTCCAATTATCCTTGACTGCTTCTCATCCTCACAGACCTGGAACGGATCTCCGGCACTTGGGACAGAGGAAAGACCAATCACTTCAACTGGAGTTGAAGGCCCGGCTTCCTTAACCTTTTTACCCTTATCATTGAACATGGCTCTAACTCTTCCCGGATAAATACCAGAAACATAGTAATCTCCCTGTCTGAGTGTTCCTCTCTCAATGATAACTGAGGCAACTATACCTCTTCCCTGATCAATTCTGGCTTCAAGAACTCTACCTTCAGCCCTGCAGTTCGGATTAGCCTTAAGATCCATCATCTCCGCCTGAAGAAGAATGGTATCAAGAAGGTTCTCAATTCCTATCTTCTGCTTTGCGGAAATCTGGCAGTAAAGGGTCTGTCCACCCCATTCCTCAGGCATAAGACCATAGTCTGAAAGCTGCTGCATGACCCTCTCAGGCTTTGCTTCTGGAAGATCTATCTTGTTTATGGCAACAATAATAGGTACTCCTGCAGCCTTTGCGTGGTCTATGGCTTCAACCGTCTGAGGCATGACACCATCATTGGCAGCAACAACAAGGACAACTATATCAGTAACCTGTGCTCCTCTGGCTCTCATAAGAGTAAATGCAGCATGACCCGGAGTATCAAGGAATACTACATCTCCCTTCTCGGGAATGCTTACCTTGTAAGCACCAATATGCTGTGTAATTCCACCAAACTCACCGGCTACGACATTTGTTGAGCGGATAGCATCCAGAAGTTTGGTCTTACCATGGTCAACATGTCCCATGACGGTGACAATAGGAGCCCTTGGTACAAGATCCTCTTCCCTGTCCACTTCCTTCTCAATGACTGTCTCTTCATACAGGTCAATAATATGAACCTGACAGCCGTATTCTTCAGCAATTATTGTTGCAGTATCACTGTCTATACTCTGGTTAATGCTTACCATCATACCCATGCTGAAGAGCTTGCTTATTATATCAGAAGCCTTTATATTCATCTTCTTAGCAAGGTCGCTTACAGTGACATTCGGCATAATATCAATGCTCTTTGCAACAACCGCAACAGGAGTGGAAGACTTCTTTTTACCGAACTGCTTCAGTTCAAGTTCATCTTCCTGAATCTCATGTCTTCTGTCTCTGCCCTTGTCCTTGGAGAAAACCCTCTTGTTCTTTCCGCCTTCAGCAGGCATNNCTGAAATTTCCACCGGCGTTGTTCGGTCTCTGATTTCCAAAGTCATTCGGTTTATCTTTTCCAAACGGAGTTCTTCTTCCCTGACTTGACCTGGGTGTGTAAATACCTGAATTCGGCTGTCCCTGTCTGTTGTTTCTGTTCTGAGGAATACGTTTTCCGTCTGCACCGTAGACAACTCCGCCAACAGATCCTACAGGACCGGAGCTAGAAGGTCTCCTTGTAACTGTGGGATTGATAGGAGGAAGATTGGCTCCTGAAATAATGACAGGACCATTACTGATTGTTGTATTAACGTTTGAAGGTTTCTTGACAACCTTCTTCACAGGCTGCTGAGGCATAGGTCTTGGAGAAACGGGCCTTTCTTGCGGAGCTTTTTGTGGGGCTTCTGTCTTTACAGGCTCTGTCTGCTTAACCTCAACAACAGGTTCCTGCTGAGGGGCAGGGACCTGCTCCTTAGGCTCTTCAGCGTTAACATTTGCCTTCACAACAACTACCGGAGTCTTCTTTTTACGGATAACCACCCTCTTTTTCTCAATCGGCTTCTCCTGAGGCTGCTGTGAGACAGGTACCTGCATTTCAGCACTCCTGCTCTGTTTGATTAATGTAGCTTTTGGCTTTGTATCTTCTGGCATTAATGGCTATTACTCCCCGTCCTCTTCATCTAAAGACTCAAAACTGATCTCAACATGGCAGTTAGGACACTCTGTCATGCCTTCTTTAAGCGGATGACCACAGTTCGGGCACTCAAATGTTCCCTCTTCAGTATCTTCCTCAATAATATCAACACTCTCATTGATGGCCTTATTGATCTGAGCTGCTTCTTCTTCGGAAATATCTCCGAGTTCAGCAATCTCCTCTTCTGAATACTCAAGGAAGTCTTCTACATAAAGTATATCATGCTTCTCGAGCTTACTTACTATAGCAGCATCAATTGGCAGATCCCTGAGAGGAATACCCTCTTCAGCCTCTGCAGCCTCCTGAATAACCGGCTCCTCTGGAAGATCTGTAAATGCAGCATCTGCGGCAGCTCTTGCCTGCTCAAAGACATCCATGCTCTCAAAGTCTTCCTGAGTCTTGACGTCAACCATCCAGTCACACATCCTGTTGACAAGACGGACGTTCATGCCCTGCTTTCCAATTGCAAGAGAGAGCTGGCTCTGATCAACAATGGCCACAGCCATCTTCTTCTCGTAGTCAGTGACATAGATCCTGTCTACCTTTGCCGGAGAAAGCGCATTCGCAATATACTCAAGCGGGTTCGGATCCCAACGCACCACATCTATTCTCTCATCATCTATTTCCTTCATGATGGTCTGGATTCTCGCACCCTTAAGACCTACACAGGTTCCTACAGCATCCACGTCTGTCTTCTTTGGCCAAACGGCAACTTTTGTTCTGTAACCAGGTACACGGACAATCTTCACTATCTCAAGTCCAGGATCCTTTGAAACCAGCTCAGGAACATTAATGTAGAAAAGCTTCTTGATAAAATCTTCAGAAACGCGGGTAAGAAGAACCCTTATGTTCTTCTCATTCTTCTCATCTGGCTTGACGCTTTCAACAAAACAGCGGATCCTGTCGCCCTTGTTGTAAACCTCTTTGGGGCTCTGATTCTTCATTGGGAGATAACCGCTTGTCTTTCCAAGGTCAACCATTATGTCTCCGTTTTCCTTGACAGTCTGAACATATCCGTTGATCATCTCACCGACCTTGCCCTTGAACTCTAAGAGCAGTTCATCCTTCTGAATCTCTCTGATCTGACTCTGAACACGCTGTTTTCCAGTCTGAACAGTGCTTGTGCTGAATGTTTTGGGATCAATAGGAATAAGCAGCTCATCTCCAACCTCAGCCTCATCAGTGAACTCAAGTGCTTCTGAAAGAGGAATCTCGGTGAAGTTGTCTGCATAGTACTCGTCATCATCAACAACAGTGCGTCTTGCAGCAAGTTCAAATGATGAGAGATCATCAGCAAAAGTCACAACAGCATTTTCATCTGTTTTGAATTTGTTCTTGTAACTGGCAAGAAGGCTTTGTCTTACTATATCAAGGACCAGGTCCTTGGAAAGTCCCTTCTCATTAATCATAGCCTCAACGGCTTCTTTAAATTCAGACATCAGCAGAATCTCCTAATTTTTTTTTGGACTGCTGATTCTTTCTCTTCTTATCCTCAGCAGTTTCCCATACATATTCAAGTTTGGCTTTCTGAACATCTTCCTTATCAAGGACAAGTGTGGTTCCTGTTTCAGAAGTGTCCTCTACCCTGTAGTTCTCAAGTACTACTTTATTATCAGATAGGCCTTTGTTGACCCCGACTACCCAGCTGCCTTTCTCCTTGCTGTAAAGCCTTATTGTCTTTCCGGAGAATACATCAAATTCATTGAAATCTTTGATTACTCTCTGAAGACCAGCAGTGGAAACCTCCATTGACAGCAAATCCCTGCCATAGCGGAGCTCAAGCCTAGGCTCTACGGCTCTGTGGAAGGTCTCACAATCATCAATAGTCACATCTTTCTCTCGTGAAGCTATTGTAAGACTTACCTTGACCTCATCACC
>DBVL01000080.1:0-17722 GCA_002308475.1 Spirochaetales bacterium UBA1265 | reverse complement strand
TACAAGGCAGAAACCAAGGCTGTCAGCCACAGGGCAGAGATCTTTATAAAGCTCACTGTTCAAAATCTCATCTTTAATCATTTCCGGCCATCAAAAAAGGAACCGGGATTCCCGATTCCTTAAAACTAAGTTTAATTTATCTGTGCTAAATATATACTTTTTATCCACATAGTGTCAACATTCTCACATCTCTGCAAACACTGTCAGTGCCATAACACTTTTACACCCGGCATCTTTCAGAGCTGAAGAACAGGATTTCAGGGTCATACCAGTTGTACATATATCATCTATAATAACTACTCTACCAACAGTTGATGAAACATCCTCAGCTACCGCAAACCTGTGTTTGGAGGCCTTTATCCTGCTTTTCAATCCAAGCTTTTTCTGTTCCTCTGTTGATACATCCCTGTTCGTAAGTAGATAAGAGACAGAATAGCCATATCTTTTCTCAAGAACCTTTGCAACCTCTCTCATATGGTCCCAGCCACGCCTCTTGAGAGCAGATGAGGAGCAAGGAACAGGAACTATTGTACAGTCCACCAGATTGTTTTTCTCCAGAAAAATGGAAATGATAAAAGCAAACAACAGGGAATACTTTTTCATGCCTCTGAATTTATAACATTCAAGGAGGTGTCTCAGTTTTATGTTCCTGTAATCAAAGAGACTAAGAATTCTGACTCCTTGAAGAACTTTGCATCTGGGACAGCTGTAAACATGGTCCAAAAGTGGATAAAGGCAGGTCTTACAACGCACCATATAAGAATCAAAACAGTTGAAATTGAGCATTTTGAAGCAGGAAGAACAAACAACCCTACCAGGCAGAGAATAGGAACCACAGATCAGACATTTACCTATCATACTTCTAAAGACGCTTTAAAACCTACTAGCTTTGTTTTTTTCTGTTTGCACAAGTGCAATCTATAATCAATCAGACAGGCTTGATTTAGATATCAGTTCCGAACAAATCCTAGGAAAAATTTTTATTTTTTTTGAATATTTATGCATTTTTTGTATTGACTTGATTTTGTCTCTGAGGCTACCATGTGTAAAAATTACAGGAGGACTGACATGAGAAACGTTGATAAATCATATCTTGTTATATCAGTCCTTCATTGTCTCCATCACGCCCGCTGAGGGCGCACTTATCATTTTCAACCTGCTTATATTCTAAAAACATTAAATAAGATGGAGAAATACAAATATGAAAAAAACTATCACTATTATTATGATTATTCTTGCTGCTTTTGCAGTATTTGCCGGCGGATCTTCTGAGAAGTCTAACCTTACAGGCGTAGCCTATATTGAAAACAAGGGTACATTTATTCTTGGCCTTGATGACTCCTTCCCTCCAATGGGTTACAGAGATGAGAACAATGAAATTGTTGGCTTTGACATTGATGTTGCAAAAGAAGTATGCAACAGAATGGGTGTAAAACTCATTTGTCAGCCCATAGACTGGAATGCAAAGGAACAGGAACTCTCACTCAAGCAGATTGACTGTATCTGGAACGGTTTCACAATCACAGAGGAAAGAAAACAGGCCATGGCCTTCACAGAGCCTTACGTCAGCAATGCTCAGGTTGTAATTGTCAAATCCTCATCTTCAGTTAAGAGCCTTTCAGACCTTGCAGGTGCAAAGATAGGTGTTCAGGCTGGTTCTTCCTCTGCAGAGGCCATTGAAGATACTCCAGAATTCAAATCAATCATAGGATCAATTTTTGAATTCAAGGACAACCTTACAGCACTTATGGATCTTGAGATTGGCGGATGCAATGCAGTTGTCATGGACCTTATGGTTGCTAATTTTGCCATCAAGGAATCTGGCAAGGATTTCAGAATTCTTACAGAATCACTTGCCGCAGAAGAGTACGGAGTTGGTTTCAGAACTGCTGACAGGGATCTTGCTGACAGGGTTACTTCAATCATGAAAGATATGGCAAAAGACGGAACCATGGCTCAGATAGCAACAAAGTGGTTCGGCGCAGATATCACCACTATTGGAAAGTAATATGGTTCAGTTTCTCGGACAGCTGCTGAGTGCAAGCCTGGTATCACTAAAGGTATTCGTATATACACTGCTTCTTTCTCTTCCCCTTTCACTGCTTGTCTGCAGTTTAAGGATGTCTAAGAACAAACTGGTATCAGGCCTCGTAAACATATACATAATGATAATGAGAGGAACTCCTCTTATTCTTCAGTTACTGTTTGTTTACTTTGCTCCGTACTATGTTTTCGGCGCATCCTTCAGCAGATTCACAGCCTGTATAACAGCCTTTGTCCTCAACTATGCAGCCTATTTTGCTGAGATATTCTGAAGTGGACTTCAGAGCCTTCCTATTGAACAGCATGAAGCCTGCATGACTCTTGGCCTGAAACCCGGAACTGAATACTTTTACATAAAGCTTCCGCAGGTTTTCAGAATGGTTTTCCCTTCTCTGGGGAATGAGGTCATTACACTTGTAAAGGATACTGCGCTGGCACAGACCATAGGAGTAATGGAACTGTTCAGAACAGCACAGAATGCTGCTTCAAGGCAGTTCTCAACAGTCCCCATCTTCATAGCAGGAGTTTTCTACTTCATCATGAACGGGATTGTGTCAAAACTGTTTGAATACGGCGAGAAGAAAATGTCCTATTATTGAGCTTCTTCCTTTAACTTGGAAAGCAGAATAAGAGCTTGCATAGGTGTTAACTCTTCAGGGTTACACTCCTGCAGCTCTTTTATTATGTCCGCAGCTTTTGGAGTAAGATACTCTGATTCTTCAGATGTATTCAAATCATCATCCTGAGATGAAAACAGATTTCCCTGTTTTCCGTTAATACCATAGTCAGCAAAATGCCTGTTCTGAAAACTCTGAGCCTCCCTTATCACCTGGTACGGTACACCGGCAAGACGAGCCACATGAATTCCATAACTTGAAGAGGCGGCCCCTTCTATCATCTTCCTTAGAAAAACAACGTTTTTTCCTGAATTATCTACGGCAGGAGTCAGAAGTCTGATTCCTGACATATCCATCATGGTCAGTTCATGATAATGGGTTGCAAACAGAGTCTTTGCCCGTTTTGAAATAAGGTTTTTCATTATGGCATAAGCCAAGGACATGCCGTCTTGTGTGCTTGTTCCGCGCCCTACCTCATCTACTATCACAAAGCTTCTGTCAGTACAGTTGCGCAGTATGTAGGAAGTCTCCTGCATATCCACCAGGAAGGTGGATTCTCCTCGGGCCAGGTTATCCATGGCGCCCACACGGCAGAAGATTCTATCTGTAAGACCTATCCTTGCACTTCTGGCAGGTACAAAACTTCCTATATGTGCAAGAAGAATGATTAAAGCATTCTGCCTCAGATACGTTGATTTACCTGCCATGTTGGGTCCTGTAATAAGGCAGAATCGCACAGACATATCAAGGTCATTAGATACAAACTTTCCAGGTCCCAAGTGCTTTTCCACAACAGGATGCCTTCCGCCTTGTATGACCAGAACATCTTCATCCGTAATTTCAGGACAGACATAATCAGAATCTATGGCAAGAGTTGCAAGTCCCTGGTACACATCCAGAAGACTCATAAATGACCCCATATCATTCAAAGTAGATGAGATGGAAGCAGCCTCAGCTATAAGATTATTATACAGTTCCCTTTCTCTCTCCTCTGCTTGAGAGGAAGCCTCAGAAATCTGTCTCTCATAACCTTTAAGCTCTTCCGTTGTGTATCTTTCTCCATTTACAAGAGTCTGTATACGTATAAAGTATTGAGGTGCCTTACTCACCTGTCCTTTAGGTATCTCCAGATAGTATCCATACACCCTGTTGTATCCTAGCTTGAGGATTGTAAGACCACTTTTTTCCTTTTCTTTATCCAGATACTCTGAAAGAACTGAATTTCCGCTCTCCATGAGTTTTCTCTTCTCATCCAAGAGAGTGTCATAGCCATCTTTGATTACTTCTCCAGCATTGAACTGTCCCAGAAAATCCTCATTGACAGCTCTATCTATCTCCTGCATTAAAGAAAAGGCTTTTTCAAGATTTGAATTATCCCTGAGGGAACTATCAAAAAGCTCTGAGAACCTGGAAGGATCCTCTGAGATAATCGAGAAAAATGTCCCTATGGACTGTTTTATTCCCGTCAGGTCTCTTGGAACTGCACGCTTGAGGATAATTCTGGTCATAAGACGGTTAAGATCCCTTGAGCCAGAGATACAGGATCTTACTCTCTCAAGTTCGCTGTTGTTTTCATGAAAATATTTTACCCACTTCTGTCTGGCTTCTATCAGTGCCTTGTCATGAAGCGGAAAATTCAGAAAGCTTTTAAGCAACCTTGTGCCAGAGTTGGTCTTACAGCGGTTGATGGTTTCAAAAAGCGTATTTGAAACAGTTCCGTCATAGAGGTTTCTGAAAAGCTCAAGATTCTTTCTTGAAGACTCATCTATTGAAACATAAGAACTCTCTATATCAAGTTTGTAGTCAGAAATCTGGTTGACTGAACTCTTTGATGTTTCTCTAATATATCTGATTAAAGCTCCAGCAGGACCTATAACCTTGTCTTTCTCATTCAATCCGAAAGAAGCAAGAGAGGCAACTCCAACCTGTTCACATAGAATCTTATAACCTGTTTTTAATGAGAAATACCACGGGGCAAGCTTAGTGATCATGGCAGGAGAAAGATCCACGGCTTCCTTGAAATCCGTGTCCAGAAAGTACTCATCCTCACAGACAAGCATCTCCTTGGGTCTGATCTGTTCTATTATGGCTCTTAAGGAAGCAATCCTGTTTTCAGAGCCAAGAATGCGGAGTCTGAATTCTCCGGTGGAGACCTCGCAGAAAGCACAATAGCCTTGGAAAACACTTAGAATATAGCTTGAATCAGTTTCTGCAAGGAAATCCTCCTCAACAACTGTTGCAGGGGTAACAATCCTTACAACTTCACGTCTAGCCAAAGCCTTTGGGGAGTCACTTAAACTCATCTGCTCACATATAGCTATTTTCTTGCCGGCATCCAGAAGGCGTTTCAGATAGTTTCTGACTGCATGATATGGAATGCCGCACATGGGAGAGTCTCCCTTATGTGTGAGAGTAAGATTAAGCAGAGCGGAGACTTCTACCGCGTCTTCATCAAACATCTCATAGAAGTCTCCGAGTCTGAAGAACAGAATCTTGTCAGGGTATTCCTGCTTGATCTGTCTGTATTGTTTCATCAAAGGTGTGTCGGCCATCAGATTAAAGAGGTGCTTATAGCAAGCACAATACTTGTACCTCCAGGCAAAGCCCCTTGAACGCTCTCGAATTTACCATCGAATACAGTAAAGTTCTTTACGAGATACAAACCAAGAGGGAAACCGGAGACTTTAAGCTTAAGTCCTGCTCCAGCAGCAAGATACCAGTCTATTCCATCCTTGAAACCCTTAGTGTTGGTAACACCTGTTGCACTTGTGAATAGTTCTGCATTCACAATATTTACAGCAAGTGGGTAACTTACCTCAAGCATGTTGTCCCACATGAAGTACTTATCTGTCTGGACAGAGAAACCTCTTGCAGTTGTCATACCGTCTATATACAGCATCTCATATTTGGTAGCACCAAGCTTCGGGTCATGCCAGCCAATTCCTCCATCCTCAGGATTGTTGTAGTACTGAGGAAGCATAAAACTGACTGATGTGGAAGCACTGAGCATTATATTCTTTTTGTTCTCCTCGCTTCCAACCTCAAGAAGCTTAAGATATCCTGCTGCGCTTGTGGACAGTTTTATGTAATTTGACAGACCGCCCAGGAATCCTCCTGCGTATGTTGCGTTTGCACTTACTACATAACCCTTAGTGGTATTTGTAATATAGTCTCTTCCGTCCCAAGTAGCACCAACGGATAAGGTGTTGGAGAACTGCCAACCGGAATTGAACAGACCACCACTGGAGCTGCCATACTTGTAGATAAGCTTCTCATAAGGAGTGAAATAATCAGAATAGTCTGCGTGGTTGAGGGAGATGGAGGTGCCACCATTTAAAGACAGACGTCCACTGTTGTAGATAAAGGTGTAGCCTGTGTTGTATGCAAGAGAAATAGTATAGAGGGTGTAGTCCATCAGGTTGGATGCGGATGGATACTTATAGTTTGACTGTCTCCAGGCTTCAGCACTGCTATAGCCCAGCGGATAGGAATTTGTAAGGTCTCTACCATTGTAGAAGTCAGAACCTATTCCGAGCTGAAGTTCATTTGAATAAAGAACTCTTGAGAAACTGAGGCTTATAGTATTTGCCCATCTGAGGTCTTTTACCCAGTTGTCTCCGAAAGAAAGTGAAACCCTTTGGTTTGTCGGAGAAATTGTTGTGCTTACATTCACAGTCTGAGCTCTTCCGCCAAAGTTCTTCTCTGACCACTGGAGGAAACCTGAGATTGGGAAGCCGGAAACAGATGCTCCGAAAGTAGCACCGAACTGAAGATCTATATGGCTGCCTTCAGTAAGAATGAATGTAAGGATTACGGAATTCTCAGTAGAACCAACCGTGAGGTTGTAATCAAGATCCTTGAGAAGACCAGTATTATAGAGGTTCTGAGCACTTGTAATCAGATTTGCTCTTGAGAAGATATCTCCTTCTTTCATCTGAAGCTCTCTTCTCATTACATATTCCTTGGTCTTCTTCAGTCCCTCAATGTTTATCTTCTCAATGAAACACTGGTTACCTTCAGTAATCTTCAAGGCATAGGAAACAACGTGGTTCTCCTCATCCCTGAACTCCTGAGTATCTATTCCACTTCTAATATAACCATTGTCATAGTATTTTTCTGCTATTGCAGCTATCTGGTTCTGAACGACCTCAAGGTTCAGTACACTGCCTGTTTTTACTGTAAGAAGAGCGGAGATTTCCTCGTTTGAGAAGACAGAGTTCCCGGTAAATGTCATTCCGCCGTACTGCCACTTATCTCCTTCTGTAATCACAAATGTAAGCTTGACATCTCTGTATCTGGACTCTTCTGTCCCAACATCCTCAATCAGAGGTTCGGCTACTTCAACATCCACATAACCTATTGTTAAATAATAATTTACAAGAGCCTGATAGTCTGAAGCAATCGTATTTGCATTCAGATAGCCTGTTGAGAAAAGGCCCTTCTTACGGCTCTTGATCTGCTTCATAAGAACTGCGGAAGAGACATTGTCATTTCCTTCAAATGCAATTTCAACTATCCTTGACTGATCGCCTTCCTGAACTGTTATTTCATAGGAGACAGTTCCTTTCTCAAGGTTCTCTACAATATTAATATCTACAGGAACAGTATCAAAACCCTTATTGTAGTAAAGATTCACAATCTCCTGCTTGATTTTCTCAACAATAGTTTTGTCTGAAAGATTAATAAACTGTCCAACCTTGACGGATTCAATACATCCTTCAAGATCAGACTTCTTTACCTTTGAGTATCCGCTGAATTCTATGGCCTCAAGCTTTGGGTATTCTGTCAGGGTGATTGAAACTTTGACGCCTGTTCCGTCTTCAAGAAGAGAAGTGGAACTGGTTACCTTTGACACGCCATCCATTTCATTTATTGCAGCAATAATCTCATTCAGAAGCTCTTCTGAAAAGGCTTGTTCTCTATAGAGGTATAAGACATCGTTCACATCTGAAAGTGAAATATTCTTGGTTCTTGTTACTGTAAAGCCTTTAATAGGCAGCCCGTTTAGGCTTTCATCCGCAGCAAAAAGTACTCCTGCCGCAAGAACCAAGACAAGAATGAATAAAATAAACTTCTTTTTCATCCTGAACTCCTTATTGGATTCAATCAAAAAGTAATTCTTTTTGTGAAGCTGAATCCTATCGTATCCAAAATATTGAAAACCGACAATTCTTCAGGGCTGGTAAAAACACTGAAGCTTCCAACCGGATTTTCCCAATCAAAACTGAATTCCATATCCAGATTCAGGTCTTCGGAAAGGAAGTGACCCGATGTGGAACGGTTCTTGCCCTCTGACTTCAGAAGGACAGTCATTCGGGCAAAGAATGTATCATTTATGTATTTGCCCACATAAACAGAGGTTCCGTCAAGGTACCTGGATACCAGTGAAAGGGTTTTTCTGCTTGACGAATCCCCCGGCAATGCTTGGGCAATGACATTTCCCAGAATATTTGACCTAATACTGAAGACATCCAATCCAAGTGACTCTCTGACGCTTTTTACAATTGAGAAATTCTCATTTGACTCAATAATTCCAAGGTTTCTGAAAGCGTCNNCAGCCACTGAGGCTATTGAAGAAGCAGAGACTTCTGTTGCATTTGCAGGTAGTATTGACTGCCCAAGTATGTTGATTATCTCGTTCTCACTCAGATTTGGGAGGCTTTCAAAACGTGGAGTAATATTGTTAAGATTTGCATCTTGGAGAATCAGGTATATCTCATACTTCTCTCCATCAACGTACTCACGTAAACGAGCCCTCAAATCAAGATCTATCTCAAGCCCTCCAGAGCCATATTTCTCATTTGAAGAAACCAGTCCAAGGCTTCCCTCTGTGATAATAAAGTCATTATTCAAGTAGGATATTCTTCCGCTCTTGAATTCCATAACTCCGTTAAGATCCAGTTTTTTTGAAGAAGAATCATAGGACAACTCCACGTTCTGGTTTTCTGAAAGGGTAAAGTTTATGAATGAATTGTCCCTTGTCGGATAGAAGAACTCAAAGTTGCTTCCTGTTTTCATGTTAAGGTTTATACTGCAGTAAACTGTGTAGTCATAGAACCATGAAGGCATTTCTGGAAGCTCAAAATCAACAACAAAATCCCGTGCAAGAATATCCAGGTCTATTCCGAATGTTCCGTTTCTGACCCATATAGTTATAAGACCCTTTACATCCCCTCCAACATCCAGCTCATCGCCGGCCCCAAGAAGAGTCGGGAACCAGAAGTACATGTCATCATCAAGAGTGTCAATTACACACTCAAGAGACTCCAGCCCGGAAGAAGACAATCCTACATTCAGAGTGAAGGTCCCCTTAAAGAATTTACCAGTTTTGCTGTTATGTCCTGCAATAGGAGTAGTGGCAACTGAGATGTCATGATCATGAAGAATCACATTCAGATTACTTAATGTGTACACCTGATCTGGAAAGTAGAATATATCCAGTTCTGTCTTCTGAACTGTAAGAAGACCATATAAAGACACACCATTGAGAGGACCTGTAACAAGGACTTCTCCTTTCATGGTGCCGCTGAGAATATGGGCAAAAGGTGTATTCAAGAACTGATTAAGTATGGCAATCGGAACCGATATATCAGATACATATATCTCCACCTGCTCTCCAAGGAATCCTTTGGCATTGAAAGACAGAATAAAATCAGGTGAAAGCTTGCACTCAAAAGTCCTGTTTTCTATATCGTAAAAACCACTCAGCATGTCACCGCTGACATTTATCTGATCAGAGTTATAGGAAACGTTGACCTCAGTATCAGGAACAACAAAGCCGTCTCCGAGGTATGCATCTCTTATTCCGAGCTTGAAGTCCGCTTCAACATCAAAACCTGCAAAGGACAAAGCTCCAATTACCAGAGAGTCAACCCTTGCTTCTACATCTATGGTTGCACCCTGGTGGATTTTACCCTCAACATTGTTCTTGATATTTTCTATGGTTGTGTATCCGGATATGGATCTGTCAGTAAAGTCCATCACCATATCAAAGGCTTTGACGGTGAAAGACCCTATGCTTCCGGCCATGTTATAGAGCCGAAGAATCTTATCCTTAAGTCTAGCCTCAAACGCCATATCTCCAAATGATGCATTTGCGTAGAAACCGGAGCCTCTGGAACCAAGTAACTTAATGGACAGGTCTGTGTTTTCGGACAACGAAAGCTTTACTTCCGCATAGTAACGGTTGTTGGTCATTGAACAGATTATCCTGTTGTCCGTCTCAGGAATGTACAGATTCACAATGCCTGTCAGAGAAGATGTATCAAAATCCAGGAAGTCCGCTATATTCTCAAACGAGATATCAACTGCTCCGGAAAAATCAAACACCAGATTACGACGCCCCACTCTCAAATCCGTCAGGTTGAATGATTTATCCGAAAGGACCATGTTAAAACCAATGTTAAGAATATCTGAAACCTCAACATAGACATCTGAGGTACTGATTTCAAAACCTCTTGTAACAAAGTCCAGACTACCGCTGAGAGCTGCTGTGACGGAAACATGACGTGTATCTGACAAAAAGATTCTCAGACCCCTGAATGCTCCGTTAATATTTATCTCTGATCCCCCGTCATAACCAAGGAATAAATCCATGTATTCCCCGTTTATTTTAAGCGAGAAATCTTCAGGATTTATGCTTATATCCAAATGCATGGTTTCATGAAGTGTAGTAAGAATACCATCAGCATCTATGAGGCCTGTTTCAGCTGATTTGACAGCTGAACCTATAAGTTGCAGTTCATCAAACCTGCTGAAGTAAGCTTTGTAGTTATAGGAGGATTTATCCTGAACTCTCTCAAACTCAAAACCACCAATAATCTGTCCATCTCCGGTATCCTGAAGAATAAGACTCCCCTGTGGATAATAATTTGTTGAATCAATTGAGCCGGAAAACGAAAGCCTCATTCCAAAGGCAGTAACAGCAAGGGACGAGACATTTATATTCTCTCCGTCATTGTCAGCCTCAACAGAGACTGCAAAGTTTACGTCTCTTGAACCGAATTTTGCATGTCTAGCTCCCAGATTAATGGAAACTCTTCCTGTTGGAATAACCGGGTTTGAAGCATCTGCTGATTCAAGACTTGTGAAAAGAGACCCATCTATGCTTGTTTCCTGACCTATATAATTCTTAACTGACGGGGCAAATCTCTCCATAAGAGAGCTGTAGTGTGCAGGTAAGAATTCTGAGAAATCCATTCTGATCTGCGTTTTTCTCTCTATGACATTCAGCTCAATCTCTGCCTTTAAGGAATCCTTTACGGAGAAAGAAATCTCAAAAACATTCTCATCAGTAAGATTTATCAGAGCATCAGTACTATCCACTATTGAAGCAGACTTGAAATCCCTTACCCTTATATTTGAGGCATTGATTTTCTTCAGATAATCCTCAATTCCAACATGCTCCTTCTCCATCAAATCCATTATGCCATTGTAATCAAGATTGATGTTTCCACTGACTATGCCGGAAAAGTTTCCCATATCCTTGTCACTGCTCACCCCAGAAACCATGCTTTCAGCGTTTACAGAAACTAAACCATTTTCAGTAAATGAAACAGCTGCAAACAGATTTGAAAGAGTCAGAGATGAAACAGTTCTCACCTCGTTGGAGAAGCCGACGGAGATTCCTTCAGATGAAAGATTGAAATGTATGTTTTCTTCAAGATAATCACTTGCCAAAGTGAATGATGGAGAGGACACTGTGAACTCTCCATTATCAAAAACAAAATCAGTAAAATTTGAATCCAGTTTGATTTCATCTGATCCGTATCCTGAAACAGATATGCTCCCGCTCTTAGACGAGAAATGAAGACTATCTTTACTTATACTTGCTCCAGAAAAATAAGCCGTTGCATCCCCACTAATGTCATTTATGTCAATGCTAATAGTTGCGGAAAACCTGGAAAAAGAAGAATCATAGCCGTAGACTCCGGTTTTGACACTGTTGGCATTTACAACAAGATTAAGAATCTCACGGTTTTCAGTGGGATCCGCAGTCAGAGCCAGTCTTTCACAAGACCCGTACAATGAAGAGGAGAAGCTCTCTGCATATATACCGGTATGCTCACTTGTTCCTGCAAGCCTGAAACCAGATAGAGAAAGAATGTTGTTTTCTTCTGCTCCGGGAACAGTTGCGGAAACCTCTTCTGAAGAGAAGTTTACTGCCTTGTACTCAAAAGAGCGTCCCAACTGCAGGTAGCCTTCAAAGGAAGGGACAGAAGCAGAATAGCCGTTGTAATCAAGATACAAACTGCCATCAAGAACATTAAGCCTAAAGGAAGGAAGCTTTGAAGAGCGAGAAGCAGACTCGGAGACGGAACTATCAGAAGTGGAACCGTCAGATTCTGATTCAAGAAGCGGTTTCAGATTCTCATCCAGATTCAAAACCAGGCCAGTAAAGCTTATCTCCACTTCTGAGTTTGTCAGTTTTCCACTGTAGATTCTCAAAACATCTATAATACCAACAGAGATCTGCGCAGCATCTGAGTATAAAAACTGCTTGTCTTTATATGTGGCAGAAAGATGATTTAGGTGAATTCTGTAGAAGAAACCTCTGTCCATGCTATCAAAGCTAATCTTGACATCATACTCGGAGAGAGCATAACTCTCTATAGTAGAGACAATTGCATCTTGAACAAGTGTTCTGCTTGAAAAGATAAAGGCACATATGAAAATGGCCAGAATCAAAGAGGCAGTGATCATTATGGATGCAAAAGTTCTTCGCGTCTTCATTTAATTATTAATAACGTTGTTTATTCTACCAAATATTGGCTCCTACAAACAATCGACTAAATTCCCTTTATTCATTATTATGAAAACCGCAAAACGGAGGAAACGTGACAAAGATTCTTAAAAATTTCTGGGTCCTCGAAGGTCTTGACGGAGCAGGAACAACTACTCAGCTGAAAAACATAGAAAAAGGACTTTCAGAAACAGGCAAAAGTTACATGATAACTGCTGAACCTACGGATTCTGAGACAGGTAGAATCATAAGACGGGTTCTTGCAGGAGAATTCTCCGTTCCCCAATCAACGGTTGCCAGACTCTTTTCTGCAGACAGGGACAATCATCTTTACAATCCCCAAAACGGAATAATAAAAAACATTGAGGAAGGGAAGATTGTAGTTTCAGACAGATACTTCTTTTCCTCTCTGGCCTACCAGAGCATAGGTTTTGATTTTGACTCTGTCATGCTCCTGAACAGCTCATTCCCCTATCCCGAATACGTTATCTACATAGACACCCCGGTTGAGGACTGCATAAAACGTATAGACTCTCGCGGACAGGAAAAAGAGATTTATGAGAAGTATGAGTATCAGGTTAAAGTGAAGGAAGGATACGAGAAGTGCTTCTCTTCCCTTCCAGAGGGATGTACACTCCTCAGAATAGATGGAGCTCTAACTAGAGAAGAAATATTTGAAGAGATCAAATTTAAACTGATAAATAAAATAATGTGAGGAACAAATGCATTGCACACAGAAAATTTCTGAAGATTTGTACTATGTAGGCGCTAGTGACAGACGCTTAGCTCTGTTTGAAAGTGTTTACCCCATCCCTAGAGGAGTTTCATATAACTCATATGTGCTTCTCGACGAAATGACAGTTCTTCTTGACACTGTTGACAGAGCAGTCAGCCAGGTCTTTTTCGAGAACATTGAGCATGTTCTCAACGGAAGAAAACTTGATTATGTGATAGTTAACCACATGGAACCCGACCATGCCGCAACCCTTGCAGAACTTGTTCTAAGATATCCGGATGTGACCATTGTCACAAATGCAAAGGCCCTTGCCATGGTCAAACAGTTTTTCAGTTTTGATCCTGATAAGATGACCCATATTGTTAAGGAAGGAGATGTCCTTAAGACAGGAAAGCACGAACTTACCTTTGTCATGGCTCCAATGGTCCACTGGCCAGAGGTTATGGTCACCTATGACATAAGTACAGCAACCCTCTACTCTGCAGATGCATTTGGCACTTTCGGAGCTCTTTCAGGAAACATCTTTGCTGATGAATGTGATTTTGAGCACCGCTTCCTTGATGATGCCAGAAGATACTACACAAATATTGTTGGAAAATATGGGACTCAGGTTTCAGCCCTTCTCAATAAGGCTGCCGGCCTTGACATTTCCATGATCTGCCCGCTCCACGGACCTATCTGGAGGAAAAACATCCCGTTCATAGTGGATAAATATGTAAAATGGGCCACATACACCCCAGAAGACAAAGCTGTCATGATTGCATACGCCTCCGTATACGGGGACACTGAAAACGCAGCAAACATTCTTGCATTCAAGCTTGCAGAAAAGGGAATAAAGAATATTGTCACTTATGATGTCTCAACCGTACATTCTTCAGTGATTGTCTCAGAAGCCTTCAGATGCAGCCATCTTGTATTTGCTTCAACAACTTACAATGCCGGAATCTTCATCAATATGGAAGAAGCCCTTTTGGATATCCAGGCTCATAATCTCCAGAACAGAACCGTTGCCTTTATTGAGAACGGCTCATGGGCAGCTACAAGCGGGAATAAGATGAAGGAGATTTTCAGTACTCTCAAAGGCACCAGGATTATTGAAGCCAAGGCTTCTCTCAAGTCCTCAGTCAAGGAAGAGAACCTTGCTCAGCTGGATGAGATAGCTTCAGCCATAGCTGAAGACTTTGAGTGCACACAGTCCAGTCAGTCAGTGCCGGAAACAGAAGTGAATAAGGGAATTGATACATCAGCTCTTTTCAATATCAGCTATGGTCTTTTTGTTCTTACTACAAACAACGGCAAAGACAATGGTTGCATAATCAATACCATCAATCAGGTTGCTGAAAAACCGCTGACAGTGACTATTGCAGTAAACAAGAAGAATTTCTCAAATGAAGCCATTCAGAAAACAGGAAAGTTCAATGTAAGTATTCTTACTGAAAAGACTGATTTTTCAGTTTTCAAGCGTTTTGGTTTTGCTTCAGGTAAAGATACGGATAAGTTCGATGGCTTTGACAAGGTTCAGAGATCCTCAAACGGTCTGCTTTATCTCGCTGAAGCCTGCTCAATGCTCAGCGCCTGTGTGAAACAGACTGTTGATCTTGGCTCCCACTACCTCTATATAGCAGAGATAACTGAGGCAGTCAGGCTTTCAGAAGAAAAGCCCTGTACATACTCTTACTACCTCAGCCATATCAAGCCCCAGCCCATAACAACTGAGAAGAAAACTGGTTGGGTTTGCCAGATCTGTGGCTATGTATATGAGGGAGAAGAACTGCCAGATGATTTTGAATGTCCTCTTTGCAAGCACGGCAAAGATGCCATGAAAAAACTGTAATTCATTAATAGAAAAGGAGTTGCATTAATGAGCAATTATATTTGGTATGTTGTATTCTGTGCCATAATTGTTGCTCTCTGTTATGTTTACTTCAACTTCAGAAAGATCAAGAAGCTTCCTGAAGGTACAGAAGACATGATTGAGATGGCAGCAATTATCAGAAGCGGAGCATCGTCATTCATGATTACCGAATACAAAACAATTGTACCGGTAGTAGCAACTGTGGCTGTCCTGTTTACTCTGTTTATTGAAAAGACTTCGGGCATAACACTGATTATTGGAGCTTTTATGAGCTCCATGGCATGTATCTTAGGCATGAGATCTGCCACATATGCAAACGTCAGAACATCAAATAAGGCCAGAGAAACACTCTCTATTGGTGAGACTGTAAAGACTGCACTCTGCGGCGGATCCATATCAGGTCTGAGCGTTCAGGCTTTCGGTATGCTTGGTCTTCTGATCATATATGTCCTCTGGGGTTTTGACAGCAAAGAGATGAGTTCAGGTTTCCTTCTCTCAATGAAGTGCAATCCTACTACCATGAGAATCACAACCTATTCTCTGGGGTGTTCTCTTGTAGCCATGTTCAATCGTGTTGCCGGTGGAAACTATACAAAGGCTGCAGACATCTCATCTGATATTCTCGCAAAGCTCAGACATGACCTTCCTGAAGATGACAGCCGTGTTCCAAATGTCATAGCTGATTTCATTGGAGACAACGTTAATGATATTGCAGGTAACTGCTCTGACCTTCTCGAATCGTTTGTAGCAACCATGGCTGCCGGCATTTTGATTGCAAATACACTGTTCTCTAAGGGAGATATAAATGCCTCAGTATTCCAGGAAGCAAGAATCTTCCCGATCATGCTTGCTTGTGGCGGCCTTATTAGCTGTATTATTGGTCTGTTTATGGCTCAGATCAGAAAAATGGGAGACAACCCTGCCAAGGAGCTTGATCTTGCCACCTACACTTCTGCAATCCTGACAACAGTTCTGGCTTTCTTCTCCTGCTCCATCTTCAAGGGTGCTGAGCTTCCACATTTCTTCAGGGCTGGTTATCTTTCACCATGGCTCTCAGCCATCCTCGGAATCCTTAGTGGAGTTGCAATTGGTATGATTACTGAATACTACACCAGTACTGACTTCAAGTGCACAAGAGAACTTGCATCAATTGCTACAGAAGGAGAAGCCTTTGTTGTAACAAAGGGTGATGCCATTGGATCAAGATCAGTTCTTCTTCCTGTTCTCTTCATTTCTCTTTCCCTGTTCATCTCGGGTAAGATCTGTGGAACCTACGGAATAGCCATCTCATCTCTTGGTATGCTTTCATTTGTTGCAACTACAGTTTCAATTGATGCATTTGGACCTATTGCTGATAATGCTGGCGGTCTTGCTGAAGCCTGTCACCTTGATGCAAAGGTCAGAGTCATAACAGACAAGCTTGATGCTGTAGGAAACACAACAGCTGCCATAGGTAAGGGTTTTGCAATCGGCTCAGCCGCATTTGCTACTGTTTCTCTGATTATTGCCTACATAGGAAACTACTCTGCTGCTGAGCCTGTTCTTAACTTTGCAAGCTTTGTGGTTGTTGCAGGTGGTATTCTTGGAGGTGCTCTGGTTGAGTATTTCTCAGCTATTCTTACTGACAACACAATAGATTCAGCCAAAAAGATGGCTGATTACGGTGATAATCTCCTTTCAATCCCAGGTGTCCTTGAAGGAAAAGTCAAGCCTGACTACAACGCTATGATCAGAACAGCCACTGAGGAAGCTCTCAGAAAGATGCTCTTTCCTTCAGTTCTGGCTCTCGTCATTCCTGTAATCGGTGGCTTCCTCTTCGGAGTTGAATTTGTTGGAGGTCTTCTTGTGGGTGCCACTATTGTTGCCATCCCAAGAGCTATCTTCATGGGTAATTCCGGCGGAGCTTTTGACAATGCCAAGAAGTATATTGAGCAGGGTATGCTCGAGGGTCATGGTAAAGGAACTCCTGCCCATAAAGCAGCTGTTACCGGAGACACAATTGGAGATACACGTAAAGATGTAGTCGGTGTTGCTCTGGATATCTTTATCAAGAGTATGTCTACGGTTGCAAACACTCTTGCTTCCCTCTTCTCAACAATCACACTGATTAAATAAGCTACTGTTTTTCAAATAGAGATTGATAGCTGCAACATAAATCGGGTTTGCCGACAGATGTTGCAGCTTTTATTTTTATTGCATTGAAAAAATGCGGCGTGTTACAATTATTCAAACCATTATTTTTCCTTTGTTGTAAGACATGGGAGAGGGAGTAAAATGTTGCAGAAATGCGCAATAGAACTGAAAAACATCAGAAAGACTTTCGGTCCGGTTGTAGCAAATGACGGAATCAATCTGCAGATTAACCGTGGAGAGATTCTTTGTCTTTTGGGAGAGAACGGTTCCGGAAAAACAACTCTGATGAATATGCTCTCTGGTATTTATCAGCCAGACTCGGGTAGTATCTATGCTGAGGGAGAGGAAATATTCATCCGTTCCCCGCATGATGCATACAAATACGGGATAGGAATGATCCATCAGCACTATCATCTGGTAGATGTATTCACTGCGGCTCAGAATATTGTCCTCGGACTTGATGAGAAGATGGATATCGGAGCTGTCAACGACAAGGTCAGCGAAATCTGCGGCAAGTACGGTTTCCAGGTAGATCCGAAGAAAAAGATCTACGACATGTCCGTTTCTCAGAAGCAGACGGTGGAGATCGTCAAGGT